>NZ_VBZC01000120.1:0-12117 GCF_005786655.1 Streptomyces montanus
CCCGCGTCGTCCACCGCTGCCGCACCGGCCGCCGCGGCCACGCCCGCCGCCGCGGCCGAGCTGAAGCCCGCCCCCAAGCCGATGCCCCCGTCCGGGCACTTCGCCGTGCCGACGGCCGTGGCGGTCGCACCGGCCTCGCCCGTGCGGCGGCGCTCCGTCGAGGGCGGGTTCGACTTCTTCGGTACGCAGACGCGGGCGGACGCGCTGGAGGCCGTACAGAACGAGGACCTCGCCGACGTGGTGGGCCAGGAGGCGCTCGCCCTCCACAAGGCCGAGTCCGAGGCCCAGTTCAAGCCCGCGGACGAGGATTCACGCGGGGTCGGCCAGGTCATCGACCTGACGGCGCACGACGAGACGGAACAGATCGACGTGGCGGAACTGCGGGGCGCGGTTTCCTGAAGGTCTCCTGAGCGCCTCAGGCCATCCACCGGTCCGGCAGAGCCTCCCGCCGCCCCGTCCGCGACCGGTCCGCCTGTCCGTGCAACAGGTCCACCGCCTCCGAGGCGTCCCGCAGCCGGGCGGTCACCGTCTTGTTGGCGCCGGTGTCGACGTGCACATCGGCGACCCGTTTGAAGCGGGCCCACGGCCCCTGCTCCATGCGTACGCTCTGCACCTTGGCGTGGGGGACCAGCGAGAGGCTGCGGCGCAGCAGGCCGTGGCGGGACACGAAGACGGTGTCGGTGACGGCGAGACCGTAACCCCGCCACCAGAACGGCACGCACCAGCCGGCCCGGCGCGGCGGCCGCGACAGCTCTGCCGGCACCGTCACACCAGGCAGCACCCGCGCGATCACGGACTCGGCGACTTCGCGCGGAGCGACCGGTACGAGCACGGAGTTGGACGAGCCCGCCACGTCCAGCTCGATCCGGACCCACCCGCGCCGCCGCCACAGGAGCGGCTGGACGATGCGTACGGTCTGCACCCGCCCCGGCGGCACCGTCTCATGCGTACGGTCGAGCAGACCGTGATCGATACGGAACCCGTCCGGTGATTCGCCGACGGTCCAGTCGTACTCGCCGACGAACCGCCCCACACTGCTCGCGCCCGCCGCGCCGAGCAGCGGCAGTCCGGTCGCGAGGACGGTCCACACGCTGTGTGTGGCCAGCCACAGCAGCGGCGGTACGACGAGCGTGGCGGCCAGCGACCCCCACGTGGCGCCTGTCAGCACCAGGGACACGGCGAGGACCCGCGCCGGTACGTGCAGCAGCTGCCGGACCGGCGCCTCGCCCACCTCGTGCGCCGTCTCGGGTGCGAAACCGGCGGCGCGGGCGAGTAGTTCGGCCCGCAGCACACGGGCCTCTTCCTGCCCCAGATAGGCCAGTTCGTCCTTCTTGTCCGCCCCGATGACGTCGAGTTTGAGTTTGGAGACTCCCGCGACGCGGGCCAGCAGCGGCTGGGTCACGTCGACGGCCTGTATCCGGTCGAGGCGGATGTGCGCGGTGCGCCGGAACAACAGGCCCGTACGGATGCGTAGTTCGGTGTCGGTTACCGCGAAGTGGGTGAACCACCAGGTCAGAAAGCCGTACAGGGCCGCGGCCGGAATGAACACGGCGACCGCGATCAGCAGTGTGGTCATCGTCAGCCGGGTCAGCTGCCGCTGTGTCTGATCGGGGTCGTGCACCGCCCATCCGGCGATCACGGCGACCGGCGCCCACGCGCGACGCAACGGCGTCACGGGGTGCAGCCGCCGTTCGGCCAAGGGCTTTTCCGCTTGTACGTCGTCGTCGACGTCGGGCGTCGTCACAGCCCGGCCGATCGGGCCTCGCCCAGCTCCGTGAGCCGGTCCCGCAGCCGCTCCGCCTCCGCCGGGTCGAGGCCCGGGATGCGTGCGTCCGTCGCCGCGGCGGCCGTGTGCAGCTGCACGCTCGCCAGCCCGAAGTGGCGCTCGACAGGGCCGGAGGTCACCTCGACCAGCTGCATGCGCCCGTACGGCACGATCGTTTCCTCACGCCACAGCACACCCCGGCTGATCAGCAGGTCGTCCGCGCGCTCGGCGTATCGCCAGGACCGCCAGTTGCGCCCCAGCATCGGCCAGCCCCACAGCAGCAGCGCCAGCGGCAGCAGTGCGAAGGCCGCCCAGCCGGGCCCGACGAGCAGACCGAGCGGCAGCCCCGTGGCGAGCGTCAGCGGCACCAGCCAGACGACGAGCAGCAGCCGGCGCATCCGCAGCAGGCCCGGTGGCAGGCCGGTCCACACCGGCTCGGACTCCGTGTTCCCGGTGGTCCCCATGGTCCCCGTCTCCATGCCGCAAGCGTACGTACGAGACACTGTTCCCATGACTCCTACGACGGAGACCATGGTCGGAATCGGCGGCGGCGCGGAGAGCACCGACATGGTGCTCAACATCGGGCCCCAGCACCCCTCCACGCACGGTGTGCTGCGGCTGCGGCTCGTGCTGGACGGCGAGCGGATCCAGCACGCGGAGCCGGTCATCGGCTATATGCACCGCGGCGCGGAGAAACTCTTCGAGGCGCGCGACTACCGCCAGATCATCATGCTCGCCAACCGCCACGACTGGCTCTCCGCCTTCTCGAACGAACTGGGTGTCGTTCTCGCCGTGGAGCGCATGCTCGGCATGGAGGTCCCCTCCCGCGCGGTGTGGATGCGCACGCTCCTCGCGGAGCTCAACCGCGTCCTGAACCATCTGATGTTCCTGGGGTCGTACCCCCTGGAGCTGGGCGGAATCACGCCGGTCTTCTACGCCTTCCGGGAGCGCGAGGAGCTCCAGGGCGTCATGGAGGAGATCTCCGGCGGGCGCATGCACTACATGTTCAACCGGGTCGGCGGTCTGAAGGAGGACCTCCCCGCCGGATGGGCCACGCGTGCGCGTGCGGCCGTCGCGGACGTCCGCTCGCGCATGGACGTGTACGACAACCTGGTCCTCGGCAACGAGATCTTCCGTGGGCGCACCAGGGACGTGGGCCGGATGTCTCCGGAGACGGTGCACGCCTACGGAGTGAGCGGCCCCATCGCCCGCGCGTCCGGAGTGGACTTCGATCTGCGCCGCGACGAGCCGTATCTGGCGTACGGGGAGCTGGGTGATGTCCTGAAGGTCGTCACGCGGCAGGAGGGCGACTGTCTGGCCCGCTTCGAGTGCCTCCTGGAACAGACGCACAACTCCCTGGACCTCGCCGACGCCTGCCTGGACCGACTCGCCGAGCTGCCGCCCGGGCCGGTCAACCAGCGACTGCCCAAGGTGCTGAAGGCCCCCGAGGGCCACACATACGCCTGGACCGAGAACCCGCTCGGCATCAACGGCTACTACCTCGTCAGCAAGGGCGAGAAGACCCCGTACCGGCTGAAGCTGCGCTCGGCCTCGTACAACAACATCCAGGCGCTCACCGAACTGCTGCCGGGCACGCTGGTCGCGGACATGGTGGCGATTTTGGGGTCACTGTTCTTCGTCGTCGGGGACATCGACAAGTAAGCCTCCCCGTGCTCTCCGTAGAGGGCCGTTTTCTCCGGTTTCCCCGGATGGCGGGCTCGGTGGTGGGCTCGGTAGTGGGTTCGGAATTCCAACTGGCTGCACGAGCCAACCGAAGTCGCCCAGCCCGCCCGCGGCGGTGAGCTCGGCGGCCTCTCCCGCGCCCGCGAGGGCCCGTACGTACGCAGCCGGGTCCGTGGAGGCCAGGGCCAGCGGTGGCCGTCCGCCGCTCACGCCGAGCGCGCGCAGGGCCTCCCGCTGCGTCAGCAGCCCCGCTCCGGGCAGCGCGCACGCGTCCAGCGCCACATGAGCGGTGAGGTCGCAGGACCCGTCCGGCACGGGTGCCACCTCCCTGCCCTCGCGGAAGCCGGTGAGCGTCCCGAAGGGCGGTCGCGCGTCCGCGAGGTGGGCGTAGTCCACGGCGACGGCCAAGCCCCGGTCGAGGGTGGCCACGGCGCGGGCCCAGGCGGCATCCCTGGGGTGACCGATCTCGGCACGCAGCCCATGGGGAGGCGGTACGTCGTCCTCCTTCAGCACGCCACGCACGTCGTCCTCGCACCGCACCGGCCCCAGCGGCCACCACCGCGCCAGCCACTCCGCGTCCGCCCCCGCGACCGGCTCCCCGAGGGATTCGGTGCCGTCCTCCCGTACGAGAACCAGCCGCGGCACCCCGTCGGCGTCCGTCTCGGCCACGTCCAGCGGCACGTTGTCCAGCCACTCGTTGGCGAACAGCACTCCGCGGACCCCCGCCGGAGGCTCCGCGCACCACTCGATCCGGTCATCCCGGTCATCGAGGGCGGCGGGCCGGCCGGCGTGTTCGACGGCATACCCGCGCGCGCGGGAGGCCACTTCCGCGGGCAGGGCCTCAAGGACGCCGGACACCAGCTCGCCGTGGCCCGCGCCCATGTCGACGAAGGCGAGTTCGGCGGGGCGGCCGAGCGCCTCGTCGACCCGGCACAGGAGCCGGGCCACGGCCTCCGCGAACAGCGACGACGCGTGCACTGAGGTGCGGAAATGACCGGCGGGTCCCTCGGGCCGGCGATA
Source organism: Streptomyces montanus (assembly GCF_005786655.1). Classification (NCBI taxonomy): domain Bacteria; kingdom Bacillati; phylum Actinomycetota; class Actinomycetes; order Kitasatosporales; family Streptomycetaceae; genus Streptomyces; species Streptomyces montanus. The sequence goes on from NZ_VBZC01000120.1 coordinate 4,469, forward strand.
GAACCCGCAAGGCCCGTACAGCGCCTCCTCGGCCGCCTGCCGCCACCCGCGCCACTCGCCCGCCGACCCTTGTCCCACGCCCGCCGATCCTCGTCCCACGCCCGCCGACTCCTGTCTCACGACGCCAGGCTAAGCGCCGAGTCTCAGCGGTTCTCCACCTTGGGGAGTACGTACGGTCGTCGCGGATCGACCCTCCGGTTGACCCCTGCACACAATGCGCTTCCCTACGCTGGGTTACGTGCAACGCCTCTATGACTTTCTCCGCAGGCACCCGACGTGGGTCGACACCTTCTGGGCCGTCGTCCTGCTCGGAATCTCCGCCGTGTTCGGAACCGTCACTCAGGAGGCGCGGGCCGCCGACCTCCCGGTCATCACGATCCCGGTCACGCTGCTGCTGTGCCTGGTGGTCGCGCTGCGCCGCCGCATGCCCGAGGCGATGCTGCTGGTGACCGTCGCGGTCGGCCTGGCACAGCTGGCCTTCGACAGGTCGGAGACACCGGCGAACTTCGCGATGCTGGTGATCATCTACACCGCGGCCGCGGACGGCGCCCGCTGGGCCTCGCGGCTCGCACTGATCGCGGGCCTGTGCGCGGGGACACTCTCGCAGCTGCGGTGGCCGGAGAGCGCCGCCGGCCACCTGGGCAACGTCCTGATAGCGGTCTTCCAGACCGTCCCCTTCGTGCTCGCCTGGGTCCTCGGAGACTCCCTCCGCACCCGTCGTGCCTATTTCGCCCAGCTCGAGGAGCGCGCCGCTCGCCTGGAGAAGGAGCGCGAGGCCCAGTCCAAGGTCGCGGTGGCCGCCGAACGGGCCCGGATCGCCCGCGAGCTGCACGACGTGGTCGCGCACAACGTCTCGGTGATGGTGGTGCAGGCCGACGGCGCCGCGTACGTCCTGGACGCCGCCCCCGACCAGGCCAAGAAGGCCCTGGAGACCATCTCCGGAACGGGCCGTCAGGCCCTCGCCGAGATGCGCCGCCTGCTCGGCGTGCTGCGCACCGGCGAGCACCAGGAGAGCGGTGAGTACGTGCCGCAGCCCGACGTCGACCAGCTCGACGATCTCATCGAGCAGTGCCGCACCTCGGGCCTTCCCGTCGACTACAAGGTCGAGGGCACTCCGCGCCCCCTGCCGAGCGGCGTCGAGCTCACCGCCTACCGCATCGTGCAGGAGGCGCTCACCAACACACGCAAGCACGGGGGGCCGAACGCGGGCGCGAGCGTGCGCCTGGTGTACTTCGACGACGGCCTCGGGCTGCTCGTCGAGGACGACGGGAAGGGCGCCCCGCACGAGTTGTACGAGGAGGGTGGCGCCGACGGCCAGGGACACGGTCTGATCGGCATGCGTGAGCGCGTCGGCATGGTCGGCGGCACCCTGGACGCGGGGCCGCGCCCGGGCGGTGGCTTCCGGATCAGCGCCCTGCTCCCGCTCAAGCCCGCCCACTGACACGTGCACGCTCCACGAACCGACCGGAGGACCCACGCATGCCGATCCGTGTGATGCTCGTCGACGACCAGGTGCTGTTGCGCACCGGGTTCCGGATGGTGCTCGCCGCCCAGCCGGACATGGAGGTCGTGGCGGAGGCGGGCGACGGCGTCGAGGCCCTCCAGGAGCTGCGCTCGACCGGGGTCGACGTGGTCCTCATGGACGTACGCATGCCGAAGCTGGACGGGGTCGAGGCGACCCGCCGCATCTGCTCGGAGCCCGATCCGCCGAAGGTGCTGATCCTGACGACCTTCGACCTCGACGAGTACGCCTTCTCCGGCCTGAAGGCGGGCGCCTCCGGCTTCATGCTCAAGGACGTGCCGCCCGGCGAACTGCTCGCCGCCATCCGCGCCGTGCACAGCGGCGACGCGGTGGTCGCCCCCTCCACGACCCGCCGCCTCCTCGACCGGTTCGCGCCGATGCTGCCGGGCGGCGGCAACCAGCCCCAGAACAAGGAGCTGGAGCGACTCACCGACCGTGAGCGCGAGGTGATGATCCTGGTCGCGCAGGGCCTGTCGAACGGCGAGATCGCGGCCCGCCTCGTGCTCTCGGAGGCGACGGTCAAGACGCACGTGGGCCGCATCCTCACCAAGCTGGGCCTGCGTGACCGGGTGCAGGTCGTCGTGCTCGCGTATGAGACGGGGCTCGTCCGGGCGGGCGGACAGGGCTAGGGCCTGTCGTTCGGATCATGCCGACTTCGGGTGACGGCTCCTGATAATCGCCGGTGAGCGGGGCTTGGTGCGTGCAGCTGCAAGGCGGAGGAGGGCGTCAACGCGGAGCGTTGACAACCGACGACAACGCGGCAGATGTGCGTGCCAAGCCCCGCGGCCCAGGCATGATCCGAACGACAGGCGCTAAGGTCTGGGCGCATGCTCCTGTGGATCAACGGCCCCTTCGGGGGCGGCAAGACACAGACCGCACACGAGATCCAGCGGCGGCTGCCGGGCAGCGTCATCTGCGACCCGGAACACGCCGGCTTCGGACTGCGCCGCATGATGCCGCCCGACCTGCGCGGGGACTTCCAGGACCTCGCGTCCTGGCGGCAGGGTGTCGTCGAGGTGCTCGACCTCGCCCTCACCAAGCACGACGGCGCGGTGATCGTGCCCATGACGATCACGGACTTCGGCTACTTCGACGAGACCGTCGGGCGGCTGCGCGAAAAGGGCCACGACGTACGCCACTTCGCGCTCCTCGCCGAGCGCGAGACCGTACTGGAGCGGCTGCGCGAGCGCGGCTTCGGACACCTCCTCAAGTACGTTGCCGGCAAGGACGCCCCGTTGCGCAGGGAGAGTTGGGCCGTGCGCCAACTCGACCACTGCCTGGAGCGGCTGCGCGAGCCCGAGTTCGCCGAGCACCTGTGGACGGACCGCACGACCGTCCCCAAGACCGCCGACCGGATCGCCGTGCTGTCCGGGCTGACGCTCAGGCCGAACAGGGAAGGCGCACTGCGGACGCGGCTGCGGCAGATACGGGTCGGGGTGAAGCACATCCGATTCGACTGACCCGCGAGGCGCCGACGGGCCGAAGGGCGGACGGGTGCCGCGCCGACACGCCGACGAGTGCCGCTCTCGTGCGACGGCCGCCTACCTGAGGATCCCTTCCAGGAAGTCACTGCCCAGCCGCGCCACCAGCGTGACGTCCAGCTGGTGCAGGACGTAGCGGCCGCGGCGGCGCGTGGTGATGAGACCCGCCTTCTTCAGCACGCTCAGGTGCCGGGATATCTCCGGTGCCGTCATGCCGTGCATTTTCGCCAGCTCGCCCGTCGTGAACGCGCTACGGGCCAGATGGCGGCAGAGCTGGATGCGCATGGGGTGGGAAAGGGCGGTCATCCGCAGGGTCAGTTGCTCGACCGGCGGCGGAGTCGTGAGGTCCGGCGAGGTGACCGGGTAGTGGAGCACCGGCTGCCACTGGAACCGGTGCAGCACCATGAGATGCGGCCAGCCGAGGCTCGTCGGCACGAGCAGCAGACCGCCGTCCGCGGTGACCGTGCGGCCGGTGGCCAGTTTGTCGACCACGATCCGTCCGGCGGACTCGTCCAGCGTCACCATCGGGGACGCCGCGGCGAGCGCCTCGGCCAGGCCCTTGTGTCTGAGCAGGTCCGTCTTGTGGCGGGCGTCCGCCGTGAGTTGAGGGCGCAGCCGGGACCATGTCTCGGCGAAGAAGGCCTCGTCGCAGTCCCGCAGGAACTGCCGGAACCATGCCCGGACGCCCGGCGGGTCCTCCAGCAGCCGCTTCGTGAACCGCAGCTGCTGCGGCCCGCGTGAGGCCGCCAGCTCCACGGCCCGCTGCCGTGTCTCGGGGTGCGCCAACACCTCCGCGCCCTGCGAGTCGTAGGTCAACGCACACGTGAACTCCAGGGCGGCATCCACGAATTGCTCGTCGGACAGCTTGTCCACGAGGTCCAGCTCCTCGGCGAGCGTCGCGCCCGGGAGCACCCCGCCGCCCGCCACCCCCGCATACGGCAGGAACAGGTCCGAGAACGTCGTACGCCACAGGAAGTCGGCCTCGCACATGCGGCCCGCGAGGCCGGTGCCGAGCCGGGCGGTCACGCCCGTCGCCCAGCCCTGAAGCCCGGGATGGTGCCCCGGCTCGGACAGCGCGTGCAGCGCCATGCCGAGCTCGGCCAGGGGCGAGGGCACGAAGGCGACTCGCTCCTGCCGCAGCCCGGAAATGTCGATGCTCACGCTCATGACCCCATGGTGCACCGCGCCACTGACAACGCCGCCGCCGATTGACGGCCGCCGTCAATCCACGCGACTGCGCGGCGGGTTGGCCCCAGGCTGAGACAGCGCACCGGGCACTCCGCGGGGCCCACGGAGTCCATGTCCGTGCCCAGTTCCCGTCTCAGTCCCCGTCCCGAAGAGGCGATCCGTCATGAGCATCACTCAGCAGTTCCTCCTCGACACCTACCGCGCCGGGCAGCACGGCGACCCGACCCCGCCCGCGCCCGGCGCCCACGACTGGCAGGTCATGCGCGAGCTGCGCGACCATCGGCGCTTCCGGGCGGTGTTGGCCGGCCGCCCGGCGCGTGGGCGCGTGCGGGCGGCGCTCACCCGGCTGTTCAGGCTGCTGTTCAGGCCGTTGAGCGGGGCAGCCGCGCCACGAAGTCGGCGACGGCCGACCTGACGTCCTCCGCGGTCCACTCCAGCCCCGGCGCGGCCACCGTGACCTCGGTGAACGCCAGTCCGGGGCCACCCCGGCTCCAAACCTGCGGAAACAGTGAGGTCTTCGTGTCCTCGGCCTGGCGCGTCCCCGCGTCGGTCAGGGCATCGGCCTCGTACGGCAGCCAGACCTGGAACTGGTGCGTGTGCGGCTCCTCGGGATGGACACGCACCCAGGGGACCCCGGCCTCGGCGAAGCCCTCACGCAGCGCCGCGGCGACCACGCGCGCGTGAGCCACGTACTCGGGCAGCCGCAGCAGTTCCTTCTCCAGGCCGATCAGCGCGGACAGGGCCGTCGGGAACTGCTGGAGGACCTGTCCGCCGTACCGGTGGCGCCAGGCCTTCGCCTCGTCGACGAGCGTCTTCGGGCCCGCGAGGGCGGCGCCGCCGAGTCCGGCGAGTGATTTGTAGAACGACACATAGACGCTGTCCGCGACGTCCGCGATCTCGTCCAGGGGGCGGCCGAAGTGGGGGGCGCATTCCCACAAGCGGGCACCGTCGACGTGCACCACCGCGTCGCGTTCGCGCGCCGCGTCCGTCACCGCGACCAGTTCGTCCCAGGAAGGCAGGACGAAACCGGCGTCCCGGAGGGGCAGTTCGATCAGCAGCGCCCCGAAGGGCTCCTCCAGGTCGCGTATTTCGTCGGCGGACGGCAGTCGTGGCTCGCCCGTCGGATGGACGATCCGCAGGCCGCTGACCGTGCTGAACGCATGCCGTTCGTGCACCTCCGGGTGAGAGAGCGGATGCATCGCCACCGTCGCGTTGCCCGTACGCCCCGCCCAGCAGCGCAGGGCGACCTGCTGGGCCATGGTGCCCGAGGGGAAGAAGGCTGCGGCCTCCTTGCCGAGCAGGGCCGCGACCCGCTCCTCCACGGTCTCGACGATCCGGTCGCCGTACATGTCCACCCGCTGGTCCAGGTCGTACACCTGAGGTGCCGCGTCCGTCAGCAGCGCCAGCCGCTCGCCGACCGTGGAGTCGAAACACGGCCGCCACAGCACTCGCTCCGCCGCTCGCCGGGCGGCCCACCGTCGCTCGGCCCGCTGCTCCGCCGACAGGTCTCGATCCTGCTCGGCCGGCAACTCTTCGCCCCGCTCGGCCGGCAACTCCTCGCCCTGCTCGGCCGACCGTTCCCCGCTCTGCTCCGCCGTATCGCTCATCCCCGGATCATGCCGGGCGCGGCACCGGCCGGGCATGTGATTTCCCACAGCCTGTGGACAACGAAACGGCCCCGGAACCGATCGCGTTAACATGACGAGAAATCGTCCGGTACCCCGAGCGGACTGGAACGGAAGGCCGCCGTCGAGTGAGTACAGTCCCACAGCCAGACCCCAAGGACCGCCCAGCGCGGCTCACCGTCGGCGTCGTCGGCGCCGGCCGCGTGGGTCCGGTGCTGGCCGCGTCCCTCCAACTCGCCGGGCACCGGCCGGTGGCCGTCTCCGGAGTCTCCGACGCCTCCGTACGGCGGGCGGCGGAGCTGCTTCCCGACGTGCCGCTGGTGACGCCCGCGGACGTCCTGCAGCGGGCCGACCTGGTGCTCCTGACGGTCCCTGACGACGCCCTGCCGGGGCTGGTGGAGGGGCTCGCCGAGACCGGGGCCGTGCGGGCCGGGCAGCTGCTCGTGCACACCTCCGGGCGGTACGGGGCGCAGGTGCTGGATCCCGCGCTGCGGGCCGGCGCGCTGCCGCTGGCGCTGCACCCCGCGATGACCTTCACCGGCACCCCTGTGGACGTACAGCGCCTGGCCGGGTGCTCGTTCGGCGTCACCGCGCCCGAGGAACTGCGGCTGGCCGCCGAGGCGCTGGTCATCGAGATGGGCGGGGAGCCGGAGTGGATCGCCGAGGAGAACCGGCCGCTGTACCACGCGGCCCTCGCCCTCGGCGCCAACCACCTGGTGACGCTGGTCGCCCAGTCGATGGAGCTGCTGCGTGCGGCGGGCGTGGAGGCCCCGGACCGGATGCTGGGCCCCCTGCTGGGCGCCGCCCTGGACAACGCCCTCAGGTCGGGCGACGCGGCCCTCACCGGTCCCGTCGCGCGCGGCGACGCGGGCACGGTCGCCGCCCACGTCACGGAGCTGCGCAAGCACGCCCCGCAGGCCGTCGCCGGCTATCTGGCGATGGCCCGCGCGACCGCCGACCGCGCTCTGGCCCACGGAATGCTCAAGCCGGAGCTCGCCGAGGACCTTCTGGGGGTACTCGCCGACGGGACCGACGGGACCGACGGGACCGAGGGAGAGGCCCGATGACCACCGCCCTGCTGAGCACCGCCGACGAGCTCCACGCGCGCGTGCGCACCGGACACCGCGCCGTCGTGATGACCATGGGCGCCCTGCACGAGGGGCACGCGACGCTGATCCGCACCGCCCGCGAGATCGCCGGAGGCGACGGGGAGGTCGTCGTCACGGTCTTTGTGAACCCCCTTCAGTTCGGTGCGGGCGAGGACCTCGACCGCTACCCGCGCACGCTGGACGCCGACGTCAAGATCGCCGAACAGGCGGGGGCGGACGCCGTGTTCGCCCCCTCCGTGGACGAGGTCTACCCGGGCGGCCGGCCCCAGGTGCGCATCAGCGCGGGCCCGATGGGGGAGCGTCTGGAGGGCGCCTCGCGGCCCGGGCACTTCGACGGCATGCTCACCGTCGTCGCCAAGCTGCTGCACCTCACCCGGCCCGACGTGGCGCTGTACGGCCAGAAGGACGCCCAGCAGCTCGCCCTGATCCGGCGCATGGCGCGCGACCTCAACTTCGGGGTGGAGATCGTCGGCGTACCGACCGTGCGCGAGGAGGACGGGCTGGCCCTGTCCAGCCGGAACCGCTACCTGTCGGCCGCCGAGCGGCACACCGCGCTCGCCCTCTCCCAGGCCCTGTTCGCGGGCAGCGACCGGCACGCCGCACAGGAGGCCCTGCGCGCGCGGGCCCGCGAAGTGCGCACCACGCGCGCGCGTGCCGAGGCGCTCAGCGCGCTGGGCGAGTCCCGCGCCGCCGCCGACGCGCACGCCGTCTCCAAGGCGGCCCC
>NZ_VBZC01000121.1:0-11756 GCF_005786655.1 Streptomyces montanus
CGGAGACGGGGTATCAACATATCTGGCGTTGATTTTTGGCACGCTGTTGAGTTCTCAAGGAACGGACGCTTCCTTCGTACTCACCCTCTCGGGCTTTCCTCCGGGCGCTTCCCTTCGGTGTTTCCAACCTTACCAGACCCGTTTCCCGTCCCGTTTCGGGTCGGAATTTGTTTCCGGTGGCCAGTTGGAGGGGCCTTGCCTATTCGGTTGCCTTGCGGCTTCCTTTCGGCGAGCCCGACTTTATCAGAAGTTTTTGACCGGCCTGACAGACCGCTCATTCCTGAGTAATCGGGGGCTTCTCCGGAAGCGAATTCCGGGAAGCGGAAGATGTCAACCGCTGCTGCCGAGCCTGCCTGGCTCCGCGCAACTGTGCAAATCTACCTCCCCACACGTCCCGTGTCAACGGGTCCCGTGGGGCGAAGAGGAGACTAGCAGCTCGGCCGGAGTGCTCGCACATCAGGCCGCGGTCGGCACGGAAGCGCTGCGTTCCGACTCCTCTACGTCGCCCGTGGCACCGGCACGGGTTGCCCGACCGCCCAGGACATAAACGTACGCGAGGAAGACCAGCTCAGCGGCGATGCCGATGGCGATGCGGGCCCAGGTCGGGAGGCCGGATGGGGTGACGAAGCCTTCGATGGCGCCGGAGACGAAGAGGACCAGGGCGAGGCCGATCGCCATGCCCACGGCGGCGCGGGCCTCCTCGGCAAGGGCCACGCGGCGGGGGCGGGGCCCCGGGTCGATGAGCGTCCATCCGAGGCGCAGTCCCGTACCGGCGGCTACGAAGACGGCGGTCAACTCAAGCAGGCCATGGGGGAGGACGAGGCCGAGGAAGGTGTCGAGGCGGCCGGCCGAGGACATCAGTCCGATGCCCACACCGAGGTTGAGCATGTTCTGGAAGAGGATCCAGATGACAGGGACGCACAGGAAGGCGCCGAGTACGAGACACATCGCGGCGGCCTGAGCGTTGTTCGTCCACACCTGGGCCGCGAAGGACGCTGCGGGGTGGCTCGAGTAGTACGTCTCGTATTGGCCGCCGGGGCGGGTGAGGTCCTGTAGCTGACTGGGGGCCGCGATGGAGGACTGCACCTCCGGGTGGGTGGCGATCCACCACCCCAGGATGGCCGCGACGACGGTGGAGAGGAGCCCGGTGGGTACCCACCAGTGGCGCGAACGGTAGACCGCGGCGGGGAAACCGTACGTAAGGAAGCGGGTCACGTCGCGCCAAGAGGCGCGGCGCGTGCCTGTCACGGCGCTACGCGCGCGTGCCACGAGCTGGCTGAGGCGGCCGGTGAGCTGGGGGTCAGGGGCGCTGGACTGGATCAGGGAGAGGTGGGTGGCCGTGCGCTGGTAGAGGACGACGAGTTCGTCGGCCTCCGCACCGTTGAGGCGGCGCTGGCGGCGCAGGAGTGCGTCGAGCCGATCCCACTCGGCGCGGTGGGCGGACACGAAGACGTCGAGGTCCATCGGGTTGGCTGCTCCTCGGCTGCTCGTCGTGTGGTCAGCTTGTCGCACTGCGGCGCGATGTGCCCTCAGCTTGGCAGACTGGCGGTTCTCAGGTCAGTTCGGGGAAGGACGGCAGCGTGAGTGAGCTTGTGACGGGCGAGGCGGTGGCGCTGGAGCTGCGGCCCGCGAAGCTGCCCAGCCGGGCGCTGGCCGTGCTGATCGACCTTGTGGTGGCGGTGGCCGTGTATGTCGCCGTGACCGTGGCTCTCGTGGCGTCCACGGCCGCTCTGGATGAGGCAGCACAGACGGCGGTGTCGATCGCGACATTCCTTCTTGTCCTGGTCGGCGGGCCGATCGCGGTGGAGACGCTCAGTCATGGGCGGTCGCTCGGGAAGCTGGCGTGCGGGCTGCGTGTGGTGCGCGACGACGGCGGGCCGATCCGGTTCCGTCATGCGCTGGTGCGTGGGGCGGTCGGCGTGGTCGAGATCCTGATGACGCTGGGGATCGTGGCGTGCATCGCGTCGCTCGTGTCGGCGCGGGGGCGGCGGCTCGGTGATGTGTTCGCGGGGACGCTGGTCGTACGGGAACGGGTTCCCGCCGGGCATACGCCCTTCATGCCGCCTCCGCCGCCTTGGCTGGCGGGACGGTTTTCCGGACTTGATCTGTCCGCGGTCCCGGATGGGCTGTGGCTTGCTGTCCGGCAGTATCTGACGCGGATGCAGCAGTTGGATCCGCAGGTCGGCTGGGCGATGGCCGAGCGACTCGCCGCCGACGTCGCGGAGCGCACCGGTGCTCCCGCGCCGCAGGGAGTGCCGCCGGCGGCGTATCTGGCGGCGGTGATGCAGGAGCGGCAGGCTCGGGAGGCTCGGCGGGCGTTCGGCGGGCCTGCAACGCAGTACGCCGCTGCGCAGCCGCCGAGTTCCGCGCACTCCCCTGTCTCCCCTTACTCCTCTTACTCCTCGGGCTCTGGGCCGACCGGGCCGGGAGCTCCTGCGGCCACTGGCCCCACCGCCCCTGCCTCCCCCGCCGCGGCTCCGCTGTCCCATGCCCCGGCGCAGGAAGCCGCGCAGGATTCCGGGAACGAGCGCCCCGCCACGGGGTTCGTACCGCCCGCGTAACGCGGGGGACGCTGCGCGCCGGCGGCGGGCAGCCGTACGCAGCCGTGTGCCGGAGCGTGCCTCCGGCCCGGTGTCAGGTGAAGACCGACGGCGGCGAGTCGAGGTCCTCGAGTTCGATGCCGGGGGCGGCGAGTACGACGTCGCCGGAGATGTGCACGGCGTGCTGCTCGCCGGTGTCCAGGGCTGTGACCTGGTATTCCTCCACCATCAGGGGGCCGTTGTCAGTGGCGTGTGCTTCTCTCTTCATCAGGGCCCAGGACTGGTCGAGGGTGCGCGGGGCGAGGACCGGATCGGTGAAGGCGACGAGGCGTACGCGCGTGGCGGAGGAATCGGGGGTGAGGCGCAGCAGACGTGCGGTGGCGATGAGGAACGCGGGGGATGTGCCGGTGAAGGCGTGGGCGCGGACATTGCCTTCGGTGGCGTGGGTCCCGGTGGGGTCGGTGCGGACCCAGGTGACGCCGTCGATGGCGGCACCTCGGACCTGCCAGCTCGCCGCGTGGAGTTCGAGACGGATGGGGCGGCCGAGGTCGTCGAGGGTGAGGTCGACGGAGCCGGCATGGTCACCGGAGGGGCTGATCACTTGGGAGACGTAGCGCCAGCCGGAGGGGCCGGGCGCGCAGTGGAAGTGCTCTTCGCCGAGAGGGGTGTGGTCGTGCGGATCATGGAGCGAATATCGGCCGCGGGGCATGGGGTCCTGGGTCTTTCTGGGGTCGGTCCCGCAACGGGCAGGCCCCCGGCACGGGGGTGCGGGGGCCTGCCTGGGACCTGCTGCTGAGGAGTGTGTCAGTGCACGGGCGCACTCCCCACGTGCAACGCGGTGGCGCGGCGCGTGCTCAGTAGCGGTAGTGGTCCGGCTTGTACGGGCCTTCGACCTCGACACCGATGTACGCGGCCTGCTCGGGGCGGAGCGTCGTGAGCTTCACGCCGAGCGCGTCGAGGTGGAGGCGGGCGACCTTCTCGTCGAGGTGCTTGGGCAGCACGTAGACGTCGGTCGGGTACTCGGCCTGCTTGGTGAACAGCTCGATCTGGGCCAGGGTCTGGTCCGCGAACGAGTTGGACATCACGAAGGACGGGTGACCGGTGGCGTTGCCCAGGTTCAGCAGGCGGCCCTCGGAGAGGACGATGAGCACCTTGCCCTCGGGGAACGTCCAGGTGTGGACCTGCGGCTTGACCTCGTCCTTGACGATGCCCGGGATGTTCGCGAGGCCGGCCATGTCGATCTCGTTGTCGAAGTGACCGATGTTGCCCACGATCGCCTGGTGCTTCATCTTGGCCATGTCCGAGGCCATGATGATGTCCTTGTTGCCGGTCGTGGTGACGAAGATGTCGGCCTTGTCGACGACCTCGTCGAGGGTCGCGACCTGGTAGCCGTCCATCGCCGCCTGCAGGGCGCAGATCGGGTCGATCTCGGTGACGATCACGCGGGCGCCCTGGCCGCGCAGGGACTCCGCGCAGCCCTTGCCCACGTCGCCGTAGCCGAAGACGACCGCGGTCTTGCCGCCGATCAGTACGTCGGTGGCGCGGTTGATGCCGTCGATCAGGGAGTGGCGGCAGCCGTACTTGTTGTCGAACTTCGACTTGGTGACGGCGTCGTTGACGTTGATCGCCGGGAACAGGAGGGTGCCCTCGCGCTGCATCTCGTACAGGCGGTGGACGCCGGTCGTGGTCTCTTCCGTGACGCCGCGGATCTCCGAGGCGAGCTGCGTCCACTTCTGCGAGCCGTTGGAGATCGTCCGGCTCAGGAGCTCCAGGACGACGCGGTGCTCGTCGGACTCCGCGGTGTCGACGGACGGGACCTTGCCCGCCTTCTCGTACTCGACGCCCTTGTGGACCAGCATGGTGGCGTCACCGCCGTCGTCCAGGATCATGTTCGGGCCGCCGGTGGGGGTGTTCGGCCAGGTCAGCGCCTGCTCCGTGCACCACCAGTACTCCTCCAGAGTCTCGCCCTTCCAGGCGAAGACCGGGACGCCCTGGGGGTTGTCCACCGTGCCGTTCGGACCCACCGCGATGGCGGCGGCGGCGTGGTCCTGGGTGGAGAAGATGTTGCAGGACGCCCAGCGGACCTCGGCACCCAGGGCGACCAGGGTCTCGATGAGCACGGCGGTCTGGACGGTCATGTGCAGGGAGCCGGTGACGCGTGCTCCGGCCAGGGGCTGCGCCTCGGCGTACTCCCTGCGGATCGCCATCAGGCCGGGCATCTCGTGCTCGGCGAGGGTGATCTCCTTGCGGCCGAAGTCGGCCAGGGAGAGGTCGGCGACCTTGAAGTCCTGTCGGTTATCGACAGTCGTCATACGAGCTGCTCCTCGGGGTTGGGTCGAGGTGGGTACGGCTGGTCTGCGCGGCGGCGGGCATACGAATGCCCGATGCCTTTGCGCAGCGCAGTCCGTCGGAGGCCCTCTCTCCCTCGGTTGGCCCGCGTGGGGCCGCCCGACCGCCATCAGCAGCGACGTCTGGCTCGGTTACGAATCTACACCGATCGGCCCAGCGGACCCCAGTCGGCCTCCGGACAGATTGAGGGACGGACGAGGCGGACACCAGGGTCTGCACAGCCCTGAGCAGGAGTCAACCTGACTGGAGAACAAGGGCTTTCGAACTTTTGAACCTGTGCTTACGTGTTGCAGGATGCAGGGCGCAGGGCATATCGATCTTGCGTGTCTGCCTTGTGTCGATCTTGTATGACAAAGGCGTTAGGAGATCCACGTGACCAGTCCGGCCGGCCCTCCCCCCACGGGCGGCGGCGATGGAGAGCAGCAGCGGTTGAAGCTGCTCGCAGTGACCGCGTGCCCGACCGGCATCGCCCACACCTATATGGCGGCGGAGAAGCTCTCGCAGGCGGCGGAGCGTCTCGGCATCGACATCAAGGTGGAGACGCAAGGTTCGATCGGGGCTGAAAACATACTCACCGACAACGATGTCAGAACCGCTGACGGCGTCATCATCGCGGCCGACAAGGACGTCGACCTGAGCCGGTTCGCGGGGAAAAGGGTGGTGACGGTCGGGGTCGCCGAGGGCATTCACCATCCCGAGCGGCTGATCGAGGAGGTGCGGACGGCACCGGTGCACAGCGGGGGTGCCGCGGCCGCTCCGCCCAACGGCACGGGCAGCGGTGGCGCCGGCGGCAGGGAGCGGAGTGTCACGTACAAGGCGCTCATGAACGGCGTCAGTTACATGATTCCGTTCGTCGTGGTCGGCGGGCTGCTGATCGCGATCTCGCTGTCGCTCGGCGGGCACACCGATCCGTCCGGCGGTCTGGTCATCCCGAAGGACTCCTTCTGGATGGACGTCAACAATGTCGGCGTCATCGGCTTCACGCTGATGGTGCCGATCCTGTCCGGCTACATCGCGTACGCGATCGGAGACCGGCCCGCGTTGGTGCCCGGCATGATCGGCGGGTGGATCGCCAACACCGGTTCGCTGTACGACTCCGAGGCGGGCGCGGGCTTCATCGGGGCGATCGTGACCGGGTTCCTCGCCGGTTATCTGGTGCTGTGGATCAAGAGGGTCAAGGTCCCGAAGTTCGTGCAGCCGATCATGCCGATCATCGTGATCCCGATCGTGGCGACGACGGCGCTCGGTCTGTTCTTCATCTATGTGATCGGTCAGCCGATCTCCTGGGTCTTCGAGCAGCTGACGGACTGGCTCAGCGGGATGACCGGCTCCAGCGCCATCCTTCTCGGCGCGATCCTGGGTCTGATGATCGCGTTCGACATGGGCGGGCCGGTGAACAAGACGGCGTTCCTGTTCGGCGCGGGGCTCATCGCGACGGGCAACCAGGCGGTCATGGGGATGTGCGCGGCCGCGATCCCGGTGATGCCGCTCGGCCAGGGCCTCGCCACGCTGATCCGGAAGCGGCTGTACACGGAACAGGAGCGTGAGACGGGACTGGCCTCGCTGTTCATGGGCCTGTTCGGTATCTCCGAGGGCGCGATCCCGTTCGCGGCGGCGCGGCCCGCGCAGGTCATCCCCGCCAACATGCTGGGCGGCGCGGTGGCGGGGGCGATCGCGGGTGTCGCCGGAGTCGAGGACGCGGTGCCGCACGGCGGGCCGATCGTGGCGGTGTTGGGTGCCGTGGGCGGCGTACCGATGTTCTTCGTGGCCGTGGCGATCGGCACCGTGGTGACGGCGCTGACGACGGTGGCGCTCGTCGACGTCAGTGAGCGCCGGCTGCGGGCGCGGTCGCTGGTTGACGGGCCCTCGTCGAAGCCCGAGCCGGCGCTTGTGGGTGTCGGTGGAGGCGCAGGGGACGGTACGACGTCGACAGCTGCGGGCGCCCTCGGCCAGCCGTCTGCGCCGACGGCGAGGTCTACGTCTACGCCGGCTCCGGATACGTCTACGCCGGCTCCGGATGCAGCGGCCTCCCCGGCGCCGCCCGCCGATGCCCCCGCCCCCGCCGATGCCTCAACCTCCGCCGATTCCCCCACGTCCGGCGAAGTCCTCTCCGGCTACCTCACCCGGCAGACCGTCAAGGTGCGACTCGATGCCGAGGACAAGGAGGCCGCGATCCGGGAGATGGCCGGGCTGCTTGCCACCACCGCCGAGGTCACGGATGTCGAGGAGCTGGTGCGGACCGCGCTGCAACGCGAGGCGCTGGGCACGACCGGGCTCGGCGAGGAGATCGCGATCCCGCATGCCAAGACCGACGCGGTGACCGCGCCGGTGGTCGGCTTCGCGCGGTCGGCGGAGGGCGTCGCGTGGGGCGCGCTCGACGGTACGAAAGCCAAGCTGGTCTTCATGATCGCCGTGCCGGAGTCCGCCGCGGGCGACGAGCATCTGCGGATCCTGGCGCTGCTGTCCCGCAAGTTGATGGACACGGGCTTCCGTGAGCGGCTGGTGTCGGCTCCGGACGAGGCGGCGATCCTCGGCGTGCTGCGCGAGATTCAGTAGTCGCCGAGCAGGCACAGGCACAGGCCATGCGTCCACGGACACAAGCGGCCCCGCGTCCGAGGGATGCGGGGCCCTTTCGTTCAACGATGGCCGCTATTCTCTGCGCCCGCGGATGTGCCGCATGGGGAGGGAGCAGCGATGGGCAAGAGACGAAGACTCGCGGTCACCGCATGGGTGCTGGGCCCGCTGGGGCTGCTGATCCTTGCCGGCTCGCTGCTGTATGTGCGGTCGGCCTACACGGGGGTCACCGTGGTGAGCGACGGCATGTCACCGACCTACTCCATCGGCGATCGGCTGGTCGTGGAGCGGATGAGCGGCGCCGAGGTGCGCCGTGGGGACGTCGTGCTGTTCTCGGTACCGGAAAGGAACATCGAGGGAGCCGTGCTGCAACGCGTGATCGCGGTCGGCGGAGACCGGGTCGTGTGCTGCGAGGGCAGTGGGGCGGGCGATGGGACGGGCGAGCGGATCACCGTCAACGGGCAGCCGCTCGATGAGCCGTACGTGAAGGACGGCCTCGCCGACGGGATACATCGGCCGTACGACGTGAAGGTCCCGTCCGGGCGGCTGTTCCTGTTGGGCGACCACCGCGTGAACTCGAACGACTCGCGCTTCTACCCGAGCGACGGCCATCAGGGCACGGTGGCGAACGCGGCGGTCCTGGGCCGGGTGGCGGATGGATTCGGCGTGCTCGGTGTGTGGTTCGGGGCCGGCCTGCTCGGGCTCGTCCTCGCGCTCATCGGGCTCGGCTTCGGGATCGCCGCCCTGGTGGTACGGAAGCGGTCGGTGCCTCCGTTGCCGCCGTGGCCCGTACACGCCTGAGAAAAGCACAGAGGCCCGCCGAGAAAACGCTGAGGCCCGCCGAAATCCTCGGCGGGCCCCAGCTCCGTACAGCCATGTACGGCCGTGTGCGAGATCAGTGCTCGGAGGTCTGCGCCGGCCCCCCGGGCGTGGCCTCGCGATCCGCGCCCTTCGCGGCCTCGGCTTCCCGGTAGATGTCGGGCTCGAGGTAGATGACGCGGGCGATCGGGACGGCCTCGCGGATGCGGGACTCGGCGGCGTCGATCGCGAAGGCGACCTGGGTGGCCGTGTCGTCGTGCTGGACCGCGATCTTGGCCGCGATGAGCAGCTCCTCCGGGCCGAGGTGGAGCGTGCGCATGTGGATGATGCCGGTGACCGTGTCGCCGTCGACGATCGCTGCCTCGATCTTCTTGACGTCTTCCAGGCCCGCGGCCTCGCCGAGGAGCAGCGACTTGGTCTCGGCGGCCAGGACGATGGCGATGACGATGAGGAGAACACCGATGCAGAGGGTGCCGATGCCGTCCCAGATGCCGTCGCCCGTGCCCAGCGCCAGACCCACCCCGCCGAGCGCGAGGATCAGACCGACCAGCGCGCCGAGGTCCTCCAGCAGGACGACCGGCAGCTCGGGTGCCTTCGCATGCCGCACGAACTCCGTCCAGGACTGCTTGCCACGCAGCGTGTTGGACTCCTTGATGGCCGTCCGGAAGGAGAACGCCTCCGCGATGATCGCGAAGACGAGGACGCCCACCGGCCAGTACCAGTGGTCGATCTCGTGCGGGTGCTTGATCTTCTCGTAGCCCTCGTAGATCGCGAACATGCCGCCGACCGAGAAGAGGACGATCGAGACGAGGAAGGCGTAGATGTACCGCTCGCGGCCGTAGCCGAACGGGTGCTGCGGGGTCGCCTCACGCTGGGCCTTCTTGCCGCCGAGGAGCAGCAGGCCCTGGTTGCCCGAGTCGGCGAGCGAGTGCACGGACTCGGCCAGCATCGACGAGGAGCCGCTGAAGAGGAACGCCACGAACTTCGCTGCCGCGATCGCGAGGTTGGCGGCCAGTGCCGCCACAATCGCTTTGGTGCCGCCTGACGCGCTCATGTGTTCCCGATGTCCCTTCGTCTGCCGTCTCGTCCGCCGCCCCGGGCTTTGCCCACCCTTGACGGTGGGCCATTGTTGCAGCCCGGGCCGACACCGGCGCGTCCGGCCGCCGCTGAGAGGCGTCAGGCCACCACGGTGGCCCGGAAGACCGTGCCGGTCCCGGATACCTCGGTCTTCTCGCCCGCCGGTACGAAGACGGACTGGCCGGGAGCGAGGGCATGGTCGTCCGCCTGTACGGAGCCCGCCGTGCACAGCAGGATCTGCGGCGTACGGAGGGTGAGGTCGCGGGAGGGCGCGCCTTCCGGGAGGACGTACCTCGAGAGGCGGAACTCGTCGATCGGCGTCTCGTAGACCTCTTCGCCGTCGGGGGACGCCTCGGGGCGCAGTACGCCGGGGTCGCCGGCCTCGAAGCGGACGATGCGCAGGAGTTCTGGGACGTCGACGTGCTTGGGAGTGAGGCCGCAGCGCAGCACGTTGTCGGAGTTGGCCATGATCTCGACGCCGAGGCCGTTCAGGTACGCGTGCGGGACACCGGCGCTGAGGAACAGGGCCTCGCCGGGCTGGAGTCGGACGTGGTTGAGCAGCATCGCGGCGATGACGCCGGGGTCGCCCGGGTAGTGGTCGGCGAGGTCGGCGTACGGAGCGTGGGCGCCGCCGAGCCGTGTGCAGGCCGCGGCTGCTTCGGTGACCGTCACCGCCATCTGCTCGGTGTCCGCGGACAGGACCGCCGTCAGCACCTCGCGCAGGGCTGCGTCTTCGGGGTGGGCGTGCAGCAGATCGACGTACGGCTTGAGGGAGTCGACCTCCAGGGCCGCGAGCAGGTCGGCGGCTTCCAGCGGGGCCCGGAATCCGCACAGGCCGTCGAACTCCGTGAGCGCGCAGATCAGTTCGGGCTTGTGGTTGGCGTCCTTGTAGTTGCGGTGCGGGGCGTCGATGGGGACTCCGCGGCGCTCCTCGTCCTCGTACCCCTCCTTGGCCTGGGCGAGGTCGGGGTGCACCTGGAGGGAGAGCGGGGCGCCCGCGGCGAGGATCTTGAGCAGGAACGGCAGGCGCGGGCCGAACTTGGCCACCGTCTCGGCGCCCAGTTCGCGCTCGGGGGCCGCGTCGATCAGTTCGGTGAGGGGGCCGCGGGCCGTGCGCGAGGGCGCGCCCGGGTGGGCACCCATCCACATCTCGGCCTGCGGTTCGCCGGTCGGCTCGACGCCGACGAGGCGCGGGATGGCCGTGGTCGAGCCCCAGGCGTAGGGACGGATGGTGTTGTCGAGGCGGTCCATGAGGGTTCTTTCTGCGCTCTCTGTTCACATGGTCGCGATTCGCAGCCTCACGAATCGCGTGTTCACGATTCGCAGCCTCACGAATCGCATGTTCACGATTCGCAGCTTCACGACTCACATGTTCACGGTTCGGTTCACGTGAGGTGAGGACGGCGGTCGGGGGTCCGTGCAAGCATCAGGCTCCCGAGGCGAGCGCCAGGTAAACGGCCGCGAAATCTGTGATGGCGATCAGCTCCGCGAGGGTCTCCAGGTCGCCGCCGTCGTCCGGTTCGAGTTCGCTGATCGCGGTGTCGTGGCTGAGGGCGAGGTCGCGGGCGGCGGGGGCGGCGCTGAGGCCGCCGGCGGGCCGGTCTCTGAGGAGGACCACGCGCGCGTGCATGACCGGCGTCTCCTCGACGCGGTCGCGGAAGAAGTCCTCGGGGTCGGCGCCTGCGGCCAGCGCGCCCGAGAGCAGGACGTTGTGCGCGGCGAGCGCCTCGGGCAGCTCGGCGACGAGCGCCGGGCGACCCGCGAGCTCGGCGAGCGCGGCGGCGAAACGGCGGCCCGCGGGTCCCGCGGACGGGCCCTCGGTCCAGATCAGCGGGAGTGCCTCGGCGAGCTCGGTGGCGAGGGTCTTGGCGGGATTGCTGTACGTCGCGATGGCCGGGCCGCACCGTTCGGCGATGTGGTCGAGGCGGTCGGCGACCTTGTGCAGGGCGTCGGGCGGCGCGGTCACCAGGCCGGTGCGGTCGAGGAGGGCGAGCAGCGGGGTGAGCAGGGCCCACAGGACGCCGGGGGCGGAGGCGGCGGTGGGTTCTTCCGGCTCGTACGGCGCGGTCGCCATCGGTACGAAGAGACCGTGGGCGCCGTCCACCGCATCGGTGAGCGGGGAGCCGGCCGGGGCCACTGCGGCGACCGTGCAGCCGCGGCGGTAGGCCTGGTCGACCAGCAGCGAGAGGCTGGGCTCGCTGCCGTCAGGGGTGGCGATCAGGAGCAGGTCGACGGGGCCTGCCCAGCCGGGCAGCTCCCAGCGCAGCGCGCCCGCGGCCGGGGCGACGCCCGTGGGAGCCAGGCGTGTGACGGGGCAGCCGACGCCGGCGAGCGTGCCGAGCAGATCGGCGGCGCAGCTCGCGGCGGCGCCGGGGCCCGCGATGAGGACCGCGCGGG
>NZ_VBZC01000122.1:0-11575 GCF_005786655.1 Streptomyces montanus
CCGGACCCGGCCGCCGCCCCGGCCGCGGACCTCAACCCCGGCCGCGCCTACCTCGCCGGACGGCGCCGGATGCGCCGCACCGCCGAGGACGCCTGGCAGGCGGCCGGCCGGACCGCCGCCCGCCTCACCGAGACGGCCGGCAGCCTCGCCGTCGACCACGTCGCCCACCGCCCCCAGCGTGGCGACCTCGCCGGCCGGGCTCCCGGCACCAACGTCAGCAACGACACCTACCTCGTCCCCGCCGACCGCGTCGACGAGTTCCGCACCGGCGTCCTGGCGGCCGCCGAGGGCCTGCCCGGCGTCCACGTGGAAGTGACCGGCCCCTGGGCCCCGTACTCCTTCTCCCTCCCCCCGGAGCCCGCCCGGTGACCGTCACCCCGCACGCCGACCGTCCGGTCGCCCTCATCGACCTCCTCGACCGTCTTCTCCAAGGCGGCGTCGTCCTGACCGGCGACCTCGTCCTGTCCATCGCCGACGTCGACCTCGTCCGCATCGACCTCCGCGCCGTCATCGCCCCCGTCGCTGCCGCCGCCGTGGACGCCGTCGGAACCGTCGGAAACATCGGAACCGTCGGCACAGCCCACCCCGCCCCGCTCCTGTGAGGCCCCATGCCCCCGCCCCCGGAAAGCCGCGCCGCCCACCGCCTGTCCACTGATCCGGACACCGTCGAGCGCGACCTGGTCAAACTCGTCCTGACCGTCGTCGAACTCCTCCGCCAGCTCATGGAACGCCAGGCCCTTCACCGCGTCGACAAGGAGGACCTCACGGAGGATCAGGAGGAACGCATCGGCCTGACGCTGATGCTCCTCCACGACCGCATGGAAGAACTCTGCGCCCGCTACGACCTGCGCATGGAAGACCTCAACCTGGACCTGGGGCCGTTGGGGACCCTGCTGCCGCAGGCGAACGGGAGTTGACCGCTACAGCGATGAGCGTGCCCCCTCCTCACTACGACGCCGTGCTCTGCGACATCGACGGAGTGCTCCGGCACTGGCCCGCCGCCGATGCGATCGAACGGGCCCAGGGTCTGCCCGCCGGAGCCCTCGCCGCCGCGGCCCACTACCGCGAGAGCGAAGACCTGCGCCGCGTACTCGCACCACTCCTCGGCACGCCGACCCCGGACAGGCCCTAGGACCGCATCCCGAAGAGAACCCGGGTCACGCGAGTGTGACGCACCAGGAACTCGTAGGCGGCCAGGGTGAGGGCCAGGGAGACGGTCACGATGACGGCGTACTCGACGGGGATCGGGGCGCTCCAGCCGACGACGAAGTACGCGACGGCGACGACGACGGGCTGGTGCAGGACGTAGATCGGGAGTGCCGCGGCGGCCAGGTAGGCGTGGGCGCGGCGTCGGGAGACCGAGGGCTGCCGCTCCGGCGGCTGGGTGGTGGCCCGGGTCGCGCGGCGGCGGTCGACGTGGCCGAGGATGGCGACGACCAGGCACCAGCCGGCCGCCCCGAAGAGCGCACGGATCGCGATGCTCAGGGCGGTCATCTCGGTGAAGGGCTCGTCCGCGACGGCGAAACCCGGGCCGCAGAGGGCGAACAAGCCGGCCCCGAGCCAGCCGGCCGGCACCGCGGCGCGGCGCATGGCGGTGCGGAATCGGTCGTCGGCGGCGAGGGCGCAGCCGGCGGCGAAGAACACCAGATAGGCCCAGCGGTGCCAGCCGGCGTAGTTCTCCTCCATGCCGGCGAAGGCGCAGAGCAGGGCGAGCGGGATCGCGGGCAGGAGGATCGCCGGGCGGACGCGCAGGGTCGCCAGCGCCACCCGGTCGGCGACGGGCCGGACCCGGTCGGCGGGAAGCACACGGAACAGGGGCGCCAGCATGAGGGAGAAGGCGAGCAGCAGGAGCACGAACCACAGGTGGCCGGTCTCGAAGTACTCGCCCTGGACGAGGAAGGGGAACTCGTCGAGTTCGACGTGCACGTCGTAGAAGCGGGGCAGGAAGGCGAGGTAGGACTCGTCGTGGCCGCGGCCCTCGGAACGGTAACGGAGCCACTGCGGCAGGGGGTTGAGGACGAGCGTGGTGAAAACCAGCGGCACGCCCAGGCGTAACAGGCGCTCCTTCACGAAGCCTGCCGCGCCGCGGCGGCGCAGCGAGTACCAGGATCCCAGGCCGGCGATGAGGAACAGCGCGGGCATCGCCCAGACGACCGCGAACCCGGCGGCGATCAGGATGACTTCCGTGGTCTCGGAGTTCTTGACGTAGTAGTCGTCGTCCGTCGCGAAGACGAGCGACGAGTGGAAGAAGATCAGCCCGAGCACCACGAGCAGCCGGATGGCATCGAGCTCCGGCCGCCGCTCCGGCAGTGCTTGCCGTACTGGTTCGATACGACGCGCCATGGCCGGTGCTCCTCCCCCGCAACGGTCTGCGTCACCAGTGTTGGGGGCGAGCGCGGCGAACACCATCCCCCTGCCGACCGCGCGACGGCGTCACACGAGGCGGTTACTCGGCACCTCTGCGGATGGCCGACAGCAGGCGCCGCATGCCCACCACGTGCCCGCCCGTCCCCATGAGGAGCCGTCGGTAGAGGCCGCCGGCGAGGCCGGGGAAGGCGGCCCGGCTTTCGGCGCGCAGCCGTGATCGGCCCGGACCGATGTGTTCGAGGCGGAAGATCAGGGCGTAGGACGAGAAGCGGTGGCGCCCCTGGAGGACCAACTCCCGTCCCGGGACCGCGGCCGCCACCCGGAAGCCGGGGAACGTCGAGCCCTCGGCAGGGGGCCGTGGCCCCGATGCTGTGCGGTCGTCAGCTCCGACCAGTCTCGCGTAACCGGCCGCACCGGGACGTGAGAAGGACCGGTCCAGTGTCTCGCCCAGACTGCGCCAGACGTCATCGACCTCTGCCGCGATGACCGTCGCGTGCTCGTCGAGATACGGCAACGAAGCGATCTGCATCTCAAGCCTCCCCGTGAGGCCCGATCGTAGGCGACCGAGTCCCGTGGCACACACGTTCCAGCCACCTCGCGTGGGAGCGCTTCCATGGCGGTCGTGTCCATGCCACGATGCCCGGCGGGGGCTCCGTTCCGGAGAGGGACACATCGTGAGGATTCCACGCACACGCACGCTCGTCGGCGGCATGATCCTGGGGTTGATGGCCGTCGGTGCCGTCGCCGCGCCGCCGGCACCGGCACCCGCACGGGCCACCGCCGACTCGATACAGGCCTCCAGGCTGACATCCACGCAGACATCCACGCAGGCCACCGAGCAGGCGGCGCAGAACCCGGCCAATGCGCCGAAGAACACCGCGAGTTCGCTGCCCAGCTCCTTCACGTGGTCGTCCAGCGGCCCGCTGATCTCACCGAAGCCGGACGCCACCCACCCGATCGTCTCGGTCAAGGACCCGACGGTGTTCCGGTACAAGGACAAGTGGCACGTCTACGCCACGACCGCCAACACATCCGGGGCGTGGAGCCTCGCGTACACCAGCTTCGCCGACTGGTCGCAGGCCGCCTCCGCGCCGCAGACGTTCCTCGACACCAACCCCAACATCGGCAACCGGTACGCCGCCGCGCCCCAGGTGTTCTACTTCGCGCCCCAGAAGCTGTGGTACATGGTCTACCAGACCGGTCCTCCGTCGTTCTCGACGACCACCGACCCCATGCGGCCCGAAAGCTGGAGCGCGCCCCGCACCTTCATGGAGACCGAACCGCCGGTCGTCACACAGAACAAGGGCAACGGCGCCTGGCTGGACTTCTGGGTGATCTGCGACAAGACCGACTGCTATCTGTTCTTCTCCGACGGCAACGGCCACCAGTACCGGTCGCGCACCACGGTCGCGGAGTTCCCGAACGGCTTCCGCGACACCACCATCGTGCTGTCCGAGCCCAACCGCTTCGACCTCTTCGAGGCCGGCAACGTCTACCGCCTCGGCCACAGCGGCAGGTACTTGATGCTCGTGGAGGCCCTGGCCACCCAGTCCGACTGGCGACGGTACTTCCGCGCGTGGACGGCCGACAGCCTGGGCGGCGCGTGGAAGCCGCTGGCGGACACCGAGGCGAACGCGTTCGCCCGGTCCAGCAACGTGACCTTCGCACCGGGCGTACCCGCCTGGACCAAGGACTTCAGTCACGGCGAGATGATCCGCGACGGGGTCGACCAGACCCTCACCATCGATCCGTGCCGCCTCCAGTACCTCTACCAGGGCATGGATCCGGGTGCGAGCGGTGACTACTCCCAACTCCCCTGGCGGCTGGGCCTGCTCACCCAGACCAACTCCGCCTGCTGAACGACTCCCCGCAAGAGCCGCGACCAGGAAGGGACATGGAGTGTCCTCCACCACCCCCCGCAACACCGCGAAGAGACGCTTACGTTCGGTGCTCGTCGCGCTCCTCGGAGCGCTGGTGCCGTTACTGGCGGCCACGTTCCTCACCGCGCCCGCCGCTTCGGCAGCTCCCGCCGCCGCTCTCACCGAGGTCACGAACTTCGGCGCCAACCCCAGCAATCTGCGCATGTACGTGTACGTGCCGAACAACGTCGCCCCGAACCCGGCGGTCCTGGTGGGCGTGCACTGGTGCACGGGCTCCGGTCCCGACTTCTACAACGGCACCGAGTACGCCTCACTGGCCGACCGCTACGGGTTCATCGTCGTCTACCCGTCCGTCACCCGGAGCAGCAAGTGCTTCGACGTCTCCTCCCCCGAGGCGCTGCGCCGCGGCGGCGGCAGCGACCCGGTGGGGATCAAGTCCATGGTCGACTGGGTCACCCGCACCTATGACGCGGACACCGACCGGATCTACGCCACCGGCGTCTCCTCCGGCGCGATGATGACCAACGTCCTGCTGGGCGACTACCCCGACGTGTTCGCGGCGGGCTCCGCGTTCTCGGGCGTGCCGTTCGGCTGCTTCGCCACCACCAACGGCTCGGAGTGGAACAGCGACTGCTCGAACGGCAACATCACACACACACCGCAGCAGTGGGGCGACCTGGCCCGCGCCGCCTACCCCGGTTACACCGGACCCCGGCCGCGGATGCAGATCTGGCACGGCACCGAGGACGACGTCCTGCGCTACCCCAACTTCGGGGAGCAGATCAAGCAGTGGACGAACGTGCAGGGTGTCAGCCAGACGCCCGCCCGCACCGACTCGCCCCAGGCCAACTGGACCCGCACCCGCTACGGCTCCACCGGTGACCGGGCTCCCGTCGAGGCCATCAGCCTCCAGGGCGTCGGGCACAACCTGATCGCCGGCGGCATGGCGGCCCGCGTCATCACGTTCTTCGGTCTGGACAGCACGGGCCCGGCACCCCAACCCCAGCCGGGGGCCTGCCGGGTGGCGGTCACCACGAACGCCTGGAGCACCGGCCTGACCGCCTCCGTGACGATCACCAACACCGGCACGACCTCCGTCAACGCCTGGCAGCTGGGCTTCACCCTGCCCTCCGGGCAGAGCATCACCAACGGCTGGGGCGCCACGTACAGCCCCGCGAGCGGAGCCGTGACGGCCACCAACGCCACCTACAACGGCACGATCGCCCCCAACGCGAGCGTCACCATCGGCTACCAGGCCAGTCACACGGGCACCACGGCCGCTCCCGGTGGCTTCGCTCTCAACGGCAAGGCGTGCACGGTCACGTGACCGCCGACGCCTGACCGCCGACGCGTGACCGCCGACGCCTGAAGCACCGTCACCCCAGAGGCCCAGAGGAAGGCACCGTGCCCGTGAAGCCGTCGAGAAGAGTGCCGTACGCCGCCCATCTGATCGCGGTGGCAGCCTTCGTACTGGGCCTCGTCCTCACCGTCGTCTCGACGTCATCCCCGGTGGGGGCCGAGGACATGAGCGGAGAATCCGCGTCCGGTACATCCGGCAGGTCCGGCACGTCCGGCCCCCACTGGGTGAACACCTGGACGGCGATGCCGCAGCTGACCGAGGTTCACAACATGCCTCCCCCGCCGTTCACCGGGGAGGATGCCGTCCTGGTCGACACCACACTGCGGCAGACCGTTCGCGTCACCACCGGCGGCGGGCGCATGCGGCTGCGGTTCTCCAACGCCTTCGGGGACACCCCGCTGCCCCTCACGGCGGTGTCCGTGGCGCTCCCGCTCGACGGGCGGGCCGGAGTCAGCGCCATCGAGCCGGGCAGCTCACGCCCGGTGACCTTCGGCGGACGGGCGTCCGCGACCGTCCCGGTCGGGGCCCAACTGGTGTCCGATCCGCTGGACTTCGGCCTCCGGCCGGGATCCAACCTGACCGTGACCACCTATCTGGCCGAGGGCCAGGCGTCCCTCGCGCTCACGTCGCACCCGGGCTCCCGCACCACCTCGTACCTCCAGAACGGCGACCACACGCGGGAGCGGGATCTGCCCGGAGCGACGCCCGTCGACCACTGGTACCTGCTCAGCGACGTCGAGGTGCTCTCCGGTGCCGGCACCGCGGCGGTCGCCGTCGTGGGCGACTCGCTGACGGACGGCCGCGGTTCCACCACCAACGCGAACGACCGCTGGCCCGACCAGTTCCTCGACCGGCTCCGGGCCCGGCCCCGCACCGCCGATGTCGCGGTACTGAACCAGGCGGCCGGCGGCAACCGCGTCCTCAACGACGGACTGGGTCCCAACCTCCTCGCCCGTCTGGACCGGGACGTCCTGGCCCGCAGCGGAGTCTCCTGGCTGATCGTCTTCGAGGGCGTCAACGACATCGGCACGGCCGCGGCCACCCCGGCCGCCCAGCGGCGCGTCACCGCCGACCTGATCACCGCGTACGAGCAGATCATCGTGCGGGCGCGCGCCCAGGGCATCCGCGTCTACGGAGCGACGCTGACACCGCTGGGCGGCAACGTGCCCTACGACGACCCCGCCGGGCACCGCGAGGCGGCGCGGCAGGAGGTCAACACCTGGATCCGCACCAGCGGCAGGTTCGACGCGGTCATCGACTTCGACCGCGCCGTCCGCGACCCGGCCGACCCGGCGCGCCTGCACCCCGACCTCCACACCGGCGACTGGCTGCACCTCAACCCCGCCGGCTACCGCACGCTGGCCCTGGCTGTCCCGACCAGGCTCTTCCATTCCTGAGGATCCCGCTCCGAACCGGCCTGAGCCGGTCCGAGGTCGAAGCGGAATCATGTCCTCAACTTGCCAGGGCGCGTACGGAACTTGTCGGCATGCGCAGTGGACGTCGCGCGCTCTCGTTCGTGAACCGTACGGCCGCGTAGCGTCACTGACCGTATTGGTATCGGCGTTCGATCATGCCACTCGGCCCGCTCAGGTGTTCGCGTGGTTCGAGTATCGGGAGGCTTCCATGGCAGAGCAGGGCTCCATCGTCATCGATCCGTCCGGCCGTGACATCCACGGCGAGGCGGCGCGCATACGCGCACACGGACCGGTGACACGGGTGGAACTCCCCGACGGCGTGGAGGCGTGGGCGGTCAGCAGTACGGAACTGCTGAAGCGGCTGCTCACCGATCCCCGGGTGTCCAAGGACCCGCGGCAGCACTGGCCCGTCTGGATCGACGGGAAGATCTCCCCGGAGTGGCCGCTGTTCACCTGGGTCGCGGTGCAGAACATGTTCACGGCGTACGGCGGTGAACACAAACGGCTGCGCACGCTCGTCGCCAAGGCGTTCACCGCACGGCGAACGGCCGCGCTCCAGCCCCGTGTCGAGGAGATCACCAAGGACCTGCTCGACGGGATCGAGGAGGCCGGCCGGAGCGGCGGGCCGGTCGATCTGCGCGAGGAGTTCTGCTACCCGCTGCCCATCCGCGTGATCAGCGAATTGTTCGGGCTGCCGGAGGAGAAGGGCGCCGAACTGCGGGCCGTCGTGGACAGCATCTTCCACACCTCGGCCACGCCGGAGGAGGTGACCGACACCTACGCCCGGATATACGCCGTCTTGAGCGAACTCGTCGCCACCAAGCGGGCGTTCCCCGGCGACGATCTGACGACCGCGCTGATCACGGCCCGTGACGACGAGGGCGACACCCGGCTCAGCGAGCAGGAGCTGCTCGACACTCTGGTGCTGATGATCAGCGCGGGCCACGAGACCACGGTCAACCTCATCGACAACGCCATCCACGCCCTGCTCACCCAGCCCGAGCAGCTCGCGCACGTGCGCGCGGGCCGCGCCACGTGGGACGACGTCATCGAGGAGACCCTGCGGGTCCAGGCACCGGTCGCCAGCCTGCCCCTGCGGTACGCCGTGGAGGAGCTGGACCTGGGTGAACTCGGCGGCCCGGACGGGATGGTGATCGGCAAGGGCGAGGCGATCCTCGCCGCGTACGCCGCCGCCGGGCGCGATCCCGTGAGGCACGGGGAGGACGCCGACCGTTTCGACGTCACCCGGCTCGACAAGGAGCACCTCTCCTTCGGCCACGGCGTGCACTTCTGCCTCGGCGCCCCGCTGGGCCGCCTGGAGGCCCGCATCGCACTCCCGGCACTCTTCGACCGCTTCCCCGACCTCCGACTCGCCGTGCCGGACGAGGAGTTGACCCCGGTGGAATCCTTCATCTCCAACGGCCACCACACCCTCCCCGCACACCTACACCCCGGAGCCTGATCACTCCGGGCCCACGCGCCGCATGGGCGGACAGGCACCGAGGCGGGGGCGGAAGGCGGCCGCCGCCCCCGGCGCCCAGCGGACACCGGGTCGCTCAAGCGGCGCGCCGCCGCTGGGGGAACCCCATCACTCCCCGCGCCACCACGCCCGCAGTCGGGCCCAGGCGCCGGTCGGGCGGGTGGGTGTCGGGGCGGGGGACGGTGCCTGCGTGTTCGTGGGGGGTGGGGGCGGGTCGTGTCGTGGGTCGTGGGGAGCGGGGGCGGGCCTTGGTGTGGGGTCCGCGGTGAGCTGTGGGAAGCGCACCGGCAGTGAGGCCAGCGCCCGGTGGAACGGACCGGGCCGCCAGACGAGTTCGTCGACCGGTACCGCCAGCTCCACGTCCGGCAGCCGGTCGAGCAGCTTCTCGACCGCCACCGCCGCGATCAGCCGGGCCGGGCTCTGCGCGGGACAGTTGTGCGGCCCCGCGCTCCAGGCCAAGTGGGCACGGTTTCCGGCGCGCTGGTCGGACGTCGTCAGGGCCGGGTCCGTGTTGGCCGCGGCGAGGCTGACGACGAGAGGGTCGCCCGATCGCAGCAGCCTGCCTTCGTACACCACGTCCCGAACCGGGTAGTGCACGGCGTAGTTGGCCATCGGCGGGTCGGCCCACAGGACCTCGTCGAGGGCGTCCTCGACCGGCAGACTGCCGCCGCCCAGGCTGCCCGCGAACCGGTCGTCGGACAGCAGCAGCCGCAGGCTGTTCGCGATCAGGTTCTGCTGGGGCTCGGTGCCGGCGCCCATGAGGACGACGAGTTCGTGGATCATCTCCTCGTCGGTGAGCCCGGCCGGGTGGGCCATGAGCCACGACGTCATGTCCTGGCCCGGCCGCGCGCGCTTGAGCGCGATCAGGTCGAGAAGGGTCTCGGTGAGTATCGCGTTCGCCTTCTCCGCGTCCACACCGTCGAAGATCCCGGACATGCCCTCGACCAGACGTTCACCGAGGTCGGGCGGGCATCCGAAAAGACGGTTGAACACCAGCAGCGGCAGGACCTGGGCGTACTCGCCGAGGAGATCCGCCTCGCCGCGCGGCGCGATCCGGTCGATGAGCAGATCGGCGGACCGCTCGACGTATCCGCGCAGCGTGTTCGGCTCGACGCGCGCCAGGCTGTCGGTGATGGCCCCACGCAGCCGGCGGTGCTCCTCGCCGTCGGTGAACAGCGCGTTCGGCCGGTACATCATCATCGGCACGACCGGGCTGTCCATGGGCACGGTGCCGTCGGCCAGGTCGCGCCAGCGGCGGGGGTCCTTGGAGAAGGTCTCCGGACTGCGCAGGACGTGCAGGGCGGCCTCGTAGCTCGTGACGAGGGTGGCCCGGACGCCGGGGGCCAACTCGACCGGGGCGGTGGGCCCGTGCGTACGCAGCCTGCGGTAGGCGGCGGCCGGGTCGTCCGCGAAACCGGGGCCGTACATCGGCTCGTGGAAGGGGCAGCCCTGGGGCGGGTCGGGGGCTTCGGAGGTCACACGTGCTCCAGTTCGCTGTCACTGGTGTCGCTGGTGCGGTTCAGGAGGTACTCGACGAGGGCGATCAGCGCGTGGGTGGAGGAGATCCGGTCGCGGGCGTCGCAGCGTACGAGGGGTGTTTCGGGGAGCAGGTCCAGCGCTTCGCGGATCTCGGCGAGATCGTGCCCGGGGGCGTCGTCGAACTCGTTCAGGGCGACCGCGTACGGCAGGCCGAGCTCCTCCAGTACGCCCATGACGTCGAAGGACTGGCCCAGGCGACGCGTGTCGGCGAGGACGAGCGCGCCGAGTGCTCCGCGGGTCATGTCCTGCCACAGCTGGGTGAAGCGCTGCTGGCCCGGGGTGCCGAAGAGATAGAGCACCAGGCTGTCGTTGAGGGTGAGCCGGCCGAAGTCGAGGGCGACCGTGGTGGTCGTCTTCGCCTTCGTACCCGCCAGATCGTCGACGAGCGCGCCCGCCTCCGTCATGACCTCCTCCGTACGCAGCGGCCGGATCTCGGACAGCGCGCCGACGAACGTGGTCTTGCCGACCGCGAAGTGCCCCACGACGAGGATCTTGGCGGCGGTCTGCACGCTGCTCGGGAGATGGACGTCCCCGGATGCGACATCCTCGGATGCGACGTCTTCAGAGGCGGGCGCGGAGCCCATCGAGAACCTCCTGGAGTATGCGGGCCTCGGTCGGCCGGGCGGACGGGATGGGGGCGCGGGTGACGATGTGCCCGCTGTCCATGAGGTCGGCGATCAGCACCTTGGTGACGCTGACCGGCAGCGACAGATGACCGGCCACCTCGGCGACCGACAGCGCGCCGGGCCGGCACAGCTCCATCAACGCCCGCTTCTCAGGGCTCAGTCCGGTCAGGGGCAGATCGTCGGCGGCGATCAACAGGGTGACCAGGTCCAGGGTGTTGCGGGAGGGCTGGGAGCGGCCGTCCGTGACGACGTACGGCCGCACCAGCTTGTCTCCCGAACGCCTCGGCCGCCCGCCGGACGCTGTCATGCGGGGCTGCCGGTGTCCCGCCGGGCCGGGCTGATCAGCACCTGGCCGAGCCGGTCGACCAGTTTGTGCATGCGGTACGAGACGGCCTCCATGTCCACGTGCTCGGTCGTGGACACCGCGAGATAGGCACCCTCCCCGGCGGCGACGAGGAAGACGTATCCCTGCGCGAACTCGATCAGGGTCTGCCGCCAGGGGGTGTTCGGGGCGCCGCAGAACTCCGCCGTACTGCGGCTGATCGACTGGACGCCGGAGAGTCCCGCGGCGAGCCGCTCGGCGTCGTCCCTGCCGATGTCCGCCGAGTGGGCCCGCAGCATGCCGTCGGCCGAGAGCAGGATCGCGTGGCGCGCCTCAGGGACCTTCAGCACCTCATCGAGCATCCAGCCCAACTCGTTGTTCGTGGGCTCGATCATCCTCGGGTGTTCCCTTCGTCTGCGTGGGGGGTGCCGGAAAGGTCCGGTACGTCGTCCAGGGCGGCGCGGCCGTGGCGGGTGCCCCGCGCGAACGCGCCGAGGCGGCGGGCGGTCTCCTCGGCCGTGCGCGCGGCGGAGTCGTCGAGTGGCGGGGGCGCGTGCTCTTCGGCGGCGGGCCGCTGCTGCGGGGC
>NZ_VBZC01000123.1:0-10645 GCF_005786655.1 Streptomyces montanus
GCCGGTGCGTCATCGGCCGTCGCTTACAGCCTGTCTCAGGAAACCCGTGCCTACTTACCAGGCCACGGTCGTATGCCCCCGCGGCGACGGGCGGACGCACCGGCACACGCCCCCGACCCACCCACCACCGGCAGCGCAACCCCGGTCAACCGCCGGAGGCGCCCGGCCCTCTTGCCAAAGGCTCGCCGTAGAGGCACGTTGGGCGAGACGGATCCCGGCGAATGCGAAGGATCCCGGCGAAAGGAACGGAGCGCCATGGCTGTGAAGATCCTGATCGTCACCGGAGACGCCGCGGAATCGCTGGAAGTCCTGTACCCGTACCAGCGCCTGCGCGAAGAGGGCTACGAGGTCCACATCGCCGCCCCCACCCGCAAAAAACTCCGCTTCGTCGTCCACGACTTCGAACCCGGTTTCGACACCTATACCGAGAAGCCCGGCTACACCTGGCCCGCCGACCTGGCCTTCTCGGAGGTCGACCCCGGCCAGTACGCGGCCGTGGTGATCCCCGGCGGACGAGCCCCGGAGTACCTCCGCAACGACCCGGAACTCCGCAAGATCCTTAAGTCCTTCTTCGACACGGACAAGCCCATCGCCCAGATCTGCCATGGCCCCCTGCTGACCGCGGCGGTCGACGGCCTCCGCGGCCGCCGCGTCACCGCCTATCCGGCCCTGGAACTGGATATGCAGGCAGCCGGCGCCACCTTCCAGGACGCCGAGGCCGTGGTCGACGGCACCCTGGTCTCGTCGCGCGCCTGGCCGGACCACTCCCGCTGGATGCGGGAGTTCCTCACAGTCCTACGAGCGAAGGCCCCCGCGACCTGACACCTGCGCCCCCACAGACGGCGCCCCGGGGGCACCGATCACGCACCGATCACGCACCCGTCACGCCGCCAACCGCTCCGCCTCCGCGACCGCCTCCTCCAAGCTGTCCACCACAGGCACCCCCACCGATTCAAGACTGGCCCGGCTGTGCGACCCCCCGGTGTAGAGCACGGCCCGCGCGCCCACATACCGCGCCGCGACCGCGTCGTCCGCTGCGTCCCCGATCACCACCGTACGAGCGGGCTCCACCCCGGCCAGCGCCTTGACATGACGCACCATGTGTTCGGCCTTGCTGCCCCCGGACGGCCCGGTCCGCCCGTCGACCCGTATGAAGTGGGTCTCGATCCCGAACCTCCGCACCAGCGGGACGAGTTCGTCGTGCCCGTACATGCTCAGAATCGACTGGCTGCGCCCGGCCGACACCCACTCGGTGAGCAGCCCCGGAACCCCGGCGGCGAGCTCGCACCTCACCCGGTGCTCCGCGTAGTACCGATGGAAGGTCTCATCCATGACCTCCCACTCCTCGTCCGTGGGCAACCGCCCCATCAGTCTCTCGTAGAACCGCGGCACCGGCACGCAGTACAGCTCCCGGTACTGCTCCAGCGTGATCGGCTCCAGCCCCAACTCGACGAACGCCGCGTTCGTCGCCCCGATGACTGCCTCATTGTCGTGGAACAGGGTCCCGTTCCAGTCCCAGACGATGTGCGCTGCTCCGTACTTCCCCATGCCAGAAAAGTACCCGCCCGCACTGACAACGACCGTGAGACGAACCTCAGTCCCCGAGCCCCACCAGGTTCGGAATCTCCTGCGTGGCGAACCACAGCAGCTCATGGTCCTCGGCCCCGTCCACGACGAACTGCGCGTCGTCGTCGCCCGTGTCCGCCGCGCCCAGCGCGTCCGCCGCCGCCGAGACATCGGTCTCGGCCTCGACGGAGTCGACGTGTACGGCCGCGGCCCTGGCGAGCTGCACGGGCCCACCGACCCGCACCTCTCCGAGCGCGGCGGGGTCGAGTCCCCGGTCGGGATCGGCGACCGCCGCTCCGTCCGGGACATCGACGGCGACGACGACCCGCCGACGCACGGCCTCCGGGTCGAGCGCGAGCAGCCGCAGCGAGGCGAGCGCGGCCCGGTTCAGCGCCGCGTACTCCAACTCCTCGATGTCGTCGGACAGATACCACTCACGCAACGCGGGCGTGACGGCGTGCGCGACAAAGGGCCCTGCCCCGAGCTCACCCGTCTTGTACGCCTCGGCGAGACCGGAGAGGGTCAGGGGGACGTAGACGCGCATAGCTGGCCGCTTTCGTAGTCGGAGGAGTCCGAGGAGGGCGCTCCCGCGCCTCCGGGAGGACCTTCAGGATACGTGCGGGAGTCCCCTTTCGGGTCCGGGCCGCCCCGCCCATGACGTCAACCGCCCGGCGCGCTCCTCACCCGGTACAGCCCGGCCCCGCCAAGCCTCCCGCCCTCCCCCGCCACCCTGATAGGTGAAGGTTTCCGGCCGCCCGGCGCGCGGCCGGTGTCCTTGCGGCCGCCCCCTCCGGCCTCGTACAAGATCCCCGACAGGAAGTTACTGCCCGGTATCAGCCGGGCTCACCGACTGGGGACAACGCCATGAACAAGGTCATGACCCGGACGAGGCGCTACCCGGGCACCCGCCCGCCGGGCCGCCAGGACACCCGCCGACCGGCCGGACCCGCCCCGCGCACCACCGCCCCGCGCACCACCGCCCCTCGCACCACTGGCCCGCGCACCACACCGCTCAGGGGCACACCCGTCGGCACGCCCCAGACCGAGAGCACACCCCAGACCGAGAACACACCTGAGCCGACGCCCACCGACAGCGCCCCTGACACGAGTCCGGGCGCGCGCTCAACCGTCACGGCAGGGCGCGGGAGCCCATCCCGCACGACGCCCTGTGAGGGCCCGCTCGCGACACCACCGCAGCCACGCCCCACCGACCTCTTCGCCGACCGCCTCCTAGCCGTCCTCAGCGGCCAGCGCCCCGTTCATTGCATGCTCCGGCACACCGCGGGCCGGGCCTATGACGAACTGGCGTGGCTCGCCGAACGTGGCCCCCTGCGCGCCCGGGGCACCCGCCCGGTCGTCCGCGACATCGGCTACTACGTGCCCCGCGCGGGCGCGATCGAGGCCTTCGCCCGTATCGGCGCGGGTGACCAGCTCCGCGCCATGGCCTTCCGCCTGGAGAAGGGCCAGGACCTCCGCTGGCGCTGCACGGCGGTGGAACTGGGCGGCGCCCGCATGCCACGTACGGACGACGACTGAACCGTACGCACCCCAGAACAGCCCGAAGGGCCGGGCACCCCAGGTGCCCGGCCCTTCGAAGACCACGCCGATCTCGAAAATCACGCCGATCTCGCCCGTGGCGGGAGGAAGACCCCCGCGGAGCGGACCGTCACTTCTTGCGGCGCCGCCCGCCCTTCTGCTGCTTACGGCGCTCCGCGCGCGTGAGGCCGTCCGACTCCGAGCGCACCGGCTCGTCGTCGCTGGCGAAGTCGCCCTCGACAACGCCGCCTTCGCCGTCCACGGTCGGCGCGGAGAAGTGCAGGCGGTCCGGCCGCTGCGGGGCGTCGAGGCCCTTGGCGCGGATCTCCGGACGGGCGCCCGCCGGCACCGTGTCCTCCTTCTTGTCGAGCGACGGCTTCGCGTCCTCGACCGGGACCTCCTCGACCTGCTGCTCGACCTGGACCTCCAGGTTGAACAGGTAGCCGACGGACTCCTCCTTGATGCCTTCCATCATGGCGGTGAACATGTCGAAGCCCTCGCGCTGGTACTCGACCAGCGGGTCCTTCTGGGCCATCGCGCGCAGGCCGATGCCCTCCTGGAGGTAGTCCATCTCGTAGAGGTGCTCGCGCCACTTGCGGTCCAGGACCGAGAGGACGACCCGGCGCTCCAGCTCCCGCATGATCTCGGAGCCGAGCTGCCCCTCACGCGACTCGTACTGCTCG
Organism: Streptomyces montanus; assembly: GCF_005786655.1. Taxonomy (NCBI): domain Bacteria; kingdom Bacillati; phylum Actinomycetota; class Actinomycetes; order Kitasatosporales; family Streptomycetaceae; genus Streptomyces; species Streptomyces montanus. Next base: position 3,786 of record NZ_VBZC01000123.1, read on the forward strand.
TGGATGTCGTCCTTGATGGACTCGGAGATGAACTCGGCGGTGAGACCCGCGCGGTCGCCCGCCGCCTCCTCGAGCTCCTCGATGGTGACCTTCACCGGGTAGAGCTGCTTGAAGGCGCCCCACAGCCGGTCCAGGTCCCACTCCTCGGCGAAGCCCTCGGCGGTCTCGGCGTCGATGTACGCGTCGATCGTGTCGTCCATGAAGTGCTGGATCTGCTCGTGCAGGTCCTCGCCCTCCAGAACGCGGCGCCGCTCTCCGTAGATGACCTCACGCTGCCGGTTGAGGACCTCGTCGTACTTGAGGACGTTCTTCCGGGTCTCGAAGTTCTGCTGCTCGACCTGCGACTGCGCGGACGCGATCGCGCGCGTGACCATCTTGTTCTCGATCGGGACGTCGTCCGGCACGTTCGCCATCGACATCACGCGCTCGACCATCTGGGCCTTGAACAGCCGCATCAGGTCGTCGCCGAGCGACAGGTAGAAGCGGGACTCGCCGGGGTCGCCCTGACGGCCGGAACGACCGCGCAGCTGGTTGTCGATACGACGCGACTCGTGCCGCTCGGTGCCCAGCACGTAGAGCCCGCCGAGGTCCTTGACCTCCTCGAACTCGGCCTGCACCGCCTTCTTGGCCCTCTCCAGGGCGGCGGGCAGCGCGGCGGCCCACTCCTCGATGTGCTCCTCGGGGTCGAGGCCGCGCTGACGCAGCTCCGCCTCGGCGAGGTCTTCCGGGTTGCCGCCGAGCTTGATGTCCGTACCACGGCCGGCCATGTTCGTGGCGACGGTGACGGCACCCTTGCGGCCGGCCTGGGCGACGATCGTCGCCTCACGGTCGTGCTGCTTGGCGTTCAGCACCTCGTGCTGAATGCCCCGCTTGCTGAGCTGCTGCGAGAGGTACTCGGACTTCTCGACCGAGGTGGTGCCGACGAGGATCGGCTGCCCCTTCTCGTGCTTCTCGGCGATGTCGTCGACGACGGCGTCGAACTTGGCGACCTCGGTGCGGTAGATCAGGTCCGACTGGTCCATGCGGACCATCGGCTTGTTGGTCGGGATCGGGACGACACCGAGCTTGTAGATCTGGTGGAACTCGGCCGCCTCGGTCATCGCCGTACCGGTCATGCCGCAGAGCTTGCGGTAGAGGCGGAAGAAGTTCTGCAGGGTGATCGTGGCGAGGGTCTGGTTCTCGTCCTTGATGTCCACCCCTTCCTTCGCCTCGATCGCCTGGTGCATGCCCTCGTTGTAGCGGCGGCCGGCGAGGATACGGCCCGTGTGCTCGTCGACGATCATGACTTCGCCGTCGATGACGACGTAGTCCTTGTCCTTCTTGAAGAGCTCCTTGGCCTTGATGGCGTTGTTCAGGTAGCCCACCAGCGGGGTGTTCACCGACTCATAGAGGTTGTCGATGCCCAGCCAGTCCTCGACCTTGGTGACGCCCGACTCATGGATGGCTACGGTGCGCTTCTTCTCGTCGACCTCGTAGTCACCGGTCTCTTCGATGCCCTTGAGGGTGTTGCCCGCCTCGCCCTTCTTCAGGCGCGTGACCAGCTTGGCGAAATCGCCGTACCACTTGGTGGCCTGGTCGGCCGGGCCGGAGATGATCAGCGGCGTACGGGCCTCGTCGACGAGGATCGAGTCGACCTCGTCGACGATCGCGAAGTTGTGGCCGCGCTGGACGAGCTCTTCCTGGGACCACGCCATGTTGTCGCGCAGGTAGTCGAAGCCGAACTCGTTGTTCGTGCCGTACGTGATGTCGCACGCGTACTGCTCGCGGCGCTGGGCCGGCGTCATGTTGGCGAGGATGCAGCCGACGGTCAGACCCAGGAACTTGTGGACGCGGCTCATCAGCTCGGACTGGCTCTCGGCCAGGTAGTCGTTGACCGTGATGATGTGGACGCCGTCTCCGGAGAGTGCGTTCAGATACGCCGGCAGCGTGCCGACCAGGGTCTTGCCCTCACCGGTCTTCATCTCCGCCACGTAGCCGAGGTGGAGGGCGGCACCGCCCATGAGCTGCACGTCGTAGTGGCGCTGTCCGAGGACCCGCTTGGCGGCCTCACGGACGGTCGCGAAGGCCTCCGGCAGCAGATCGTCGAGGCTCTCGCCGTCGGCGTACCGCTCCTTGTACTCATCGGTGAGGGCCCGAAGCTCGGCGTCCGAGAGGTCGACGAAGTCCTCTTCGATGGAGTTGACCTGGTCCGCGATGCGGTGCAGCTTGCGCAGGATCTTACCTTCGCCTGCACGCATGATCTTCGAGAGGACGGACACGGGGGTTTGTCTCCTTGCCGGTCGGGCCTGGGACGGTCGGTTTCCATTTACACAGTGAGCAACGGCCATCGTAAGCGAGGACCCCACCGGGTCGGGAGGTCTGGCCACGACAGCCATGAGGACAACGGACGGGAGATGCCGAAGGTGCCGCATTGTCAAAACGAACGGTAACCGGCACCTCACGCAGAGCAAAAGTGCTGGCTTCGTCGCGGCAACCCGAGCAGACTCAGGCGATGGACCCCGTCACCCTCACGTCCGAGCGACTCCTGCTGCGCCCGGTGGGACCGCACGACACCGACGCCGTGTACGACGCCTGCCAGGACCCCGACATCCAGCGCTGGATCCCGATCCCCTCACCCTATCTGCGTGAGCACGCGGCCGGCTTCACTGAGCAGATGGTGCCCGACGGCTGGGCGGACTCCTCGATGTTCACGTTCGGCGTCTTCCTGCCGGCCACCGGTGAGCTCGTCGGCACGGTCGGCCTCACCATGCGCTCCCTGGGTGCCGCCGAGATCGGTTTCTGGGCGACGAAGCAGCACCGGGGCAACGGTTACATCACCGAGGCCGTGGGCGCCGCGTCCCGCTGGGGCTTCACGGACCTGGCGATCGATCGCGTCGAGTGGCGCGCCGAGGTCGGCAACACGGGTTCCCGCACCGTCGCCGAGCGCGCCGGCTTCACCATCGAGGGCGTCCTGCGCTCCGGCATCAACAACAAGGGGGTACGACGCGACATCTGGATCGCCTCGCTCCTCCCGTCCGACCTGGGGCTGCCGTCGACGGCGCCGTATGTGCCGGCTCCGGAGCGGGACTGAAGCTGTCGCAGGTCAGGGCGGCTTGTCAGTGACACCACTTATCGTGCGGACCATGACGAGTCTGCCGCGCCCCACCGCCGAACTCTCCGCCGACGAGGCCCGACGTATCGCCCTGCGCGCACAAGGATTTCTGGGCGCCCCCGACCGCAGAGGCGGCGTGCGAGGCGTGCTTCGGCGGCTGGGCGCGGTCCAGCTCGACACGATCTCGGTGCTGGCCCGCTCCCACGAGCTCATTCCGTACGCCCGCCTCGGCGCCGTCGGCCGCAAGACCGTGGACCGGGCCTACTGGACGACTGCGTCCGTTGGCGCGTCTCCGGCACGACCCCACGCCTTCGAGTACTGGTCGCACGCCGCCTGCATCCTCCCCGTCGAGGAGTGGCCCCACTTCGCCTTCCGCCGCCGCGCCTACCGCGCGCGCCCGCACTGGAACCACACCCTGCCGGACGGCGCGTACGACCGTGTCATCAAGCAGCTCCGCGCCGAAGGCCCCCTCACGGCCACGGACTTGGGCGGCGCGAAGCGGACCAGCGAGTGGTGGGACTGGTCCGGCGAGAAGGTCGCCGTGGAGCGCGCCCTGATGTACGGCGAGGTGGTGTGCGTCGAGCGGCGCGGCTGGAAGCGGGTGTACGACCTCGCCGAGCGCGCCGTCCCGGACGCCCTGCTCCATGACGAGCTGGACGACGCCGAGTGCCTGCGCCGCCTGGTCCGGCTCGCGGGCCAGGCGCTGGGCGTCGGCACGCGCGCGGACATAGCCGACTACCACCGCCTCAAGGGCGACCAGGTCGACACGGCCATCGCGGACTCGGGCCTGGTCCCGGTGACGGTCGAGGGCTGGTCCAAGCCCGCCTGGGCCGATCCGGCCGCCCTGGAGACGACACCGCGCGGCCGCCACCGTACGACGCTGCTGTCGCCGTTCGACTCGCTGATCTGGGAACGGGCGCGCACGGAGCGGATCTTCGGCTTCACCCACCGCCTCGAGGCCTACGTCCCCAAGCAGAAGCGGGTGTACGGCTACTTCGCGATGCCCGTCCTCGCCGGCGGACGCCTCGTCGGCCGTGTGGATCCCGCACGCGAGGGCCGGACGCTGGTGGCCAAGCAGGTGACTCTGGACGGCCCCAAGGCCGTGCCCGCCGTCGCCCAGGCTCTCGTAGAGGCAGCGGGCTGGGTGGACTGCACGGACGTACGCGTGGAGCGAGTGGACGCCGCGAACCTGCGCGAGCCCTTGGCGAAGGAACTGACCCGTGTGCTGACGTGACCGCCGGCATCGCGCGACTGCCCTGCGGCCGCCGCCGTAGGGCAGCGGCCGCTCCCGGCGAAGGGCTCAGCGGATCTCGAGGATCTTCTCCCGCATCGCGTACACGACAGCCTCCATCCTGGAGTGCAGCTGCAGCTTCTCCAGGATGTTGCGCACATGGTTCTTCACGGTGTTCTCGGAGATGAACAACTCCTTGGCGATATCCCGGTTGTTCATCCCCGTGGCCACGAGCTTGAGGACCTCCAGCTCGCGATCGGTGAGCCGGGGCGCGGGCACCAGGCGCCGCTCGTCGGTGCGCTGGATCATCGACTTGAACTCGGTGAGCAGCTTCGACGCCATCGAGGGGCTGATCTGGGACTGTCCGTCCGCGACGGCGCGAATGGCCGTGGCCACCTCGTCCGTGGAGATCTCCTTGAGGAGATAGCCGGTCGCGCCCGCCTTGATCGCGTCGTAGAGGTCAGCCTCCTCGTCGCTGATCGTCAGCATGATGATCTTCGCGCTCGGAGCCACCTCCTTGATGGAGGTGCACGCCTCGATGCCGCCTCGCTTCGGCATCCGCACATCCATCAGGACGATGTCGGGCAGCAGGTCAGCGGCCTTGTCGACCGCCTCCGCCCCGTCGCCCGCCTCTCCGACGACCTGGATGTCCTCTTCGGCGGCGAGCACGATCTCCAGGCCGCGGCGGAAGAGGGCGTGATCGTCCACGACAAGGACCCGGATCGGCTCCTTGCGTGGAGAGCTCGCGTCCGGGCCCATGCCGACGACGCCGTCGTCGGCATCCTCGTCCTGCATCGGTCCGAAGCTGTCCGCCATGGTTCCTCCCCCTGAAGGCCGTGGCCTGTGTTTCTGCGCCATTGCCAACGCACGGCAACGGCCCACCGGTTGGGGCCGGTACCGCCATGATTTCATGCCCGGACGACAGCGCGGTGACGGAGCGGGGCGCGAGGGGTCGCACACCGGTGCCCCTGGGGGCGCATGTGCGCTCCCAGGGGCACCGGCCCAGTGCTCACCGATCGATCTCAGCCGCCGAGCGTGCCGCCCGCCGAAGGCTTGTGTGCCTGGGCGACCATCGGGTCCGTGCTGAGGTGGATGACGCCGTAGTCGTATGCGTGCCGCCGGTAGACGACACTCGGTTCCTTGGTCTCGGAGTCGACGAAAAGATAGAAGTCGTGCCCCACCAGCTCCATCTCGTAGAGAGCCTGGTCGAGCGTCATCGGAGAGGCGACGTGGGTCTTCTCGCGTACGACGAGGGGGCCCTCCCCCTTCACCTCAAGGGAGCCGATCTTCCTGGTCGGCACGTCCTCGGGCTCTTCCTCGTGGACGATGCTGCCGTTCCCGTTGAGCGTCGCCGCGCCGGGGACGCTGTCAGCGACATCGGCGGCCGAGAGCCTGCCGTTGCCACGACGCGTGCGGCGCTTGTCGTGCTGCTTGCGCAGCCGTGCCTCCAGCTTGTCAGTCGCCAGGTCCAGCGCCGCGTACGCGTCACTGGCCGATGCCTCTGCCCGGATCACCGGACCGCGGGAGTGAAGTGTGATCTCCACTCGGTCGGAACGGTCGGCCTGTCGGGGGTTGGGCTCCTTGGACACCTCGACGTCGAGGCTGATCACCTTGCCATCGAGCTTCTGGATCTTCTCCAGCTTCAGCTTCTCGGCCACGTGCTTGCGGAACCGCTCTGGCACCTCGGTCTTGCGGCCCTTGACGACGATGTCCACGCAGAACTCCGTTCCCGGATCGCTCCGCATCGATGGCGGAGCATCTCCCTTTTGCACCAGACTCCAGCACGTCCCGGAGCCTCGGACTCGGTGACTTCCACCTCCTCCTCCCCCGCAGGCAAGATCTCCACCCCACCGCTACGAGTGATTGCAGAAAACCCGCAGCACGGTATTCGGATATGCGAGGGACGGCGTCCACCATTCCCTCTCAACCCGAACATATCTCGCCCGGACGGATGTCGTCACCCTCTCCTGCGGTGTACCTCCATTCAGGTGAATTGAACCTCTCACCACCTGCAACGACGCAAGATCTCAGTCAGTTCCAGTTTGTTTCGAAAGAGGCTGGACGCGCCGCGACCACGGCCGCACTGATCATGACTCCGGCGCCGTTCGGACCACCCATTCCCACGACCGCTTGCGACCGGCCACCCCCTGCCCCCGTTGCCTGCGACACCTCACCCCCCATCGTTTGCGGCGTGACCCGACCGTAGAAATCGCATATCTGTTCGCATTCGTCGGCCCTCTCCGCGAAAGCGACGCGCAGAGCGCGCGACGCCTCCGCCAGGGATGCTCCCGTCGTCATCAGGTCGTCGACCAGCACCACGCGGGCTCCGCGGCTCATCAGCCGGACGCCCCCGGAGGCCACCTCCAGGGCGCCCGCGAGGTTGTCCAGCCGCTGCCGGGAGTTGAGCCCCGACTGGTCGGCCACGGCACGCCGCTGCCGCAGCACGGCGAGCACCCGGGCCGGCATCCCCGCGCGCCGCAGCTCACCCGCCGCCGCGAGCGCGATCCGCCGCGCCGGGTCGTGTCCCCGCGCCCGCAC
>NZ_VBZC01000124.1:0-10211 GCF_005786655.1 Streptomyces montanus
CGCCCGGCCCCGGCCTCGGGCTTCGGCTCGGGCTCCGGCTGCCGGGGCGTACGGGCCTGGCGGGGCGCACGGGCCTGGCGGGCGGCGGCACCCGGCGGCGCGGGGGTTCCCTGTCGGACACTTCCGTCACCTGCCGGGGGTCGTGGAGGGGCGCGTGGGCGCGGTGGGGATCTTGGACGGGGTGGCGGATGCCTCGGAGGGGGTGCGGGACTGTGTGGAGGGCGTGCCTTCCGGGGAGCCGGCCGGGCTCGCCACCGGTGTCGAGGCCGTGGGCGTGGGCACGGGTGTGGGGGTGAGCATCTCGGGCGGGCGCACCAGGGGCACGCGCGCCGACGACTGCTGGGGGGCAGCGCTGGGAACGCCTCGCACCGTGCCGTCGGGGTTGAGGAAGGCGGGGTCGCCGCCGGGCACCATGCCCAGCTCGCGGGCGCGGCGCTGGAGGGCGTCCGGGGCGGAGTAGGCATCGACCTCCCGCTGGAGCGCCTGCTCCTCGTCGGTGAGGCTCTTCTTGTCCTTCTGGAGGTCGTCGAGCTTGAACGCGCCCGCGCTGAGGGCGGAGTTCAGCATGAGCAGTCCGATGAGGCCGCCGCCCAGGAGGAGCACGACGAGAAGGACGAAGGGAGTACGGGCAGCCTGCCCGGAGCCGGCCGGGATGAGCCGGGCGAGCCGGGCGGCCCTTCCCCTCAGTTCGGGTTTCCTACTCACTCAACCCTCCCCTTCTTGTGCCTCACTCGGCGTCCTCCCTGATGCGCTGTGCCCCGCGCAGTCGCGCCGGCGCGGCCCGCCGGTTCTCCGCGACCTCTTCCTCCGTGGGAAGTTCGGCTCCGCGCGTCAGCAGCTTGAGCCGGGGCTGGTAGCGCTCGGGCACAACCGGCAGCCCGGCGGGCGCGGTGTTCGCGGCTCCGGCCGCGAACACCTGCTTGACCAGCCGGTCCTCGAGCGAGTGGTACGACAGGACGGCGATCCGGCCCTCCACGGCGAGCGCCTTCACGGCCGCGGGGATCGCCCTCTCCAGGACGGTGAGTTCGCCGTTGACCTCGATGCGCAGCGCCTGGAAGGTGCGTTTGGCGGGGTTGCCACCCGTGCGCTTGGCCGCCTGCGGCAGGGAGTCGCGGATCAGCTCCACCAGGCGCGCGCTGTTGCTGAAGGGCTCCTTCGCGCGCTCACGGACGATCGCGGACACGATCCGCTTGGCCTGCTTCTCCTCGCCGTACGCCCTGAGGATCCGTACGAGCTCACCGGCCGGATAGGTGTTGAGCACCTCGGCCGCGCTGATGCCGGCCGTCTGGTCCATGCGCATGTCGAGCGGGGCGTCCTGGGCGTACGCGAATCCGCGGTCCGCCTCGTCGAGTTGCATGGAGGAGACGCCGAGGTCGAAGAGGACGCCCTGGACGCGCGGGAGGTCCAGGCGGTCGAGCACGTCGGGGAGTTCGTCGTAGACCGCGTGCACCAGGGTGGCCCGGTCGCCGAAGGGGGCGAGCCGCTCTCCGCTGAGGCGCAGCGCCTCCTTGTCGCGGTCCAGGGCGACGAGGCGGGCCTCGGGGAAGCGAGTGAGCAGTGCCTCGCTGTGGCCGCCGAGTCCGAGGGTGCAGTCGACGACGACCGCTCCGGGCCGCTCCAGTGCGGGGGCCAGCAGGTCAAGGCACCGCTGGAGCATCACCGGCACGTGTCGGGCCTGTCCCTCCCGACCGCCGGTACCGCCCTCATGAGGAAGCTCCTCCGGACCCGGTCCGGGGGTACCCCCATCGCGCCCTTGCATTCCGGCCCTCTCAGATCCGACACGGCGTACGCACCGCCGGGCCCCCGCCGTCCCCCAGCCGACGCTGGGAGGTACCCCGGAGAGGGGGAAGGCCTGCCGGCGCCGGAAGCGTCAGCCGACCGGAAGCGGAGAGGAGGCCGAGCCGTACGTACGCGCCGCGCACGTGGGGAGATTCCGGCACATCGCCGGGCCCTCCGGGGAGATATCAGTCAAGCGGGGGAGAGTCTCGCCTCCCGCTTCGCGCCACTTTAGTCCACGGTGTCGCGCGGTCAATCAACCGGCCTGCGCGTCGCGAGCCCCCTCCTTCACTGAAGCCGAACATCGGGGAGAACCACCCTTACGAGGGCGCCCGCATCACCCATGTGGGTTAGCTCACAACAAGGCTCGTTGATGTTCTTTGTCCTCTCTCACAGCAGGCCTTCACCAGGTGTGACGGCTACCGTCATGGATATGACGACCTCCGCATCCGTTCCCACAGAGCCCGAAGGCGCCATATCAGCCGGCGGCACTGTCACCGACCGTCTCGTCGAGGCCAACGAACGGTACGCCGCCGCCTTCTCCGACCCCGGCATGGATGCCCGCCCCGTGCTGCGGGTCGCTGTCGTGGCCTGCATGGACGCCCGTCTCGACCTGCACGACGCGCTCGGCCTGTCACTGGGCGACTGCCACACGATCCGCAACGCGGGCGGCGTCGTCACCGACGACGTGATCCGCTCCCTGACCATCAGCCAGCGGGCGCTCGGCACCCGCAGCGTGGTACTCATCCACCACACCGGCTGCGGCCTGGAGTCCCTCACCGAGGACTTCCGCCACGACCTGGAGATGGAGGTCGGCCAGCGCCCCGCCTGGGCGGTCGAGGCCTTCCGGGACGTCGAACAGGACGTGCGGCAGTCCATGCAGCGGGTGCGCACCTCTCCGTTCCTTCTGCACACCGACGACGTACGCGGCTTTGTGTTCGACGTGAAAACCGGTCTACTGCGTGAGATAGACCCCACCCAAAGGGCGTAAGACCCGACATATCACAGCCAGTTGTCCACAGGCGAGTGACACGAACCGGTAACGGCAACAAGAATGCGGGTGTGGCGTCACGCGGAACTTTTCGCGCGTGGTGTCCGTGTTTCGAGTTGGGCCGGTCCGCATCGCAGAGCGCCGGCCCGAGAAAGAACGGGCCGAGGAGGGCCGGGTGACGACCTATGACGATCGAGCGAGCCTTACTGATCTGACCACCACTGTGGAGCGTATCCGCAGTTCGGTGGAGGAAGTGATCGAGGGCAAGCCTGAGGTCGTACGGCTTTCGCTGACCGTACTGCTCGCCGAGGGGCATCTTCTGATCGAGGATGTGCCCGGCGTCGGCAAGACCATGCTGGCCAAGGCACTGGCGCGGTCCATCGACTGCTCGGTGCGGCGTATTCAGTTCACGCCCGACCTGCTGCCCTCGGACATCACCGGGGTGTCCATCTGGGATCAGCAGCGCAGTGACTTCGAGTTCAAGCCGGGCGCGATCTTCGCGCAGATCGTGATCGGCGACGAGATCAACCGCGCGTCGCCCAAGACGCAGTCCGCGCTCCTGGAGTCCATGGAGGAGCGCCAGGTCACCATCGACGGGCAGACTTACGAACTGCCCAGCCCCTTCATGGTGGTGGCGACGCAGAACCCGGTCGAAATGGAGGGCACGTATCCGCTGCCGGAGGCGCAGCGCGACCGATTCATGGCCCGTGTCTCGATCGGCTATCCCAGCGCGGAGGCCGAATTGCAGATGCTGGACGTCCACGGCGGCGTCTCCCCCCTGGACGACCTCCAGCCGGTGGCGCACGCGCACGAGATCGTGAAGCTCATCGACGCGGTCCGCACCGTCCATGTCGCCGACCCGGTGCGGCGTTACGCGGTGGACCTGGTCGCCGCCACCCGCACCCACCCGGACCTCAGACTGGGTGCCTCGCCGCGAGCGACCCTGCATCTGCTGCGTGCGGCGAAGGCGTCCGCCGCCCTCAGCGGCCGGGACTACGCGCTGCCGGACGACGTGCAGGCGCTCGCCGTGGCGGTCCTGGCGCACCGGCTGCTGCCGACCGCCCAGGCCCAGCTGAACCGCCGTACGTCCGAACAGGTCGTCCTCGAGATCCTGCAGCGCACGCCCGTCCCCGCGGCGCCCCCGTCCCAGAGTGGCCTCACGGTGGGCCGAGGCGCTCCCGACTTCGGCCAGCAGCCGCCCCGGAGGCTGTGATGACCACCGGGGGGATGCCGGCGGCGCAGGCCGAGGAGGACAAGGGCGGGCTGCGCACGGCACTCGCCGGGCTCACCACACGCGGGCGCTCCTTCCTGGCCGCAGGAGTGGCGGCCGCGGTGTGCGCGTACGTCCTGGGGCAGAGCGATCTCCTCCGGGTCGGGCTGCTGCTGGCCGTGCTGCCGCTGGTCTGCGCGACCGTGCTGTACCGCACGCGCTACCGGGTGGCGGGCAGCCGCCGGCTCTCCCCCGCGCGCGTGCCCGCGGGCTCGGAGGCCCGGGTGCATCTGCGCATGGACAACGTCTCGCGGCTGCCCACCGGACTGCTGATGCTGCAGGACCGGGTGCCGTACGTGCTGGGGCCGCGACCCCGCTTCGTACTGGACCGGGTGGAGGCGGGCGGCCGGCGCGAGGTGTCGTACCGCGTGCGCTCGGATCTGCGCGGCCGTTATCCACTGGGTCCGCTGCAACTGCGGCTCAGCGACCCCTTCGGGATGTGCGAGCTGACGCGTTCCTTCTCGACGTACGACACCCTGACGGTCATCCCGCGCGTGGAGGCACTGCCGCCGGTGCGGCTGACCGGCGAGGCCAAGGGGTACGGCGAGGGTCGGCATCGTTCGCTGGCTCTGGCCGGCGAGGACGACGTGATCCCGCGTGGGTATCGCTACGGCGACGATCTGCGCCGTGTCCACTGGCGCTCGACCGCGCGCTACGGCGAGCTGATGGTGCGCCGCGAGGAGCAGCCGCAGCGTGCTCGCTGCACGGTGCTCCTGGACACCCGGGGCATCGCTTTCGAGGGCGCGGGTCCGGACTCGGCCTTCGAATGGGCCGTGTCGGGCGCGGCATCGGCCCTGGTGCACATGCTCGAGCGGGGCTTTTCGGTACGGCTGTTGACGGACACCGGCAATTCGGTGCCCGGCGAGGGGGCCGACGGGTTCGCGGGCGCCAGCCAGGAGTCGGCGGACGCGGCGGGGCTGATGATGGACACCCTCGCGGTGATCGACCACTCCGACGGCACGGGCCTGTCACGGGCGTACGACGTGCTGCGCGGAGGGAACGAGGGGCTTTTGGTGGCTTTCCTCGGCGACCTCGACGAGGAGCAGGCGACGGTGCTCGCCAAGATGCGGCAGCGCAGCGGCGGGGCGGTCGCCTTTCTGCTGGACAGCGACGCGTGGGTGCGCGGAGCTGCCGCCACGGAAGAGAGCGAGGAGCGGCTTCGGATGCTGCGTGAGGCGGGCTGGACCGCCGTGACCGTCCCGCCGGGCACAAGCCTGACCGACCTGTGGCGGGAAGCGGACCGGCAGCGCACTCAGGTCGCGCCGACGGGAAGTACGGCAGGGGGCGGTGGCTCATGAGCGGGGGCGCACGACTGGCGCTGTGCGCCGCGGCGGCGACGCTGATGGCGGCGTGCGCGCTGCTGCCGCTGGTCGATCCCGCCACCTGGCTCCTGCAGGCGGCGTTCCTGCTCGCGGTGCAGACCGGCGTGGGCGCGGCAGCCCGGCGGGTGCCACTGGCCCGGCCGCTCACGATCGCGGTGCAGGCGCTGGTGTCGCTGATGCTGCTGACGCTGACGTTCGCCCGTGAGCACGCCGTGTTCGGGATCATCCCCGGCCCGGATGTGTTCCAGCACTTCGGGGTGCTGTTGCAGGCGGGCGCGGACGACGTCGGGCGGTACTCGATTCCGGCGCCGCTGTCGGACGGCATCAGGATGATGACGGTCGGCGGTGTCCTGGTGATAGGGCTCGCCGTGGACGCGCTCGCGGTGACAATGCGCAGCGCGGCACCGGCCGGACTGCCGCTGCTCGCGCTGTACTCGGTCGCCGCGGGGCTCTCGGACGGCGACGGATGGCCGTGGTTCCTGCTGGCCGCCATCGGTTACCTGATGCTGCTGCTGGCGGAGGGCAGGGACCGGCTCTCGCAGTGGGGCCGGGTCTTCGGCGGCGCGCCCCGCGCACCGTCCCCCGACACCTCGGGAGGTGCGGTCGCCCCGATCCGCACGGGGCGGCGCATCGGCGCCGTCGCGCTCGGCATCGCCCTGGTGGTGCCGCTCGGCCTGCCCGCCCTCGACGGCGGTCTGCTGGACAGCGCGGGGACGGGCGTCGGTTCGGGCTCCGGGGGCGGCGGCACGATCTCCGCGGTCAACCCGCTGGTCTCGCTCCGCGACAGCCTGAACGTGGACGAGGACCGCGAGGTCATGTCCTACCGCACCAACTCCGAGGAGACGCAGGACCTTTACCTGCGGATCGTCTCGCTCGACGAGTTCGACGGCACGGCTTGGAAACCCGCCAAGCGCAACATCACGGCCGTACCCGACAGCTTCCCGACGCCACCCGGCCTCGGGGGCGAGGTCCGACGCACCGAGATCCAGACGAAGCTCTCCGCGGCGAACTGGTACGCGCAGGACTGGCTGCCCATGCCCTACCCCGCCAGCAAGGTGGACATCAGCGGCAAGTGGCGGTTCGAGCCCGTGGGGCGCACGCTCGTCGGCGACCACGGCCAGACCACCCGCGGGCTGGAGTACACGGTCAACAGCCTGATCGTGCAGCCGACCGCGGAGCAGCTCGCCGACGCGCCGGCGGCGCCCGCGGCGCTGCGGCGCGAGTTCACCGAGGTGCCGGACTCGCTGCCTCCGGTCGTGGCGGACACGGCCCAGCGGATCACGGCGGGCTCGACCAACAACTACGAGCGCGCAGTGAAGCTCCAGGACTGGTTCGCCCTGGAAGGCGGCTTCACATACGACACCGAGGTGCAGGTCGGCAGCGGCTCCCAGGCGATAGCGCGCTTCCTGAGGGACAAGGAGGGCTTCTGCGTCCACTTCTCCTTCGCGATGGCCTCGATGGCCCGCACGCTGGGCATACCGGCCCGTGTCGCGGTCGGCTTCACGCCCGGCTCGCCCCAGGCGGACGGCACGATGACGGTGGGGCTGCGGGACGCGCACGCCTGGCCCGAGCTGTACTTCGAGGGCGTGGGCTGGACCCGCTTCGAGCCGACGCCGAACCGGGGCACGGTTCCGGAGTACACCCGGACGAACACGCCGGGCACCAGCGTCCCCGCCCCGAACAGGCCTTCCGAGTCCGCGTCGACGGCTCCCTCCGCCGCGCCCTCGACCAGCGAGAGCTGCTCGGTGACGCAGAAGAGGCTGGACCAGTCCTGCGCGAGTGAGTCTCCGGAGGCCGCGTTCGGCGTGACGAACGACGGCCCGCCGTGGGGCCTGATCCTGGGACTGATCTTCGCGGCGCTCGCCGTACTCGCGGTGCCGCTGCTGCCGATGCTGTGGCGGATACGAGTACGGTCCGTGCGGCTCGGCGCCCACGGGCGTACCGAGGCGGAGGCGGCGGCGCACACGCTGGCGGTGTGGCATGAGGTGACCGATACGGCGTGGGACTTCGGTATCGCGCCGGACGAGTCCCAGACGCCTCGCAAGGCGGCGGCACGCATCGTCCGGATCGGGCATCTGGATTCGGCGGCCGCGGCCTCCGTCCACCGGGTCGCGGACGCCGTGGAACAGGTCCTGTACGCGCCGCGGCCGCGGGCGACGGCGGGTCTGGCCGACGACGTCCGCCGTATGACCGAGGGTCTGCGCGCCACGGTCAGCCGCGGCACCCGCCTCCGGGCACTCCTCGCACCCCGTTCGGCTGTGCGGGTGGTGTGGGCGGTCGCCGAGAGCTGGGCATCGCTCACAGCCAGGGCATCGGCCCGCTGGACGACGCTGACGCGGCGGCCGTCGGGGCAGAGCAACAGCTGAGGGGGACGGTCTAAGGGGACGGTTGAGGGCTGACCGTCGAAGGGGACGGTTGAGGGCTGGCCCCGAAGGGCGCCCACCCGGTGTCGGGTGGGCGCCCTCGTTCGTTGTGCGTTCCAGCGCGATGCGATCCGGAGGGTCGCGTCTTCTCGGCATGCCGAAGGGGTGGCCACCCGCAGGTGGTCACCCCTTACGCGCTGTGTCGGCTCTCGGGCTCTCCGCCCGGAGGGCTAGTGGCCTTGTTCGTCGCGGCGCCGCTGCCAGCGCTCTTCGATACGGTCCATCATGGAGCGCCGCTGCCGGCCCTGACGGCGGGCGGGCGGTGCGCCCGGCGCACCCGCCGCGGCGGGTTGCTCGCCCGGCTTGGGGGCTTTGCGCCAACCGGTGACGGCGAGCACGGCGCAGCCCAGCATGACGAGGAAACCCACCACACTGACCCAGATCTGCTGTGCGACCATTCCGGCCATGAGGAGCGCGATACCTACGAGAAAGCCGGCGACCGCCTGGTAGACCCGTCGCCGGGTATACGTACGCAGCCCGCTTCCCTCAAGCGCTGTCGCGAACTTGGGATCTTCGGCGTACAGCGCTCGCTCCATCTGCTCGAGCATTCGCTGCTCGTGCTCCGAGAGCGGCACGGAGTCCTCCTCATCGTGCAGTCGCCGGGGCGACCGGGGGTCCCCTTCAGGATAGGCAGGGAATCGCCCCCGTGAAACCCGCCCCTCTACGCCAATTCGCCGACCGGAACCCGCCATGGCACCCCGGTTCACTGAAGCTTGCATTCCCCAGCGACCGGCCTGGCATGCCGGACGGTCTCCCTCGATCATACGGCTCCGAGTCCACGATCGGGGGGCCTGTGGCGTACTCCATCTGCCGCCGCACACCTGATCATTGGCGCACCCCTCATTTTGGCTCGGTCGCTTCCGGGGCGCTCCAGCCGGTGTCGGGCTCTCGGGGGAGACCGCTCAGGCGCCGGCGGCTTCTCCCGTCTCGCCGAGCACGTGGATCTGGGTCGCCACGGAGTGGAAGGCGGCGAGCTCGGCCGCCGCGGCCTCCAGCTTGAGCAGGGCGTCCAGCGCTCCCGGCTCGGTGTCCACGAGGACTCCGGGGACCAGGTCCGCGAAGATCCGTACGCCGTGGACGGCGCCCACGCGCAGCCCGGCGCCCTCGACGAGAGCGGTGAGCTGCTCGGTGGTGAAGCGCCGCGGCACGGGGTCACCCTCGCCCCAGCGGCCGTCCGGGTCGCCGAGGGCCTGCTGGGCCTCCGTGAAGTGCCCGGCCAGTGCGCGCGCCAGCACGGCGCCGCCCAGGCCCGCGGCGAGCAGACTGAGGACGCCCTCGGAGCGCAGCGCGCTCACCGCGTTGGCGACGCCTTCGGCCGGGTCGTCCACGTACTCGAGCACGCCGTGGCACAGCACCACGTCATAGCCGCCGCGCTCGACGACGTCGAAGAGGCCGTGGGCGTCGCCCTGGACACCCTGCACGCGGTCGGCGACGCCGGCCTCGGCGGCCCGGCGCTCCAGCGCGAACAGCGCGTTCGGACTGGGGTCGACCACGGTGACGCGGTGGCCGAGGCGAGCGACGGGCACCGCGAAGTTGCCGCTGCCGCCTCCCGTGTCGAGCACGTCGAGCGACTCCCGGCCCGTGGCCTTGACCCGGCGGTCGAGGGCGTCCTTCAGGACCTCCCAGACCACGGCGGTACGGAGAGAAGCGCGGGGGCGCATCGGGTCCGACACGGCAGTTGACTCCTCGGCGCGGCACCGCCTCATGTACGGCGGAGCGATGGTGATACCTCCCGCGGCCTGTGCGGCCAGGGAGAGTGCAGGCGCTTCCAACCCTATTGCCTCCGGCCCCGCGCCCGGTCCTCCGTCTCGCGCGGCGGACGGCGGCCCTCTCCCCGGCCTTGGGCGCCCTGGTCGGACATCACCCCTCGCCACGTCCACTCCCCGCCTCCAGGGGCCGTCAGCCCGCATCCGGTACGTCCGGTGCGTCCCGTACGCCGGGCGCTCCCTGGTCGCCGTCCTGCCGCGGCTGGGGCAGGACGGGCTGCAGGACCAGCATGCGCTCGACGAGGCGCAGGAACATCGCCACGTCGCGCAGCAGGTCGTCGGCGTCGCGGCTGCTGGCCGCGCCCCGTATGCCCGCCTCCGCGCGGGCGCGGCGGCGGGCGCCGGCTGCGAACAGCGCGCTCCACTCCGCGAGTTCGGGCGCGATCTCGGGGAGCACTTCCCAGGCGCTCCGGATCTTGGCCCGGCGCCTCGCGGTGGCCTCCGGGCGGCCCCGGGAGGCGAGGACGGCGGCCGCGGTGCGCAGGGCGGCCAGATGGGCCGTCGCGTAACGCTCGTTGGGCGCTTCCAGCAGCGCCGCCTCGTCGAGTCCGGCGCGGGCCTGGGCGAGCAGGTCGAGCGCGGCGGGCGGGGCCGTGGCCCGGCGCAGCACGGGGTGCACGTCGCTCGCCGGGCCGGGCAGTGAGGGGGCAGGGCCGGTGGCGC
>NZ_VBZC01000125.1:0-10035 GCF_005786655.1 Streptomyces montanus
CCCGGCCCGGTGCCGTCCGCCGGGCCGCTGTCGCGGCGGCGGTCGCGGTCACGAGCCGGGCGTCCCCCCACGGCGGACACGGGGCCGGGGCGGACGCGAGCGCCACGTCGCACGGCTCCGGCCGGGCCTCGGGCTGGCGGCGTTTCCGCGGCCGGTTCGCCGCAGCACGTTGCCGACCCCTCGTCCTCCATCCTCGTCCCCACCCGTGATCACTCCTCCACCGCAGGCAGCGCCCACCTCCGACGTACGATCACCGCGGCCCAGCTCGCGGCGCGGCGGCCCGGCCCCGTGCCGACCGCCCGGCGGCGGTCGCGGTCGCGAGCCGGGCGTCCCCGGACGGCGGACAGGATGCCGCACGCAGGGACAGGGCCGGACGCCCCGCCACATCGCACGGCTCCGCCCAGCCGCGGCCGGTTCGCCGCAGCACGTTGCCGACCCGTCGTCCTCCGCCCTCGTCCCCACCCGTGATCACTCCTCCACCGCAGGCAGCGCCCACCTCCGACGTACGATCACCGCGGCCGAGCCGGCGGCCCGGCCCGGTGCCGACCGCCCGCCGGCGCTGCTGGTCACCCTGGTGTGAGTGCCTGTGTTTGGCGCCCACATGCCATGAGAGGCCCTTCATGATCACGGGAGCGAGCGCTGAGTATGCGTGACGGAATGAGTGCGTTGGGGATTGCCGAGCACGAGGTGACGACCCCCTCCGAAGGGGTCTTGCTGGAGCCGGCGGGAGGCAGCGGCGCCGGCGTCTTGGTCCTGGCGGGGTCGAGCGGTCGTGTGGACCGGCAGCGAGCGCGGCTTCTCGCTCAGCAGGGTCTTCTCGCCTTGGCCATACGCTGGTTCGGCGGGCCCGGTCAGCCGGCGGGGATCTGTGAGATCCCCCTGGAGACATTCGTCGCGGCGGTGGAGCTGTTGCGGTCTCGTGGGGCGGAGCGCGTCGGCATTCTCGGCGTGTCCAAGGGCGCTGAGGCCGCGCTGCTCACGGCGGTGCGCGAGCCGCGTGTGGACGTGGTGGTCGCCGTGTCGCCGACCGCGCTGGTCTGGTGCAACGTCGGGCCTGGTCTTGATGGCCGCCGGCGTCCGTACCGCTCCTCCTGGACCTGGCGAGGGCGGCCGCTGCCATTCGTGCCCATGGACGACTCCTGGCAGCCGGCGGGAAAGACTGATGGTCCAGTGGCCATCCGCGGGTGGTACGACCTCAGCGAGCGGACCTTCGCTCAGCACCTGGATGCCGCCGCGATTCCGGTGGAGAAGGCGCGTGCTGACGTGTTGCTCGTAGCCGGGGGTGATGACGCCATGTGG
This sequence comes from Streptomyces montanus, assembly GCF_005786655.1. NCBI lineage: Bacteria > Bacillati > Actinomycetota > Actinomycetes > Kitasatosporales > Streptomycetaceae > Streptomyces > Streptomyces montanus. The sequence continues at coordinate 1,300 of NZ_VBZC01000125.1, forward strand.
CCCTCCCAACGGTATGCCGAGCAACTGGCCGCGCGACGTCGCGCAGCAGGAGCTTCGGTCCACCTGATCGCCCGTGACGACGCCGGGCACCGGCCGCGGTTCCCCGGCGAGAGCCCCGCCGAAGCCTCGCAGACCTTTCTTTACGGGGGGACACCCAGCGCCGACGCTTTGCTCGGCGAGGTTGCCTGGGCACCCATCGTCGACGCGCTCCGTCCCGCTCAGGGCGCAGCCGGCTCCAGACAGTAGGCCGCGACGTCGCGGTCGTGCTGTCGCTGTTGGGCGGCATCGCGTTCCCCCGACCCATTGTCGATCTTCACGTAAAGTGCGGTCGGTGCCGAGGTGGAGGCAGCAGTGAAAGTCCCTGACATGTCGCGCCCTGCGCGTCTCAGCGCCCACAGCGCCGTCTCCACATCCCTGGCCTTGTGCAGTGATCCCGCCCTGCGCGAGCTCGTGGACACGGCCGTGCCGATCGGATCCGGCATCGGCGGGAAGTCGGCCCTGATGGAGGTTGCCGGAACCCCGGTCTTCGTGAAGCGGGTGCCCCTCACCGACTTGGAGATGCAACCCGAGCACGTCCGGTCCACGGCGAATCTGTTCGAGTTGCCCGTCTTCTGCCAGTACGGCATCGGCGGGATCGGCGGGCCGGGCGGCGGGGCCTGGAGAGAACTCGCCGTGCACACCATGACGACGAACTGGGTGCTCGCGGCGGAATACGAGGGCTTCCCCCTGATGTACCACTGGAGGGTGCTGCCCGACTCGACGCCCCTGCCCGAGGAACTGGCCGACGTCGAACGGGCTGTTGCCTACTGGGGCGGCGGATCGCAGGTGCGCCGCCGGATCGAGGCTCGCCAGCAGTCCTCGGCGAGCGTCGCGCTGTTCCTGGAGTACATCCCGCAGAACCTGCACCAGTGGCTGGGCACTCAGGTCGAAGCAGGCGACAAGGCGGCCGACCGGGCCTGCGCCATGGTGGAGAAGAACCTGGAAGCTGGAACCTCGTTCATGAACGCCCGGGGGCTCCTGCACTTCGACGCGCACTTCGAGAACATCCTTACCGACGGCCGACGCCTCTACTTCGCGGACTACGGCCTCGCGATCTCCTCCCGCTTCGAACTGTCGCAGGGCGAAGCCGACTTCTCCGACCGGCATCAGGTCTATGACCGCTGTTACACCTCGACCTATCTGGTGAACTGGCTGGTCACCGCTCTGTACGGGTACCAGGTGGAGGACCGGGAGGGCCGCTACGCGCAGGTGCGCGCCTACGCAGAGGGCAAGCGCCCCACAGGAATCCCAGAGGAGGCCGCAGCGATCATCGCCCGGCACGCGCCGATCGCCGCCGTGATATCGGACTTCAACCTCAAGTTCCGGTGCGAGAGCAGGCAGACCCCGTACCCGCTGGAGGAGATCCGCCGGATCGGCGGTTTGTACAGCCCGTCCGTCGACTGACGGACCTGCAGAACATGACCACTCCGACTCCGGCGCCGACGACGCACGGTGGGGCGGGACCCCGCCAGGAGGTCCCGCCCCATCTTCAATGGGTCATGCGGCAATGGGCCGTGCGACCGGGCTCAGAAACGGTCCGGGGCACGCTCCGGGAGCGGAGACCCGGGGAGCACGTCCCGCTTCTGGTTCTTCCGTGCCTCCGCGTTCGATTCGGCCGTCGCCTCGCAGGTCACGTCCTTCGCCGGGAGCTTGCCGGTGAGCAGGTAGTCGGTGACCGTGCCGTCCGTGCACGCGTTGCCGTTCGGGTAGACGCCATGGCCCTCGCCGCCGAGGACGGTGACCATTTTCGAGCCCTTCAGGTCGGCGTGCAGGGCCTGACCGCTGGGCAGCGGGGTCTGCGAGTCCCACTCGTTCTGGACGACCAGGGAGCCGACCTTGTTGTTCACCCTGGTTGCCGGTTCCACGGACTTGTCCCAGAACGCACAGGGCTTGATGCTGGACGCGAAGTCACCGTAGAGCGGGTAACGGCCCTTGTCCTCGATGGCGTCCTGCCGGTAGCTCTCGGGATCGCGGGACCACGCGGCCGAGTTGTCGCCGCACACCACGGCCCAGAAGCTCGCCGTCGTGTTGTCGGACGGCACCTCGGCGGCATCGGCGGCGGCGCCTGCCGTCCGGGTCCCCTCGGATCCGGCGAACGCCGCGAGCTTCTTCGCGGAGGCGGGCTCGTCGGCCGCGGCCTTCTTCAGCTCCACGAACACCTCGGTGGCGTACTGCGGGCTGAAGACCGCCCTGCGCATCCCGCTCCGGATGTCATCACCGGTGGTCGGCTGCCCCTCCACCTCGATGGGCTTCTCGTTGGCCTGCGCGACCAGGTCCCAGAAGGTCCGGTCGACCTCCTTCGGGGTGTCACCGAGGCCGTACTTCTCCGAACGCTCGGCGGCCCACTCGGTCCACCGGTCGAACGCGGGCTCGGCGCCCTCCGCCCACCACTGGATCATCCTTCGCCACGCACGCGCCGGATCGACCCCGCTGTCCAGCATGAACCGGTCGGCCCGGCCCGGGAAGAGCTGGGTGTAGACGGCGCCCAGGTAGGTGCCGTACGAGACACCCACGTACGAGATCTTCTTCTCACCGAGGATCGCCCGGAGCAGATCCATGTCGCGCGCGGTGTTGCGCGTGGTGATGTGCGGGAGCGTGTCGCCCGCTTTCTCCCTGCACTTGTTCGCGACGTCGCGTGCCCAGGCGACGTCCTTGTCGAACGTCTCCTCCTTGTACGGCCGCAGCCAGTTCTCCTCCTCCGGCTCCAGATCGCAGGAAACCGGGCTGCTCTGTCCCACACCGCGCGGGTCGAAGCCGATGAGGTCGTACTTCTGCTGTGCGGACTCGGGGAGGTTCTCCCGCACTTCCAGCGGCATGTGGAGACCCGGCACCCCCGGGCCGCCGGGGTTGGAGAACAGGACACCGTGCCGCTTGCCGGGCGCGGTGCTCTTGATCCGGGATATGGCTAAGTCGATCCGCTTGCCCCCGGGAACCCGGTAATCCAGCGGGACCTTGATCGTGGCGCACTCGAACTCCGCCGGAGAGTCGGCTTCGCACCGCTTCCACTGCGGCTTCTGCTTCACATACCGGTCCAGTGCGCCCTTGGCGGCGGACGATGAGGCGGACGGCGGGGTGGTGGCTGGAGCTGCGGTGGCCGTCGAGGTGGCGAGCGCGGGCGCCAGCGTGGCCGTGATGCCCACAGCCAACAGGGGCGCGAGACGTCGTCTGCGCACGATATCGATCCTTCCGGTCGCATGTTCGGACAGGAAGGATCTTTCAGGAACCGGCCACGCATGCGGATCCTTCGCCGGGCCGCACCTCGCCTCCCCCCTAGGAATGACACAACAGTCGTGTGTGGTCCAAGAGTTGTAGGGGACGGACCACCCTCAGCGGACGGGCGGTACCCGCCTCAGCGACGGGACGAACAGGAGACGGTAGCGAAAGACCATCCGCCGGCGCATGGTGAACGACCCGTACAGCTGGAGCCGCGCCGATGACGGCGACTTCGAGCTGTAGCTACGCCCCGGGACAGCCGCTCTCCGTGGTCACTCCTGAGTCTGTTCGAGCACCCTGACGTCCCAGGGGCCCAGTGAGATCTCGTCGCCGGCGGCGTGAGAGGTGTCTGTCAGTACGTCCCGTACCGGCGCCGGCACGGGGAACGAGCGTGGGCTCCAGGACCAGTTGTGCAGGAAGCGGACCCGGCGTCCGTCGCGCGAGGTGGCGGACGTCGACGTGACGCCGACCGCCGGCGGGCGCCAGGTGCTCGCCGGGGCGGCCCAGCGGAAGAGGGCTTCGCCGAGGGCGGGGTCCGGGACGGTGCCGACGTAGGTGATGCGGCCGGCGCCGTGGCGGTGGGTGGTGAGGGCGGGCCAGCGGCCGAAGTGCGGATGGTCATAGCTGGCCAGCGGCTCGGCGCCCTGGGGCTGGAGGCCGTCCGCCCAGTGGAGCGCACGAGCGTCGGCCGGCAGCGGGAAGGCGTCCGTGCCATGGACGGCCAGCGGGGTGCCCAGATTGCTGAACTCGTCGTACATGACGCCGGCCGCCTCCGCGAGCCGCGCGGGCTGGATGTCGGTGCGGGCGCGGGCCTCGTGGTCGGCATAGGCCGTACGAGGGCCGAGCACCAGGTGGCCGCCCTGCTCGGCGTACGCGACGAGCCTGTCCAGCGTCGCGTCGTCGGCCGCGTAGAAGGCGGGGACGACGAGCAGCGGCGGCAGTTCGGCGTCCGCCAGCTGCCCGGGGTGCAGGATGCGGGCCTGCACCCCGGCATCGAAGGCACCACGGTAGAAGGCGTCGAAGACGGTCTGGTACGAGCGGGTGTCCGCTCCTCCGTCGGGCAAGGCCAGGGAGGGCTGGGCCTGGAGGGCCCACTTGCTGGGGCCGGAGTAGAGGAAGGCGGCATCGGTGTCCGGGGTGAGTGAGGCCACCAGCTCTCCCGCCGTCTCCAACTCGGCTCCCAGCGCGGCGAGTTCGCGGTAGACCCGGCCAGGGCGGCCGTTGTGCGGCAGAACGCCGCCCCAGTAGGTCTCGGCACCGAAGTGCAGGGTGTGCCAGTGCCAGTACTCGATCATCGAGGCGCCGCGCGAGATCAGTGCCCAGGCGGCCTGCCGCCACTGGCCGTCGTACGCGGGGCGGTTGTGCCAGGGGAAGCCGATCGCCTGCGCGTTGGTCTCCGTCACCAGGAAGGGCTCCTGGCGTGAGGAGTACATGCGGTCGGCGCTCTGGTACAGCGCCCATGTCCCGCTGGTCGTCCAGCCCTGCGGCGCCTGCCCGGTGTCGGGGTGGGCGAGCCCGTCCTGCATCGCGTAGTACGGATTGCCCGCGGTGACATCGAGCCGGCTCGTCAGCTGATCGTCCTCGACCCCGGGCCGCTCGTAGGAGATGCAGGTGGTGACGAACTGGCCGGGGCGGGCGTACTCGCGCACGATGTCCGCCTGCCAGCCGATGAACTCGGTGGTGAGCCCGGCCTGGAAGCGGCGCCAGGCCAGGTCGTACTGCGGCTGCGCATTGTTGTCGGGGGTCCACAGGTCGGCCCATGTCGACAGCCGGTGCGACCAGTAGACCAGGCCCCACTCGCGGTTCAGGGTCTCCACGTCTCCGTACGTCTCGCGCAGTTCGTCGGTGAAGCGCTGGAACACACCGTGGTTGTGGAAGAGCTCGTTGCCCGGCTCGTTGTCGACCTGGAAGCCGATGACCGCCGGGTGGGTGGCGTACCTGCCGACGATCTTCCGGATGACCCGCTCGGCGTGGAAGCGGAACGCGGGGTGGGTGTAGTCGACCTCCTGACGGGCGCCCCAGCCGATGCGCCGGCCCGTCTCCCGCTCGCCCGCGATCTCCGGATACAGGCGGGCGAGCCACGGCGGCACCGCGTACGTCGGTGTCCCGAGGATGACGGAGATGCCGCGTTCGTGCGCGCCGTCCAGGACGGGCTGGAGCCAGTCGAGGTCGAAGCGGCCGTTCTCGGGCTCCCAGGTCGACCAGACGGACTCACCGACCCGGATGACCGTGAACCGGGCCTGAACCATCTGGTCGAGGTCTTCCTTGAGCCGCTCGTACGGCTGGTACTCGTGGTAGTAGGCGGCACCGAACAGGACCCGGCCGGGCAACTCGAACATGCTTCTCCTTTACGTGACGGCAGCAGGTGACAGGTGACTGGGTGGGCGTCAGCCCTTGACGGCACCCGTGGACAGGCCTTCGAGGAGCTGCTTGCGCAGCAGGACGAAGACCAGGACGGCCGGCAGCACCGCGAGGACGGCGCCGGCGAGCACCAGGTCGTACTGCCGGTTCTCGGCCCTGAAGAGGGTCTGCAGACCGAGCGGGAGGGTGTACTGGGAGCTGTCGGAGACCAGCACCAGCGGCCACAGGAAGCTGTTGTAGCTCTGCAGGAACTGCCAGACGCCCAGCGCGCCGAGCGAGGGCCGCAGCAGCGGCAGCACCACCCGCCGGAAGATCCCGAACTCGCTCGCCCCGTCGATGCGCGCGGCCTCCAGGATCTCGTCCGGGACGCTCTGCACGATGTACTGCTGCATCATGAAGATCCCGAACGCGGGCGCCACCCACGGCACGATCAGCGCGAACCACGGACTGCCGAGGCCGGTCTTCACCAGGATCACGAACAGCGGGACGAGGATCACCGCGAACGGAATCGACAGCGAGCTGAACATCACCCCGAACAGCAGCTGCTTCCCGGCGAACCGGAACTTGGCGAAGCCGTAGCCCGCCAGCGCGCAGACGAAGACCGAGACGACGGTGGCGAGCAGGGCGACCACCGTGCTGACGAGGAACCATCGCCCGAAGGGCTGATCGGTGAGCAGTGAGCGGTAGTTGTCCAGCGTGGCCGGGGAGGGGAGGAGCTTCGGCGGGTACTCGAAGATGTCGCCGCGCGTTTTGAAGGATCCGCTCAGCGCCCACAGCAGCGGGGCGGTGAAGGCGAGCAGCAAGGCGGTGAGCGTCGTGTAGAGGAGGGGGCGCCGCAGCACGTTCACGTTCACTTGATCCTCCCTATGCCGAGCAGCCTGTTGAAGAGCTGGCTGAGCGTGAAGACGACGACGAACAGCACGACTCCGGCGGCTGCCGCGTAGCCGAACTGCTGGCGCTCGAAGGCGGCCCGGAAGATGAACATGGCGACGGACAGGGTGGCTTCGGCCGGTCCGCCGTTCGTGAGCAGATAGGGCTCCTCGAAGACCTGGGCGGCGCAGATGAACGACGTCACGACGACGAACGCGGTCACCGGCTTCAGCGCGGGGAGCGTGACGGTGACGAACGTACGGAAGCGGCTCGCGCCGTCCAGCGCGGCGGCCTCGTACAGCTCGCGGGGTACGTTCTGCAGTCCGGCGAGGAAGAAGATGGTGAGATAGCCGGTCCAGCGCCAGACCATGACGAGGCTGATGGCGACCTTGGACATCGTCGGATCGCCCAGCCAGTCCACCGATCCGGTGCCGAACAGCGCCCGCAGCAGGGAGTTGAACAGTCCGAACTGCCGGTCGAAGATCAGCCCGAAGATCAGGGCGACGATGATCGGAGAGACCACCATGGGCACGAAGTAGGCGGTCCGCCACAGGTCACGGGCGCGCAGCCCGCGGGAGTTGATCGCCTGGGCGATGAGCAGCGCGGCCGGGACGATGACGAGCACGCTGACCAGGACGTAGATGCCGGTGTTGCCGAGCGCCCGGTGGAAGCTCGAATCGGTCAGCAGGTGGCTGTAGTTGCGCAGCCCCACCCAGTGCGGTGTGCCGAGGCCGACCCATTCGCACAGGCTCAGCCAGAGCGCCACGCCGATGGGGACCAGCATGAAGAGGACGTACAGCAGGTAGAAGGGGGCGATGAAGAGGTAGGGGTGCAGGGTCGATCGGCGCTGCTTCCCGGCCGCGGGACCGGCTGTCGCTCCGGCGGCGCGGGGGTCGCCCGTGGTGAGTGTGGAGGTCATGGCTACCGTCCCGCCTGGTCGCGGAAGTCGTCGGCCGCCTTGCGGATGGCGGCGCGCGGGGACAGGTCGCCCCGGTAGGCGCTCAACAGGCAGCCGCTGAGCACGTCGTTGAGGATCGACTGGTCGGGGCTCATGTAGATCCGCGGCACGTCCTCGAGCAGCTCGGTGTAGACGTCGAAGGGCCGCTGTCCGCCGAAGAACTTGTCCTCGGTCCGCAGCAGGGCGGGGTCTTTGTAGACCGAGGCGCGGGTGGGCAGATAGCCCGTCTCTCGGAAGCGGCGGATCTGTCCTTCGTGGGTGAGCCAGGTGCTCAGCAGGAAGTCGGTGGTTGCCTTGGTGTTGGCCTTGTCCCGGGTGACGCCGAATCCGGTGCCGCCGGTGGTGGAGGTGGCGTGGCCGCCGCCGGAGAAGCGGGGCGGCGCCGCCATGCGCCACTTGCCTTGCTGGTCGGGCACGTTGGCGGCGAGGCCGTAGACCTTGTACCAGGTCGCCATGAGGACGCCGATCACCTTGTTCTGCTGGAGGGCGGCCTGCATCGGACCGCCGAAGTAGTCGGAGATGTCGGTGATGAAGCCGGCGCGCAGTCCACGGCAGATGAACTCCAGCACCTCCACCGCCTCGGGCGAGTCGAGGACGAGCTGCTGATCCTGGTCGAAGAGGGCGCCGCCGCGCTGGTTGAGCAGCATCTGGAAGGACTGCACGACCTGGTTGACGTCGGGGCCGGTGACGACCACGTTGAGCGCGACGCCATGGCGCCGGTGCGCGCGCTCGCCGATTCGCGCGAACTCCTGCCAGGTGTCGGTGGCGGCCGGCAGCCCGTACCGGGCGAAGAGGTCCTTGCGGTAGTAGTGGACGACCAGCGGGGTGTCGGAGTCCAGGGCGTACAGCTTGCCGTCCTTGCTGTACGGGGCCGTCCGCGCGGGCAGCAGATCCTCCTTGAGCCCGGGAACGGCCGCCACGTCGTCGGTGAGGTCGTACAGCAGGCGCTCGGCGATGTCGCCGCGCAGCATGCGGGGGAAGGCGTTGATCTCGAAGCCGGTCATGTCCGGCACCCCGCGCTCGGCCACGGCCTGGGCGAGCAGCTTGGTGACGAGGTCCGGTGCGCCGGCGCGCGTGGTGGTCAGTTTGTAGGTGAAGTCGGTGAGCCGGTCGGCGTCCGGGATGCCTCGGGTGAAGAAGTCCTGGTAGCCCTGGTCGTGGGTCCACAGCGAGAGGGTGACGGCGCCGGAGGTGCGGGCGGTGGCGCTGCCTCGGCCGCAGGCCGCGAGCGCGGCGGCGGAGCCGAGGCCGAGCGCGCCGCGGAGCAGGGCGCGGCGCGGCAGGGAGGGTGGGGA
>NZ_VBZC01000126.1:0-9639 GCF_005786655.1 Streptomyces montanus
GCCTGAAGGCGGTTACGGACCTTGCCGTCCTGCATGTCCACGAAATCGTGCTGGTAGCGCAGCGGGATGAACACCTGGAAGCCACCGGTCTCGTCCTGCAGCTCACGCAGCCGCAGGACATGGTCGACACGGTGACGGGGTTCCTCGATGTGGCCGTAGAGCATCGTGCACGGGGTCTTCAGGCCCTTCGCGTGCGCGAGGCGGTGGATACGCGACCAGTCCTCCCAGTGGGTGCGGTGGTCGACGATGTGCTGCCGCACCTCCCAGTCGAAGATCTCCGCACCGCCACCGGTCAGCGACTCCAGACCCGCCTCGATCAGCTCGTCCAGGATGTCGGACGCCGACAGCCCTGAGATCGTCTCGAAGTGGTGGATCTCGGTGGCCGTGAAAGCCTTCAGGGAGACGTTCGGCAGCGCCTTCTTCAGCTCGGAGAGCGACCGCGGGTAGTAGCGCCACGGCAGGTTCGGATGCAGGCCGTTGACGATGTGCAGCTCGGTGAGGTTCTCGTTCTCCATCGCCTTGGCCAGGCGGACGGCCTCCTCGATGCGCATCGTGTACGCGTCCTTCTCGCCCGGCTTCCGCTGGAACGAGCAGTACGCACACGACGCCGTGCACACATTCGTCATGTTGAGGTGCCGGTTGACGTTGAAGTGGACGACGTCGCCGTTCTTCCTCATCCGCACCTCGTGCGCGAGTCCGCCCAGCCAGGCCAGGTCGTCCGACTCGTACAGCGCGATGCCGTCCTCGCGGGTCAGCCGCTCACCGGCCCGGACCTTGTCCTCCAGCTCGCGCTTGAGCCCGACGTCCATGCCTCTCCCTCTTCCTGCTCCTGGTCCCCGCTCCGTGCGGCAACCCGGTCAACCATACGGCTCGCGTGCCTAGGGCTCTTCGGGCAGCTCACCCACCCGGTTCTCCCACTTCGTGGAGAGCACGACCGTGGTACGCGTACGAGAGACGCCCTTCGTCCCCGACAGCCGACGGATGGTCTTCTCCAGACCGTCCACGTCCGGCGCCCGGACCTTGAGCATGAACGAGTCGTCGCCGGCGATGAACCAGCAGTCCTCGATCTCGTTCAGGTCCTTCAGCCGGTGCGCCACGTCCTCGTGGTCGGCGGCGTCGGAGAGCGAGATGCCGATCAGGGCGATGACACCGAGGCCGAGCGAGGCGGCGTCGACCGTCGCGCGATAGCCGGTGATGACACCGGCGGCCTCAAGGCGGTTGATGCGGTCGGTGACGCTGGGCCCCGACAGTCCGACGAGGCGTCCCAGCTCCGCATAGGAGGCCCGGCCGTTCTCCCTGAGGGCCTGGATGAGCTGCCTGTCCACCGCGTCCATGCGATCGAAAGCCTTCCGCTGAAAAGTTCCTGAAGTGATGAGGGCGTGGTGCGAGTTGATCGTTGGTGCGAGTTGATCGGTGGGCGAGTTGCTCACGTGGGGCGGGAACCACCGCCGAGTTCGCCCTCCCAGCGGCGGTAGAGCGTGTGCTCGACGCCCGCCGCGTCCAGCACCCGTCCGGCGACGAAGTCCACCAGGTCCTGAATGTGCGTGGCCCCCGCGTAGAACGCCGGGGAGGCCGGCAGGACGGTCGCGCCCGCGTCGTCCAGCGTCACCAGATGCCGCAGCGTCTGCCCGTTCAGCGGGGTCTCCCGGACGGTGACGACCAGCTTGCGGCTCTCCTTGAGCGTGACGCTCGCGGCGCGCTGCAGCAGGTCTTTCGAGAGGCCGAGGGCGACTCCGGCGACACAGGCGGTGGAGGCGGGCACGATGAGCATGCCCTTCGAGGGGTACGAGCCGGAGGAGGGCCCCGCCGCGAGGTCGACCGGACTCCAGTGCCGTACGTCGTCGACCTGGATGTCGAAGGTCCCTGGCTTTCCGTCGGCGCCCCGGGACAGCCACTCCCGAAGGTCCTCGTCCCAGTGGGCGTCGCGGAAACTGATCCCCGTCTCGTCCAGCAGCGTCAGCCGCGAGGCCCTGCTGACGATCAGATCGATGCTCTCCCCCGCCTCCAGAAGCGCACGCACCACAGCAGCGGCATATGGAGTCCCGGATGCCCCGGAGACCCCCACGATCCAAGGCGTGCGCTGCGTCTGTCCTGGCTTCATGATGTCGAGCCTATCCGGCGGCTGCTGGTCCTCAGACCGTCAGCCCGCGCACGAGCAGATCGAGCAGGGCACACACGAACAGCGCGATCCCGATGAACCCGTTCACGCTGAAGAACGCCCGGTTGACCCGGGACAGGTCGTTGGGACGGACGATCGTGTGCTCGTACAGGAACGCGGCGGCGACGACCATCAGTCCCAGCCAGAAGAAGACGCCCGCGCCGGTGGTCAGGGCGTACCAGACGAACAGCGCCGTCGTGGCGGTGTGGCAGGCGCGTGCGCCCCAGACGGCGGCCGGGATGCCGAAGCGGGCAGGTACCGACATCACCCCGATCTCGCGGTCCGTCTCGACGTCCTGGCAGGCGTAGATGAGGTCGAAGCCGCCGATCCAGATACCGACCGCCAGGCCCAGGATCACCGCGTCCCACGACCACTCACCCGTGATCGCCAGCCAGCCGCCGACGGGGCCCATCGCCTGGGCGAGACCCAGGATGGCCTGCGGGAAGTTCGTGAACCGCTTGCCGTACGGGTAGACGACCATCGGGATCACCGCGATGGGCGCGAGCGCGAGGCACAGCGGATTGAGCAGGGCCGCGGCGCCGAGGAAGAAGACGAGGGCGACCAGCGCGCCCGTCCACGCGTGCTTCACGGTCATCGTGCCGGTGACCAGCTCGCGATGGGCCGTACGGGGATTGCGTGCGTCGATCTCGCGGTCGATGATCCGGTTCGCGGCCATGGCGAACGTCCGCAGTCCCACCATCGCGATGGTGACGAGGAGCAGTCGGCCCCAGTGGATGTTCCGGTCCAGCTGGAACATCGCGGTCAGCGCGGCGATGTACGCGAAGGGCAGCGCGAACACGGAGTGCTCGATCATGACGAGGCGAAGGAAGGCCTTGGTGCGCCCCGGCTGCGGGATCGCGGCTGATGCGCTGCTCACGAGAGTCCGTACTCCTTCCAGCGGCGGTCGACCATCGCCGCGGTCTCCGGGTCGGACAGGACCATGTCGGGCCAGCCGCCGTCTCGCGTGTAGCCCTCCTCGGGCCACTTCCTCGTCGCGTCGATGCCTGCCTTGCCGCCCCAGAACTGCTGGTAGGAGGCGTGGTCCAGGTGGTCGACCGGGCCTTCGACGACGGTCAGGTCACGGGCGTAGTCCGTGTTGCCCAGCGCGCGCCACGCGACCTCGTGCAGATCGTGGACGTCGCAGTCGGAGTCGACGACCACGATCAGCTTGGTCAGGGACATCATGTGGGCGCCCCAGACGGCGTGCATCACCTTCTGGGCGTGCTTCGGGTACTTCTTGTCGATCGCGACGATCGCGCAGTTGTGGAAGCCGCCCGCCTCGGGGAGGTGGTAGTCCACGATGTCCGGCACGATGATCTTCAGCAGCGGGAGGAAGAAGCGCTCGGTCGCCCGGCCGAGGGGTCCGTCCTCCGTGGGCGGCCGGCCGACCACGATCGACTGGAGCAGGGGGCGCTTTCGCATCGTGACGCAGTCGATGGTCAGGGCCGGGAACGGCTCCTGCGGCGTGTAGAAGCCGGTGTGGTCGCCGAACGGGCCCTCCGGGAGCATCTCCCCCGGCTCCAGCCACCCTTCAAGGACGACCTCTGCCTGAGCCGGCACCTGGAGCGGCACCGTCTTGCAGTCGACCATCTCGATCCGCCTGCCCTGGATGAAGCCGGCGAAGAGGTACTCGTCGATGTCGCCGGGCAGGGGCGCGGTGGAGGCGTAGGTCACGGCGGGCGGGCACCCGAAGGCGATCGCGACGGGCAGCCGCTCGCCCTTGCGCGCGGCCACCTGGTAGTGGTTCCGGCTGTCCTTGTGGATCTGCCAGTGCATGCCGATGGTGCGCTTGTCGTGGCGCTGGAGGCGGTAGAGCCCGAGATTGCGGATGCCGGACTCGGGGTCCTTGGTGTGGGTGAGCCCGAGGTTGAAGAAGGAGCCGCCGTCCTTCGGCCAGGTGAAGAGCGCGGGCAGGGTGTCGAGGTCGACGTCGTCGCCGCGGAGCACGACCTCCTGGACCGGCGCGTCCTTCACCTTCTTCGGCGGTACGTGCGTCATGGCGCCGAGCTTCCCGAACGCCTCGCGCACACCGACGAACCCGTGCGGCAGCTCGGGCCTGAGCAGTCCGCCGATCTTCTCGGTGATCTCGCCGTACGACTTCAGGCCGAGCGCCTTGAGCAGGCGGCGGTCGGTGCCGAAGACGTTCATCGCGAGCGGCATCGCGGACCCGCGTACGTTCTCGAAGAGCAGCGCCGGGCCGCCCGCCTTCTGCACCCGGTCGACGACCTCCCCGACTTCCAGATACGGGTCGACCTCGGCCTTGATGCGCTTGAGGTCGCCCTCGCGCTCCAGCGCCCTGAGCAGGGAGCGAAGATCGTCGTAAGCCATGCGTTCCAGTATCCGGTACCGGTTACCCTGGCCCGGTAACGGGGCCTGTTCCGTGGCCCCCGCCGCGACGCGCAAGGGGAATCCTCATGCTCAGGGTGCTGATGGTTCTGGTGCCACTGGCGCTCAGCATCTACGCGTTCATCGACTGCATCAGCACCGATGAGAAGGAGATCCGGTACATCCCGAAGCCGCTCTGGGCGATTCTCGTGCTGCTCTTCCCGCTCGTGGGGTCCATCTCCTGGCTGCTCGTGGGCAAGGACCGCACTCCGCGGCGCGCCGCGGGCGGACGCCCGGGCGGCTGGGTGGCGCCGGACGACAACCCCGAGTTCCTGAAGTCCTTGAAGGAGGAGAAGTCCTCCAAGGAATCGGGGCCGGAGTCGGAGTCGGAGGAGCCTCCGGGCGACAAGGTCGACGAGCGGCTGCTCGAGGACTGGGAGGCCGATCTGCGCCGCCGCGAGGAGGAACTGAAGCGGCGTCAGCGGGACGAGGACGGCGGCAAGGACTGACGCGCGTCGGTCAGCTCCCCGCGGCCACGGCGAGGCGGTGGAACGCCTGGGTGGTACGGGGGTGGGCGATCTCGTCCAGCAGGTGCCGCCACTCGGGATCGTCGGCGACGGCGGGGTGCGCGAGGTCCCACGCGGCAAGCAGCGGGACGAGCTCACTCTCGGGCGTCGCGATGACATCGGTCAGATCGGCCGTGGGGATGCTGGGGATGCTGGGGATGTTCATGACGGTTTCCTTCCGGGGGGAGAGGCTGTGAACCCCGGGGAGCATCGGGGAGCATCTGGGTTCCACCATGCCGCCGCCCGCCCCCGGTGGCGATGAAGCAACCTCCCGAACCGAAGGTGTAGCTATCCCCACCCATCGGGAGCGTGGGCTTCTTCAATCATCCCGTCCCTGCGGGTTTCTGGACCGCCGCGAAGGCGACGGGACTCCTTCCCGGACGGGCGCCCACGCCCACGCCGACGTCTTGGACCGTCCTCAACGCCGCTGTACGAGCCCGAACAGCTCCGCCCACTGCTCCGCCGTGAGGCTCTTGGGCAGGGCGGTGGGCGGGATCCGGTGCTGCCTCGTCCACCGCCAGATCCGTTGCCGTGACAGCTCGGGCGCGGCGGCGGTGAGGATGTCCGGGAGGCCACGTCCTCGGCCGGTGAACACCCGCTGTACGAAGTCCTGGTAGCGCCGCTGGTCGCCGCGGTCGACCAGCGGCCGTTCCCGGCGGGACACGGTCATCAGGCCGCCGTCGACACCGGGGCGCGGCCGGAACGCCGCGGCGGGGACGCGCCGCACGAGCCGGAACTCGAACCACGGCCACCACTGCGCCGTCATCATGGTCGCCCCGCCCACACCGGCCCGGCGGCGCGCGACCTCCCACTGCACGAGCAGCACGGCCTCGGTCCAGCCGGGGGCGTGCAGGATGCGCCGGAGCATCGCGGTCGTCACATGGAAGGGCAGGTTGCCCACCAGGACATGCGGCGCGGTGGGGACCGTGAACCGCAGGAAGTCCGCGTGGACGATCTCGGTCGACGGGCGGGTACGGCGCGCCAGCCGTGCCGCGCGCCGGTCGTCGACCTCGATGCCGGTCAGGGGCCTGCCCAGCCGCTGCAGGGGCAGGGTGAGCGCGCCGTCACCCGGGCCGATCTCGATGATCGGCCCGTCCGTACGGGCCACGAGGCCGACGATGGTGTCGATGACGCTCTGGTCGATGAGGAAGTTCTGGCCGAGTTCATGACGGCCAGGACGCTGCGTGCGCACAGGATCTCCGCGGCTTCGAAGGGAAGCCGGGCAACACGGAAGGGGCCGCCCGGCTGGAGGTCTCCGGAGCGGCGGATGCTTTCGATCCGCGAAAGTGCCGCCGCTAGAAGCGGCGGATCCTGGTCACTGCGATGGCGCACATGCCGGACAAGCTACGTGACACCGAGTACCTCTCGGCAACTGATTTATTGGGAGAGTGAGAGGCATGGATCAGACGCGGGCACGCAGTTGGCTCGGGACCGCCGTGGCGGAGGCGCGGGCCGGGCTCGCCGAGGGCGGCATCCCCATCGGGGCGGCGCTGTACGGGGCGGACGGGACACTGCTCGGGCGCGGTCACAACCGGCGCGTGCAGGACGACGACCCGTCCATGCACGCGGAGACGGCCGCCTTCCGGGCGGCGGGACGGCAGCGGACGTATCGCGGTACGACAATGGTGACGACCCTCTCGCCGTGCTGGTACTGCAGTGGTCTCGTCAGGCAGTTCGGGATCTCGCGGGTCGTCGTCGGGGAGGCGGCCACCTTCCACGGCGGGCACGACTGGCTCGCCGAGCACGGTGTCGAGATCCTTCTCCTCGACGACCCCGAGTGCACCGAGATGATGCGCGACTTCATCAAGAGGAACCCGGCACTGTGGAATGAGGACATCGGTGACTGAGCCCCGTATCCCCACGATCGATCTGCGCCCCTGGCTGTCCGGCGGCTCGGCGGAACGGCAGGCGATCGCCCGTACTGTCGACGAGGCCCTCCAGAGCGCCGGATTCCTCCTCGTGACCGGTCACGGCGTGGACCCGGCCCTGCGCACCCGCATCCGCACAGCCGCCCGCGCCTTCTTCACCCTCCCCACCGAGGCCAAGCAGCCGTACGCGGCGAAGGTCGGCGGCCGCGGCTGGCTCGGCCCGGGCGCGGAGGCCAACGGCTACTCGGAGGGCACCCGGACCCCGCCGGACCTGAAGGAGTCGCTGACCTTCGCCACGCACGAACCCTTCGAGGACCCGGTCGTGAACGCGGAGTGGTACGCGCCCAACGTCTGGCCGGCTCAGGTCCCGGAGCTCCGTGAGCTGTGCGAGGAATACCTGGCGCGCATGGCGGAGTTGGAGAACCACCTCCTCGCTCTCCTCGGCGAGGCCCTCGGCCTGGAACCGGACTTCTTCACCCGGCACATGAGCCATCCCACGTACGGCTTCAACATCAACTGGTACCCGGGTACGGAGGTCATCGGCGAGGCTGAGGAGGGCCAGTTCCGTATCGGCCCGCACACCGACTTCGGCACGGTCACGATCCTGGACCGGCAGGCCGGCAAGGGCGGGCTACAGGTCTTCACGGACGAGGGCGGCTGGGAGGACGCGCCCTTCGACCCGGACGCGTTCACCATCAACATCGGCGATCTGATGGCCCGTTGGACCGGCGACCGGTGGCGCTCCGGTCGGCACCGCGTCCTGCCGCCGCCCGCCGACGCCCCGGGCGAGGAGCTGATGTCCCTGGTCTACTTCGGCGAGTGCACCCCGGGCACGCTCGTGGAGTCGGTACCGGCACCGGTGGGGCGGGTGGCGCACGGGCCCGTGGACTCGCACACGTACCTGCGCGAGAAGCTGGACTCGATCACGGTCGGCTGAGCCTCAGCCGCCCTCGGGACCGGCGGGGAGCGCGGCGACCAGGCGCTCGAAGCGGTCCCGCCAGTCGGCCGTCGCCTGGGCGCGCCGCTCGTCGTCGCCCTCGAACTCGTTGGTGAAGCGGAGGGTCGTGCCCCGCTCCCCCGCGGGCTCCAGGTGGAAGCGGATCCGGCCGTGCACGTCCACCGTGTACTCGGCCACTCTCTCCACGTCCCACGCGGTGACGCGTCCCGCGCCCAGCCCGTGCAGCGTGACGGCCCCGCCGAGCCGCGGCTCGAACGGCTCGGCGGCGGCCAGCCAGCGCCGCAGGCCGTCGGCGCCGGCCAGCACCGGCCAGACGTTCTCCACAGGCTGGGGAAGCCGCAGCGTGAAGTGGAGCGTATGGGTGCCTCCCCGGCTCTCGCCGGTCCCCTGCTCGATGGCTTCACTCATGGGTCCAGCGTCACTCGCACGCGCGCGTGCCGCACCTCTACGGCTGCTCACCCGCCTTGTCGACGACCGCTCGTTCGGTGATGGCCTTGGAGGTGAGGAGGTCGCCGGGCCTGGTCGTCCCGCAGCGGCCGCTCGTGGCGCCGCCCGCGTAGACCTGCCGCTCCCCCAGATACTCGAGGGTCTTCTCGTCGAAGATCCAGTCGGTCCGCTCCTTCAAGTCCTTGTCGGTCCGGCCGATCGCCACCCCGCCCCGGCCCAGGGCGTCCTCGGCGTCCTTGACCACGGTCACTCCGGGGAGCTTGGCGACGGCCCGGAAGAGCGCGGCGCTCACCTCGGGCGGGACGATGTTGTCGCTGAGGATGGTGGTGGCCGTCCGGAAGGCGGCTTCGTG
This sequence comes from Streptomyces montanus, assembly GCF_005786655.1. NCBI lineage: Bacteria > Bacillati > Actinomycetota > Actinomycetes > Kitasatosporales > Streptomycetaceae > Streptomyces > Streptomyces montanus. The sequence continues at coordinate 8,675 of NZ_VBZC01000126.1, forward strand.
GCTCCTTGCCCGGGGGTTCGAGCCCTTGTGCAGCCAGTCGTACATGGCGTCCGGGTCGGTGGGGAGCGCCTCCACCTCCCGGTAGTCCGATGGGGGCTTGTCGTTCGCCATCGACTTTGGGTTGATCTTCTCCTCGTACTCGCCCGAATCCGACCGGTCCAGGCCCCAGCGCTTGCCGTCGACCGACTTCCAGATCTCGCGGTCCGTGAGGTCGTGACGGGGGACGGGGCACGTGTCGTCGTGGGTGGCTTCCATGTAGTCGTCCTGGCTCTTGACGTAGACGAACTGGTCGTCCCGGACGCCCTTGGGCCCGGGCCGCTTCTCGGCGGCCTTCGCGATCCGCTCCAGCACCTCCGCCGCGCCCTGGTGACGCTCCGTCGCCGGCCTCGGCCGGTCCCTGTCCTGGGCATCCCGGGTGACCGCGATACCCAGGACGACGGCCACCGACAGAACGGCCGCGACCGCCGGGGCCACGAAGGCCGGGCGGCGCCAGGCGGCCCTGCGTGCCGGCGCCGGACGCTCGTTGGTCTCGCTGGTCTCGTTGCTGATCTCACGCATCAGGTGCTCTCTCAGGACGCGATGACGGCCCGGCGGGAGGTCCTTCTCGGGAATCTCGCTCACTGGTTCCCCTCCTGGGTGGGCCCGGCCACGGACGTGTTGCCGTCTCTCATCTGTCCGCGCCCCGCGGCGAGTTCCGCGGCGAGCTTGGTACGCGCCCGGGACAGCCGGGAGCGCACCGTGCCGACCGGAATCCCGAGCGCCGCCGCGGCGGCCGCATAGTCGAGGCCGCCCCACGAGCACAGCGCGAGCACCTCGCGCTCGGGGCGGCGCAGCCGGTCGACGGCGACGCGTACGGCCCTGAGGTACGCCAAGTCGTCGATGCGCCCGGCGACTTCGTCGGCGAAGTCGCGCACGGCGTCGGCGGGCGGCAGGCGCGCCACGGCCGCCGCGTGCCGCCGGGCGGC
>NZ_VBZC01000127.1:0-9332 GCF_005786655.1 Streptomyces montanus
AGCCCTGCCGCGCCGATGGGCGGCCGGGGCGCCGCGGCGCCCGGCGCGCTGCCTGGTGCGCGCGTACGGCACTGGATCGAGATCAACGGCACACGCCATCAGATCTCCCGCCCGACGCTGGTGCTGGGCCGCAGCACCGACGCCGACGTGCGGATCGACGACCCCGGCGTCTCGCGCCGGCACTGTGAGATCCGGACCGGAACGCCCTCGACGATCCAGGATCTCGGGTCCACCAACGGCATCGTGGTGGACGGGCAGCACACCACCCGCGCTACGCTCCGCGACGGCTCGCGGATCGTCGTGGGCAGTACCACCATCATTTACCGGCAAGCCGAAGGGTGAAGCGGGGGCAATGTCAGAGCTGACCCTCACGGTCATGCGGCTGGGTTTCCTGGCCGTACTGTGGCTGTTCGTGATCGTGGCCGTGCAGGTCATCCGCAGCGACCTGTTCGGTACGCGTGTCACACAGCGCGGCTCGCGCCGGGAGAACGCACGGCCCCAACAGGCCGCCCGGCAGCAGGCCACGCCTCCGCCGCAGCGCCAGCAGTCGAGCAGCGGCGGCCGTCAGCGCCGAGGCGCGCCCACCAAGTTGGTCGTCTCCGAAGGCACTCTTACGGGTACGACCGTCGCCCTGCAGGGGCAGACCATCACCCTGGGGCGCGCGCACGACTCCACGATCGTCCTGGACGACGACTACGCCTCCAGCAGGCATGCCAGGATCTATCCGGACCGTGACGGCCAGTGGATCGTCGAGGACCTCGGGTCCACCAACGGCACCTATCTCGACCGGAACCGACTGACGACTCCCACACCGATTCCGCTGGGCGCGCCGATCCGCATCGGCAAGACGGTCATCGAGCTGCGGAAGTAGTACGACAATGAGCGAGCGGAGCGAGCACGCAGCGGCGGTCCACACGACGGGCCCCGGCGCGCTCCCGACCGGAGGGTGGGCACCGTGCGGATGTACCCGGAGCCGACGGGCGAGGTGCGCATGAGTCTGTCACTGCGCTTCGCCGCCGGATCGCACAAAGGCATGATCCGCGAGGGCAATGAGGACTCCGGTTACGCCGGTCCGCGCCTGCTCGCGATCGCCGACGGAATGGGCGGCCAGGCCGCCGGTGAGGTCGCCAGCTCCGAGGTGATCTCCACCATCGTGGCGCTCGACGACGACGTGCCCGGCTCCGACATCCTGACCTCCCTCGGCACGGCCGTGCAGCGCGCCAACGACCAGCTCAGGCTGATGGTCGAGGAGGACCCCCAGCTCGAGGGCATGGGGACGACCCTCACAGCGCTCCTGTGGACCGGGCAGCGGCTCGGCCTCGTGCACGTCGGCGACTCACGCGCGTACCTGCTGCGCGACGGCGTCCTGACGCAGATCACTCAGGACCACACCTGGGTGCAGCGGCTCGTCGACGAGGGACGCATCACGGAGGAAGAGGCCACCACGCACCCGCAGAGGTCCCTCCTCATGCGCGCGCTGGGCAGCGGCGACCACGTCGAGCCCGACCTCTCCATCCGTGAAGTCCGCGCCGGCGACCGGTACTTGATCTGCTCCGACGGTCTGTCCGGGGTCGTCAGCCATCAGACGATGGAGGACACCCTCGCGAGCTACCAGGGACCGCAGGAGACCGTGCAGGAGCTCATCCAGCTCGCGCTGCGCGGCGGCGGCCCGGACAACATCACGGTCATCGTGGCCGACGTACTCGACATCGACGGCGGAGACACCCTCGCGGGCCAGCTCTCCGACACCCCGGTCGTCGTCGGAGCGGTCGCCGAGAACCAGAACCAGCTGCACGACAACGGCGCGATGCAGACACCCGCGGGCCGCGCGTCCAGCCTCGGCCGCCCGGTGCCCGGACAGGGCGGCGGTGAGTTCGGCCCGCCCGGCAGCGGCGACACGACGGGGTACGTCCCCACGGACGGCTTCAGCGCCTACTCCGACGAGGACTTCGTCAAACCCCGCCGGGGACGCAAGTGGCTGAAAAGATCCTTCTACACCGCGCTCGCCCTCGCCGTCATCGGCGGCGGGCTGTACGGCGGTTACCGCTGGACGCAGACGCAGTACTACGTCGGCAGCAACGACGAACACGTCGCGCTCTACCGCGGCATCAGCCAGGACCTGGCCTGGGTCTCGCTCTCGAAGGTGGAGAAGGACCACCCCGAGATCGAACTGAAGTACCTGCCGCCGTACCAGCAGAAGCAGGTCAAGGCCACGATCACCGAGGGCGACCTGAACGACGCCCGGTCGAAGATCGAGGCTCTTGCCACGCAGGCGTCCGCGTGCAAGAAGGACGCCGAGCGTCGCAAGTCCGAGAGCGAGAGCAACGCGAAGACCGGCGAGGGCGAAGCCGGTGGTGTCACGGGAACCACACGGACCTCGGCCGCGTCAAAGGCCACACCGACGCCGACCCAGACCCCGTCGTCGCCGGAGTCCCCGTCCCCGTCCAAGTCCCAGACCGCACCCACTCCCACACCCGGCCCCAGCCTCTCCGACGAAGAGCAGAAGCTGGTCTCGCTGTGCGGTAAGCAGTAAGCAAGCCGTGAGGGGCCCTGTCACACGATGAGCAGTACTTCCAACACGTCGACGCACCACACGTCCACGATCGGCGCGATCGGTGCGCCGAGCCGGCGCAACACCGAGCTCGCGCTGCTGGTGTTCGCCGTCGTCATCCCGGTGTTCGCGTACGCCAACGTGGGCCTGGCCATCAACGACCAGGTGCCGTCCGGTCTGCTCGGCTACGGCCTCGGCCTCGGCCTGCTCGCCGCCGTCGGTCACATCGTCGTACGGAAGTTCGCGCCGTACGCGGACCCACTGATGCTGCCGCTGGCCACGCTGCTCAACGGCATCGGCCTGGTCGCCATCTGGCGGCTCGACCAGTCGGAGCGGCTCCAGGCACGAGACACCTTCGTCGAGGCGGCACCGCGTCAGCTGATGTACTCGGCGCTGGGCCTCGCCCTGTTCGTCGCCGTACTGGTCTTCCTCAAGGACCACCGCGTCCTGCAGCGCTACACGTACATCTCCATGGCCCTGGCCCTGTTCCTGCTGCTGCTGCCCCTCGTGCCGGGCCTCGGGGCCAACATCTACGGCGCCAAGATCTGGATCTCGATTCCCGGCATCGGCACCATCCAGCCCGGTGAGTTCGCGAAGATCGTCATCGCGGTCTTCTTCGCCGGCTATCTGATGGTGAAGAGAGACGCCCTGGCCCTCGCCAGCCGCCGCTTCATGGGCCTGTACCTGCCGCGCGGCCGCGACCTCGGCCCGATCATCGTCGTCTGGGCGATGTCCATCCTGATCCTGGTCTTCGAGACCGACCTCGGTACGTCGCTGCTGTTCTTCGGCATGTTCGTCGTGATGCTGTACGTCGCCACCGAGCGCACCAGCTGGATCGTGTTCGGTCTGCTGATGTCGGCGGCCGGAGCGGTCGGTGTCGCCTCGTTCGAGCCGCACGTGCAGCAGCGTGTCCAGGCCTGGCTCGACCCCATGGGCGAGTACCTGAAGAGCAAGGAGGGCCTCATCGGCCACTCCGAGCAGTCCGCGGAAGCCCTGTGGGCGTTCGGCTCCGGCGGCGTCCTCGGCACCGGACTCGGCCAGGGCAACTCCGACCTGATCGGCTTCGCCGCCAACTCCGACTTCATCCTCGCCACCTTCGGCGAGGAACTCGGCCTGGCCGGCGTGATGGCGATCCTGCTGATCTACGGCCTGATCGTGGAGCGCGGCGTGCGCACCGCCCTCGCCGCCCGCGACCCGTTCGGCAAGCTGCTGGCCGTCGGCCTCTCCGGCGCCTTCGCGCTCCAGGTCTTCGTGGTCGCCGGCGGCGTCATGGGCCTGATCCCGCTGACCGGTATGACCCTGCCGTTCGTCGCCTACGGCGGTTCATCGGTGATCGCCAACTGGGCCCTGGTCGGCATCCTGCTCCGAATCAGCGACACCGCACGGCGCCCGGCGCCCTCACCCGCCCCGAACCCCGACGCCGAGATGACCCAGGTGGTCCGACCGTGAACAAACCCCTGCGCCGGATCGCGATCTTCTGCGGACTTCTGGTCATGGCCCTGCTGATCCGCGACAACTGGCTCCAGTACGTCATGGCCACCGACCTCCAGGACGACAAGAACAACCGACGTGTCTCCATCGAGCGCTACGCCCAGCCGCGCGGCGACATCATCGTCGACGGCAAGGAGATCACCGGGTCCAAGAAGACCTCGGGCAGCGACTACGAGTACAAGCGCACCTACAAGGACGGCCCGATGTGGGCGCCCGTCACGGGCTACGCCTCGCAGGCCTTCGGTGCCACGCAGCTCGAGTCCATCGAGGACGGCATCCTCACCGGCAACGACGACCGGCTGTTCTTCCGCCGCACCCTCGACATGATCACCGGCAAGAAGCCGGGTGGCGGCAATGTGGTCACCACCCTCAGTGCCGCCGCGCAGAAGGCGGCCTTCGAGGGCCTGGGCGAAAAGAAGGGCGCCGTCGCCGCCATCGACCCGTCCACCGGCGCGATCCTGGCGCTCGCCTCCACGCCGTCGTACGACCCGTCGACGTTCGCGGGCAACTCCACGGGCTCCGACACCAAGGCCTGGACGAAGCTCCAGAAGAAGAACAACCCCGACGACCCGATGCTCAACCGGGCGCTGCGCGAGACCTACCCGCCCGGCTCCACCTTCAAGGTGGTCACCGCGGCCGCGGCACTGGAGCACGACCTGTACACGGACCCCGACGCGAAGACCGACTCGCCGGATCCGTGGACCATGCCGGACACCAGGACCAAGCTGCCGAACGAGGGCAGCATCCCCTGTGAGAACGCCACGCTGCGCAATGCCCTGAGGTACTCCTGCAACACCGTCTTCGGCAAGATCGGTGCCGACCTCGGCAAGGACAAGATGCTGGAGACCGCCGAGAAGTTCGGCTTCAACTCGCAGCAGTTCGTGCCGGTCCGCTCCAACGCCTCGATCTTCCCGACGAAGATGGACAAGCCGCAGACCGCGCTCAGCTCCATCGGCCAGTTCGAGACCGCCGCGACCCCGCTGCAGATGGCCATGGTGGCCTCGGCCGTCGCCAATGACGGCACCCTCATGGAGCCGTACATGGTCGACCAGCTGACGACCCCCAACCTGGACACCATCGAGAAGCACGACTCCAAGAAGATGAGCGAGCCGCTCTCCAAGGAGAACGCGCAGAAGCTCCAGTCGATCATGGAGACGGTCGTCAAGGAGGGCACCGGTACGCAGGCACAGATCCCCGGCGTCACCGTCGGCGGCAAGACCGGTACCGCCCAGCACGGCGTCGACAACAGCGAGAAGCCGTACGCCTGGTTCCTCTCGTACGCGAAGCTGGACGACGGCAGCTCGCCGGTCGCCGTGGCCGTGGTGGTCGAGGACGGCAGCGCCAACCGAGACGACATCTCCGGTGGCGGTCTCGCCGCCCCCATCGCAAAGGACGTGATGAAGGCAGTCATCGACAGCAAGAAGTGACCCGTGTCACGTTCCCTTCGCAACAGTGCACGTTGCGATACCGGTCCTGTATCGGGTGACGGTTGTGACCAGGTCAGTCAAGGCGAGCCGGGTACCGTATGCCCGGACAGCACCCGCCGGACCACACAACTGGGTGCGGTCGGAACCGACGGAGAGGGCTGGTAGGTAGCTATGGAAGAGCCGCGTCGCCTCGGCGGCCGGTACGAGCTGGGCCAGGTGCTCGGCCGTGGTGGCATGGCGGAGGTACATCTCGCCCATGACACACGGCTTGGCCGCACCGTGGCGGTGAAGACGCTGCGAGCTGACCTCGCGCGCGACCCGTCGTTCCAGGCCCGGTTCCGCCGGGAGGCCCAGTCGGCCGCCTCGCTCAACCATCCCGCGATCGTCGCCGTGTACGACACGGGTGAGGACTACATCGAGGGCATCTCCATCCCGTACATCGTGATGGAGTACGTCGACGGGTCCACGCTGCGCGAGCTGCTGCACTCCGGGCGCAAACTGCTGCCCGAGCGTGCCATGGAGATGACCATCGGCATCCTCCAGGCCCTCGAGTACTCGCACCGCAACGGCATCGTCCACCGCGACATCAAGCCCGCGAACGTCATGCTGACGCGCAACGGCCAGGTCAAGGTCATGGACTTCGGCATCGCCCGCGCCATGGGCGACGCCGGCATGACGATGACGCAGACCGCGGCGGTCATCGGCACGGCCCAGTACCTCTCGCCGGAGCAGGCGAAGGGCGAGCAGGTCGACGCACGCTCCGACCTGTACTCGACGGGCTGCCTGCTCTACGAGCTGCTGACGGTCCGGCCGCCGTTCGTCGGGGACTCCCCTGTGGCAGTCGCCTACCAGCACGTACGGGAAGAAGCACAGCCGCCGAGCGTCTTCGACCCCGAGATCACGCCCGAGATGGACGCGATCGTCCTGAAGGCGCTGGTCAAGGACCCGGACTACCGCTACCAGTCCGCCGACGAGATGCGCGTCGATATCGAGGCCTGCCTCGACGGCCAGCCCGTCGGTGCCACCGCGGCCCTGGGCTCCGTCGGCTATGGCGGCTACCCGGACGACAAGCCGACCACGACCCTGCGCGCCACCGACGGCCAGCAGACGTCCATGCTGCCCCCGATGAACCCGGACGACGGCGGCTACGGCTACGACGACCGTCTCGACCGCCGCCGCGGCGGCGGCCAGCGCAAGGGCAACGCCTCGACGATCCTGCTGATCGTCGCGGGCCTCTTGGTACTGGTCGGCGCCATCCTCATCGGCAAGTGGGTCTTCAGCGAGACCGGCGGCACGGGAGACGAGACGTTCCCGGCGCCGAACTTCGTCAACCGGACCGTGGCCGAGGCCAAGGACATGGCGCGAAACGTCGACCTGAACGTGACGACCACCCCGAAGGCCTGCGAGGACACTCCCAAGGGCAGCGTCTGCGCACAGGACCCGAAGGCGAAGACCCAGGTCAGCAAGAACGACACGATCACGCTGACGGTGTCGACGGGGGCGCCGAAGGTGGCGGTGCCGAACGTCATCGACGACAGCCTCGAGGACGCCCAGAGGAAGCTTGAGGGCGACAAGTTCCAGTTCAAGGTCAAGACGGAGAGCAAGGAGTCCAGCGAGGAGCCGGGCACCGTCCTCGACCAGGACCCGCAGGCCGGTGATGAGGTGGAGAAGGGATCGACGATCACTCTCACCATCGCCAAGGAGAAGCAGCAGTCGACCGTCCCCGACGTCACCGGCAAGACCTGTGACGAGGCCAAGGCGCAGTTGGAGGAAAACGACCTCGTCGGCGTGTGCGCCGAGGTGGAGACCGACGACGACGCGCTGATCGGCAAGGTCATCTCCACGTCGCCTTCGGCCAACTCCCAGGCCGACCCGGGCTCCCAGGTGACCATCCAGGTCGGCAAGGCGTCCGAGGACGAGGAGCAGGCCCAGGTGCCGAACGTGGTCGGTCAGCAGGTGAAGCAGGCCAAGGAGACCCTGAAGCAGGCCGGCTTCAACAACGTCCAGTTCGCCCCCGGCAGCGACCAGGGCGACGAGGCGCTCGTCACCGCCCAGGATCCGCAACAGGGAACACCGGCGGACCCGAAGTCCCAGGTGATCACGTTGTCCACCGCGAGCTTCGGCAACGGAGGCAACGGCAACGGAGGCGGAGGCGGAGACGGCGGCATCTTCGGCGGCGTCGACGGCACGTCGGCCCGTACCGAGGACTGACACCCGCTCCGTCCGGCACGACGGACGGCACGACGAAGCCCCGGCCCTCTACAGGAGGCGCCGGGGCTCTGTCGTGTCCGACCTCTCGCCGCGCAGTCCTCGACAGCCCTTCACAGGGGGCGGTCGGTTCAGCGCAGTTCCTTCGGCGGTGTGCGGTCGTCGTCGACCTTCTCGACGCGCTCCAGCTCGCCCCACACCACATACCGGTAGCGGGACGTGAAGACGGGCGTGCAGGTCGTCAGGGTGATGTAGCGGCCCGCCTTCTTCTTGCCCGACTCCTTGGGGATGGAGGCGAGGACCTTGACGTTGAACTTCGAGGTCTCGGGAAGGACGGCGTAGACCTTGTAGACGTACCAGTCGTCCTTGGTCTCGAAGACGATCGGGTCGCCCTTCTTGAGCTTGTCGATGTTGTGGAACTTCGCCCCGTGACCGTCGCGGTGCGCGGCCAGTGAGAAGTTGCCCTTCTTGTCCTGCGGGAGCGCGGACTTGACGGGGTCGGTGTAGTAGCCGGCGACGCCGTCGTTGAGAAGCTTCGTGGAGGTGCCCTTCTTGACCAGCACCTCGCCGTTCTTCATCGCCGGTACATGCAGGAAGCCGATGCCGCCCTTGGTGTCCAGACCGAGGGGGCCTCGGCCCTGCGCCCAGTTGTCGCGCACCTCGTCGCCCTGCTTGTTCGCCTCGCGGTCCGCGACGACGTTCGTCCACCACAGCGAGTAGGCGACGAACAGACCGAGGATCAGGCCCGCCGTGATGAGGAGTTCACCGAAGAAGCTGACGGCCATCGCGATCCGGCCGATGCCGCGGCGGCGCGGCGCGCGCGAAGACGCCGGTGCGTCGGTCTGCTCTTCGTGGTCGGTCGTCGCTGCCACTGTTCATGTGTCCTTACTCGACGAGGGCATCGGGCTTCCCCTTGCTCCGCTGCCGTTCCTCGACCATTTTGCCCCAGACGATCATCCGGTACTTGCTGGTGAACTCGGGAGTGCAGGTGGTGAGGGTGATGTAGCGGCCCGCCGTGGTGAAGCCCGACCCCTTGGGAATCGCGTCCAGGACAGCCGTGTTGGCCGGCGACGTCACCGGCAGGATCGACGCCATCTTGTATACGAAGTACTTGTCCTGCGTCTCGACGATGATCGGGTCCCCCGGCTTGAGCCGGTTGATGTACCGGAAGGGCTCGCCATGGGTGTTGCGGTGCCCGGCCAGCCCGAAGTTGCCGGTCTTCGCGTCCGGCATCGCCGTCGTCAGGTTTTTCTCGGCATAGTGGCCGACCATCCCGCGGTCGAGCACCCGCTTCTTGTCGATGCCCTCGGCGATCGGCACCACCACGTCCAGCTTCGGAATGTGCAGGAGCGCGAAGCCCTGCCCCGGCTCGAACGCACCCGGGTTCCGCTTGCCGCTCGCCCAGTTGTTCTGCAGGTTGTTCGCCTCGCTGCCCGCCTGCGCATGCGCCCGGATGTTCGTCCACCACAGCTGGTACGTCACGAACAGCAGCATCAGTACGCCGGTGGTGATGAACACCTCGCCGATCGCCCGGCTGGCCAGCACGGCCGCCCCCGGCTTCCGCGCCCGCGCCGCCCGCCGCGCCTCCATGCGGGAGAGGGGCGCCGCGCCGGGCTCCGCCGACCGCTCCTGCGCCCCGACGGACGCGCCTGACG
>NZ_VBZC01000128.1:0-8573 GCF_005786655.1 Streptomyces montanus
GCCCCGTTCGGACCCAGCAGCGAGAACACCGAGCCCTGCGGGATCTGAAGATCCACCCCGTCCAGCACCCGCTGCTCCCCATACGCCTTCACCAGCCCCACAGCACTGATCGCCGCAGCACGGGGTCCCGCGGAACTCCTGGACTCACTCGCTGACATGACATTCCTCCTCATGGAACGAACCGACTTGCACTGTGTTCAAGTACGACCATAGGGCCGACTTGCACAGTGTGCAAGTGATGTCTTGAACTTTGTGCAATTAGAGATCTTGATCTTGCGTGCCGCACGGCGTGTCACACGTACTCGCCGGCAACGAGGGGTGTGACCGTGAACCGGCGGCTGTCGTGGGTGGTTCAGTTCCCTCGTTCCGACAACGACGTTACGAGCCGGGCTTATCGGCCGGATATTGAAGAGCTATCGGGCACGCGGACATGCAGAAATCCCCGTCCGGGGGCCAGAACTCGGGCCCCCGGACGGGGATTTCCGCAGGTGTGCCGCGGTCAGTCCGTGCGGACCGCCAGGGAGCGCACACCGGTGAACTCGGGCGAACCGAAGAAGACCGGAGCGACGTCCGGGTCCACCCGCAGGTGTGCGAAGCGGTCGAGGACGAGGTTGAAGATGATGCGCGTCTCCACCCGGGCCATCGCCGCGCCGATGCAGTAGTGCGCACCACGGCCGTAGCCGACGTGCTGGTTGGGGGCGCGGGTCACGTCGAAGGTGTCCGCCTCGGGGAACTGGCGCGGGTCCCGGTTGGCCGCCCCGAGCTGCAGGCTGACCATCTGGTCCTTGGGTATCGTCACCCCGCCCACCTCGACCTCGGCCTCGGTGGCCCGGTAGGAGGTCGTGGCCGGTGTGAAGTACCGCATGACCTCCTCGAACATGCCCGGCACCAGCGAGCGGTCGGCGCGGACCTTCGCCGCCTGCTCGGGGAACGTCTCCAGACACAGCATCGTGTTGCCGATCAGGATCGGGCTGGTCAGATGCCCCGCACCCAGCACGGCGACCGCGAAGTTGATGATCTCGTCGTGCGCCATCGGACGGCCGTCGAGGTACTTGAACTCGAGCATCAGGCTGAGCAGGTCCTGCTTCGGCTCCCTGCGGCGCTCGTTGATGATGTCGCCGAGGAAGTCACGCAGCGGAAGCAGCGGCCCGAGCAGCGAGTCGAAGTATTCCTCGCCGCCCTCGCCGACCGTGCTCATTTGCACATCGGCGTCCATCGTCTGGTCCACGGCCTTGAACATGTCACGGTGCTCGGCCGGGGTGCCGAGCAGTTCGCTGAAGAGGATCCCGGACAGGTCGTCGATGAAGTCGCCCAGCAGGTCGAACCGGTCCCGGCCGGCCAGCTTGTCGAGCAACTCGCCGCCGAGCTTGGTGATCCGCACCTCGAGGTCGTCCATGGCCTTGGGGCTGAACGCGCGGCCGACCTGCCGCCGCATATGGATGTGCTCGGGGCCGTTCATCTGGGCCATGTCGCCCTTGATCAGCTTCGCCTGCTCCTCGTCGACGTCGAACAGCCGCGTGGAGTCGGCCGAGAACGACTCGGAGTCGTTGAGGACGGCGAGCACCTCCGGGTACCCGGCGACCTGCCACACACCCAAGTCCTCGTCGAACTTCACCTTCTCGTCCGGTAACTGCCCTCGCAGCCAGTACTTGTCGGCTCCAAGACGCCACCGGTCCGCGAACTCGGTCATGCCTTTCCCTTGCTTCCCTCGGCGGGAAGGACATGCATCGCGCGGACGCCCACCATGTCCTCCGAGGGGAAGAAGGCGGTCTTGTCCTGGTCGGTGGTGAAGTCCGGGTAGCGGTCGAGCAGGGCGTTGATCGCGATCCTGCCTTCGAGCCGTGCCAGCCGGGTGCCCAGGCAGTAGTGGATGCCGTTTCCGAACGAGATGTGGTCGTTGGGGGTGCGGGCCGGGTCGTACTCGTCGGGGCGGTCGAACTTGAGCGGGTCACGGTTGGCCGCGCCCACCCACGGCAGGATCATCTGCTCGGCCGGGATCGTGACGCCGCCGATCTCCACGTCCCTGGTGGTCACCCGGGACAGCGTGGCGGCCGGCGGGAGCAGTCGCAGGGCCTCCTCGATCGCCGTCGGGACCAGGGAGCGGTCCTCGCGCACCTGGACGAGCTTGTCGCGCTCCAGGTCCAGGCACGCCATCGTGTTGCCGACCATCATGGTGCTGGTGATGTGGCCGGTGATCAGCAGGACGTTGGCGATGTTGACGACCTCGTTGTCGGTGAGGCGCTGGCCGTCGTCCTCGGACTGGATGAGATAGGTGAGCAGATCCTCCCTCGGCCGCTCGCGCCGCTGGAGAACCTGGTCGAGCATGTAGTCGAGCAGGGGCTTCAGGCGCGCTTCCGCGGCGTGGATCTGGTCCTCGATCCCGTCACCGCCGGCGACGAAGTCAAGGCCGGCCATGTTCTCGATGATGTCGAACGCGGCCCCCTTGAACAGGTCGAAGTCCTTGCTGTCGAGGCCGAGAAGGTCGGCGATGACACGGACCGGCAGCGGGTAGGCGAAGTCCGCCACCAGCTCGAAGCCGTCCTTCTCCGCCGCCGCGTCGAGCAGTTCATTGGTGATCTCGTGAATCCGCGGCTCGAGGCTCGCGATCACCTTGGGACTGAACGCGCGCCCGATCAGTTTGCGGTACTTGGTCTGTTCCGGCGGGTCCATCTGCGAGATGTCGCCCTCCTGGAACTTCGGGTCGACCTGTACGGCGGCATACGCGGCTGTCTTGGCCGAGAAGGCCGAGGCGTCGCCGAGGATCTGTTCCACCTCGGCGAAGCCGTAGGCGCTCCAGGAGCCGAGCTGCTCGACGAACTCGACGGGCTTGTCCGGGCGGACGCCGCGCAGCCAGGGACTGTTGGGATGGACGTTCCACCGCTCGATGACTTTGGACATAGGGAAAGCCGTTCCTCTCTGGTTCTGGGTCCCGCGCTACTTCTCGGCGGCGGACATGGCCGCCCGCAGGCTCTTGGGCCGCAGATCGGTCCAGTTCTCCTCGACGTACTGCAGGCATGCGGCGCGGCCGGCCGCGCCGTAGACCGCCCGCCAGCCCGCGGGCACGTCGGAGAACGCCGGCCAGAGCGAATGCTGGTCCTCGTCGTTCACCACGACATAGAACTCACCGTTCTCGTCGTCGAACGGATTGCTGCTCATTCCTGGACTCCATTTCCGTTACCAACACACACGGGCATCAGGGAAGTTCAGCCGCGCTCTTGGCTTTTCCGGCGTCGCGCGGAGATCTCCCGGCCGATGATCGAGCAGATTTCGGCGGCGGGCTCCGCGTTGATCAAATCGTGGTGCGTGCTTTCGATGTCGAACTGCTTGACGGAACCCGTGATGTACGGCTTCCACAGATCCCCGTACGTCGCGTCCTGTTGGGGCACGGCGTTGAAGAAGACGGCGTCGCCGTGGAAGACCGGCGAGGTGAACCCCGGTGTCAGCGACTGGTGGTTGACGATCACCCGGACCGCGTTGTCCAGGAACGACTCGTAGTCGTCCGAGCCGACTCCGCTCGTGAGGTGCTCGCGGAGGTACTCCCGCAGCGCGCTCGGGGTGGGCGGCGCCTGCGTCACCAGGTAGCTGCTGGGGACGCTGTCCAGCAGGGCCAGGAGCGCCACTTCGTGGCCCAGGCCCTGCAGTCGCGCGGCGATGGCCTGGGCGAACGTACCGCCGATGGAATATCCCGCCAGATGGAACGGGCCCGCAGGCTGGACGGCCAGGATCTCGCCGACATAATCGACGATCATCTCGTCGATGGATTCGGGCAGTCGGGTCGTCCCGTCGAATCCCTTCGCCTGGATTCCGTAAATGGTCTGGTATTCCGGAAGGCGAGCGGCGAATCCGAGATACGGCCAGCATATCCCGCCGCCCGGGTGAATGAACCACAACGGCTCAGTGTCGGATACCGAGTTGCCCTCGCCGCTCGCGTTCCCCGCGTTTCCCTTGATGGAGAGCACGGGCGCGAACGGGTCGCCGGAGTGGCCGGCGTCGCCCTCCGACTCCAGGAACGTGGCCAGTTCGGCGACGGTCGGGGCGTCGAACACCGCCCTGAGCGGAAGGTTGACGCCCAGGACGACCCCGATGCGGCTGATGAGCCGGGAGGCGAGCAGGGAGTGCCCGCCCCGGGCGAAGAACCCGTCGTCGACGGTCACCGACGGCAGCCCGAGTACCTCGGCGAACAGACCGCACAGGATCTCCTCCCGGGTGGTGCGCGGCGCACGGCCCGTCGACACCCCGGCGTAGTCCGGTGTGGGCAGCGCCCGCCTGTCCAGTTTCCCGCTCAGGGTCAGCGGTATCTCGTCGATGACCATCAGCGCCGACGGCACCATGTGCTGCGGCAGCCGCTCCCGCACGAGTTCGCGCACCCCGGCCACCAAGTCCCCGACCACCAGGTCACCGGCCACCAGGTCACCGGCCGCCGGCTCGCCGTCCTCCTCGTCCCCGGTCCGGTCGGCGGCCTGCACCGGGGCGGCGACGACGTACCCGACCAGCCGCCGGTCGCCGCCGTTGTCGTCGACGACCACGACCGCCTGGTCGACCCCGGGGTGCGCCGTCAACGCGGCCCGGACCTCGCCGAGTTCGATACGGAAGCCGCGGATCTTGACCTGGTCGTCGGCGCGCCCGTGGAACACCAGGGCACCCTCCGCGGTCCACGACACCACGTCGCCGCTCCGGTACATCCGCTCCCCCGGCCCCCCGAACGGGCAGGCCACGAAGCGTCCCGCCGTCACGACCGGCTTGCCGAGGTACCCCCGGGCCACACCGGGACCGGCGATGTACAGCTCGCCGGGCACCCCTACCGGGACCGGCTGCAGCGCCGCGTCCAGTACGTACACCCGGGTGTCGTGGATGGGCGTGCCGATCGGGAACACCCGGTCGTCCGCGGTCAGCGGCGCGCTCATGGTGGCGCACACGGTGGTCTCGGTCGGACCGTAGACGTTCATCATCCGGCGGCCCGGGGCCCATTGGGCGACCAGCTCGGCCGGCGGCGCCTCGCCGCCGACCAGCAGGGAGACCACGCTGCTCAGCGAGTCGGCCGGAAGCGCCGCGAGCATCGCGGGCGGCAGCATCATGTGCGTCACCCGGTGCCGGTCCACCGTGCGGGCCAGCGGCGGTCCGGGGGCGAGGTCCTCCTTGTCGGCCAGCACCAGGGCCGCACCCGACAGCAGCACCGTGAACATCTCGCAGAGGGAGACGTCGAAGCTCGGCGAGACGAGCTGCAGCATCCGGCTGTCCGCCGTCACCGCCATCCGCTCCACGTGCGACGCGACCAGCGCGGCGACTCCGCGGTGGGTGACCACGGTGCCCTTGGGCTGCCCGGTCGACCCCGAGGTGTAGATGACGTACGCGGCGCTGTCGAGCGTCGTCGTACGCGGAGGGGGCGTGGTGCCGGTCGCGTCGGAGCCCGAGTCGGCCGGGGCCTCGTCCACCCGCAGGGTGGGCAGGTCGTGCCCGGCCAGCACCTCCGCCGCCGCGGCGTCCACCACCGCCAGCCGGGCGCCGGAGTCGCCCACCATGTAGGCGATCCGCTCGGCCGGGTAGGTGTGGTCGACCGGCAGATACGCCCCGCCCGCCTTGGCGACGCCGAGCAGCGCGACGACCAGGTCCGGCGAACGGCGCGTGGCCACCGCGACCACGGTCTCCGGCCCCACGCCCCGCTCGATCAGGGCGTGTGCCAGCCGGTTGGCCCGCTCGTCCAGCTCGCGGTAGGTGAGCTGGACGTCCTCGAAGAGCAGCGCCCGGGCGTCCGGGGTCGCGGCGGCCTGTCGTTCGAACTGGTCGGGGACGGTCCCCTCGGCCGTCGCCGCGGGGGTCTCGTTGAAGCCGGCCAGCAGCCGCTCGCGTTCCGCCTCCGGCCGTACGTCGACCGATCCGACCGGCACATCGGGATCCGAGACCAACTGGCCGAGAACCCGGGCGAACCGCGCGGCGATCCCCTCGGCGGCGTCCGCGTCGAAGTGGTCCTCCTGGTACTCCATGACCACGTGCAGGCGGTCGTCGGCCGCGGCCGCGATGCCCAGCGGGTAGTGGGTGCCGTTGCCGGTGCTCACCTTGGTGATCGCGACGCTCTCGCCCGCGCCGGCGTCGCTCAGGCCCTCGCGCTCCATCGGGAACGACTCGAAGACGACGACGGTGTCGAACAGGGTGCTCAGACCGGCGGTGCGGCAGATCTCCGTCAGCCCGACGTGGTGATGGTCCATCAACGGACCCTGCCGGTCCTGCAGACCGGTCAGCACCTGGCGGAAGCTCTGCCAGGGCGACAACTCCACCCGCACGGGAAGGGTGTTGATGAACAGACCGACCATCGACTCCACGTCCGGCACCGCCGGCGGGCGGCCGGACACCGTGGTGCCGAACACCACGTCCTGCCGGCCCGTCAGCCCCGCGAGCACGATCGCCCAGGTGCCCTGCACCAGGGTGTTCAGGGTGACGCCCAGGTCGGCGGCGCACCGGATCAGCTCGCGGGCGGTGTCGGCGTCCAGCGGGATCTCCACCTGCCCCACCCGCTGCGGATCCGCTTCGGCCGCGCGGTCGGACACGATCAGGGTGGGCTCCTCGACCCCGGCGAGTTCGGTCCGCCACGCCCGCGCCGACTCCTCGGCGTCCTGCTGCGACAGCCACCGCAGGAAGTCCCGGTACCTGCGGACCCGAGGCAGTACGGAGGCGTCGCCCCCGGAGGTGTACAGGCGCAGCAGCTCCTGCATCAGGATGCTCAGCGACCAGCCGTCGAGCAGCGCGTGATGCGAGGTCAGGACCAGTTCGGCCTGCCGCGGTCCGGTCAGTGCCAGGGAGAGACGCAACAGCGGCGCGGTGGCCGGGTCGAAGTGGTCCGCCTCGTCCTCGGCGAGCAGGCGCTCCAGCGCCTCGGCGCGCAGGGGAGCGTCCAGTTCGCGCAGATCCGTCAGCTGCCAGGGCAGTTCGACGTCGTCGAGGACGAGCTGGACCAGGTCGCCGGAGGCGTCGGGCACGAACGCGGTGCGCAGGTTGGCGTACCGGTCGAGCAGGGCCTGGCCGGCCGCCCGCATCCGCTCCGGATCCACCGCACCGGACAACTGGTAGACGACCTGCACGTGGTAGGCGTCGTACGTCGAGTCGACCAGCATCGACTCGAAGAGCAGACCGGACTGCAGCGGAGTGAGCGGCCATACGTCCGAAAGGCCGGGGTAGCGCTGCTCCCAACCCTCGAGCTCGCTCTGCCGCACCGAGACCAGCGGCACGTCCGACGGGGTCAGACCGCCCGCGTCCGGCTGGGCGACATGCCGGGCCAGGCCCTCCAGGGCCTCCCCCCACAGATCGGCCAGCTCCCGCACCTCGTCGTGGGACAGCACACCCGCCGGGAACCCGAACCGGACGCCGAGTTGAGGGCCGTCCTCCGTGTCCGTCACGGCCGCGTTGATCTCCAGGGTGGACATCACCGGCATGTCCGCGTCCGGCACCGCGATCAACTCGTTCGTGCCCGGCGCCTGCGACCAGCCCAACCCCCGCAACTCCTCAGGCATGTCAGCCCCGGAGAAACGACCGAGGTAGTTGAAGGCGATCTGCCCGGTCGGATGCGGCGCGAGAACCGCACCGGTCTCCTCGTTCAGATACCGCAACAGGCCATAACCCAGCCCCTTGTCGGGGATGCGCAGCAACTGCTCCTTGACCGCCTTGACCACCGAACCGGCCGCCGCACCCCCCGCCAGCGCCTCCTCCACATCCACACCCGCGAGATCGAGACGGACCGGGAACATGCTGGTGAACCAGCCGACCGTCCGCGACAGATCGGCCCCCGGCACCACCGCCTCCTCACGGCCGTGCCCCTCCAACTTCACCAGCAGCGACGACTCCTCCACCCCACGGCCACGCCGCCAACGGGACACCGCCACCGCCAACGCACTGAGCAGACCGTCGTTCACACCACCACGGAACGCGGCGGGCACATCCGTCAGCAGCGCTTCGGTGACCTCCGACGGAACCTTGAGCCACAGGTGATCCACGGTGGAGACCACGTCCACCGCGGGGTCGATCTCCCGCGAGCCGAGCAGCGGGTCCGGGCCGTCGACGACCGACTGCCACAGCTCCAGTTCGGCGACACGCTCCGGCGAGGACGCCTCCTCCACGAGGGCGTGCGTCCAGCGGCGTACGGACGTCGTCACCGCGGGCAGTTCGGGCGTTTCGCCCGCCCGCACCCGGCTCCACGCCTCGGCGAGGTCGGGGAGCAGGATGCGCCACGACACACCGTCGACGACCAGGTGATGCAACACCACGATCAGACGGCCCGCCGTCTCCGCCCCCGCGTCGAACCACACGAACTGCGCCATCACCCCGCGGGCCGGGTCCAACCGGCCGGTCGCGGCGTCCAGTTCCCGCGCGGCGCGGGCGCTCCAGGCCTCGTCCCAGGTGCCGTCGCACTCCACCCGGTGCACCAGACCGGCCAGGTCGACCGTGCCCGGCGCGTCCACCCGCATGCCGTCGCCGACCAGTCGGGAGCGCAGCAGATCGTGGCGGTCCCAGACCGCCGCCAACGTCGCCGTCAGACCCGCCCCGTCGATCCCGACCGGCAGATCCACCACCGACGACATCGTGAA
>NZ_VBZC01000129.1:0-8194 GCF_005786655.1 Streptomyces montanus
CGGCGCAGAGCTGCCGACGGCGCGGGGCGCGGAGGCTTCGGCGGCCTGGGCGGCGGCGGCCGCCGCGGCGGTCCGGGCGGCCCCGGCGGACCGAACGGGCATGGCAGAGGCCGTGGTGGCGTACCGCCCAAGAAGCGGATCATCGACTATCCGCGCGCGGGCAAGTACGGCGCGGCGCGGTGGGTGCCCTCGTGGAAGCTTGTGACGGGTACGTTCGTCGGCTTCTTCGGCAGCCTGATGGTTGTGGCGGGCATCGCGTACGCCATGGTGGGCGTCCCGAACGTCGCTCAGGCGGCGGAGGCGCAGAACAACGTCTACAAGTGGTCCAACGGCAGCACGATGGTCGCCACAGGCGGCGAGACGAACCGCCAGATCATCGGCTACGCCCAGATCCCCAAGGAGATGCGCTACGCCGTCATGTCGGCCGAGAACAAGACGTTCGAGACCGACAAGGGCGTGGACCCCATGGGTATCGGCCGCGCCCTGTTCAACATGGCCAAGGGCGGCGAGACGCAGGGTGGCTCCACCATCACCCAGCAGTACGTGAAGAACGCGCGACTGAGCGACCAGTCACAGACGGTCACACGTAAGTTCAAGGAGCTGTTCATCTCCATCAAGGTCGGCGCCACAGTCGACAAGAAGGAGATCATGGCCGGCTACCTGAACACCGCCTACTACGGACGCGGCGCCTACGGAATCCAGGCGGCCTCGCGTGCGTACTTCAACAAGGACGCCAGCAAGCTCAACGCGAGTCAGTGTGCGTTCCTGGCGGCGGTACTCAAGGGCGCCACGTACTACGACCCGGCGGGCGCGACATCGATCGACCCCGCCGCCACTCCCGAAGCCAACCTCAGGCGGGCCACTGAGCGGTGGAGCTGGATCCTCGACGAAATGGTCAAGGACGGCCATCTGACGGCGTCGCAGCGGGCGGGGTACAAGAAGTTCCCCGAGACCCAGAGTCCGCGGTCCAACGCCCAGCTGAGCGGTCAGGTCGGCTACCTGGTCGACCTCGCCAAGGCGTACATCGTCAACAACAGCGAAGAGACCGGGATCACCGCCGAAGACCTCCAGCGAGGCGGGTACACGATCCAGACGACCTTCGACAAGAAGATGGTCAACCAGCTCGAAAACGCGGTGAAGAAGGTCCGCAAGGAGAACATCGACCCGAAGGCGCGTCCCGACAAGGACAAGTACGTCCAGTTCGGCGGGGCCTCCGTGGATCCCGAGGACGGCGCGATCAAGGCCATCTACGGCGGCGAGGACGCGACCAAGCACTTCACCAACAACGCCGACCAGACGGGTGCCCAGGTCGGTTCGACGTTCAAGCCGTTCGTGCTGGCGGCCGCCATGCAGTGGGGCAAGCGCAACCCCGACCTCGGCCCGAACCAGGCTCAGGACGAGCGGACCAAGGTCTCCCCCAAGAGCCTCTACAGCGGCGAGAACAAGCTCAAGATCCAGGACTATGACGAGAACGTCTGGAAGGACAAGGAGGGCAAGGAGTGGCTGCAGAAGAACGACGGCGGTGAGTCCTACAACCCCCCGAGCTACCAGATCGACCTCCGCGAGGCGATGAGGGTCTCGGCGAACTCCGCCTACGTGCAGCTCGGCATGGACGTCGGTCTGGACAAGGTCAGGGAGTCAGCGCTTGACGCAGGCGTCCTGAAGACCAGTCTGGCCAGCGCCAACTACCCGTCCTTCTCGCTCGGCACGTCCGACCCCAGCGCGATCCGCATGGCAGGCGCGTACTCCACCTTCGCGGCCAGCGGCAAGCAGAACGATCCGTACTCGGTCAAGGAGATCACCGACAAGGACGGGACGGTCTTCAGGCACGCGGATGTCGCCAAGACCAGGCAGGCCTTCACCGCCCAGGTCGCCGACAATGTCACCGACGTCCTGAGGACTGTCGTTGACAAGGGCACCGGTACCGCGGCGAAGCTGGACGACCGACAGGTGGCCGGCAAGACCGGTACCACCGACGGCAACAAGTCCGCCTGGTTCGTCGGCTACACCCCGCAGCTCTCCACCGCGGTCTCCATGTACCGCATGGACGACAACGAGAGCAGCAAGAAGCGCAAGTTCCTGGAGATGTACGGAACGGGTGGCCAGAAGAAGATCCACGGTGCTTCGTTCCCGGCCGAAATCTGGCACGACTACATGGAGAACGCGCTCAAGGGCAAGGCCGTGGAGGACTTTCCGACGCCCGAGCCGATCGGCCAGGTCGTCAACGACGTCCCCACCCCGAGCGTGACCCCGTCGGCGCCGGAGACGGCGGACGAAGAAAGCCCGACGCCGAGCAATACACCCAGCGAGTCCGCGCCCACTCCCACACCCACACCGACCAACACCTGCGATCCCTTCGACTTCGAGTGCAACAACACCGGCGGCAATGACAACGGCGGTACCGATACCGGCGGAACCGACGGAGGCGTGAGTCCCACACCTACGGAGACCAACGACGGAAACAGTAGAGGCAATGGCAACGGGGGCCTCTTCGGAGGAGGCACCGGGTAGCTGTCACCAAGTGTGTTTCACGTGAAACGCACAGTTTCACGTGAAACAAGGGCCGCCGCACCGACAAGGTGCGGCGGCCCTTGTCGTACACGAGGCGGCGGCGGCCCGTACATAGGCGGCGAGCCACGGACCCGGCGGCTGGGCCCACACGCTCTCAGGTACGTACGGCAGGATGTGCGGTATGCCCAGTGCAGAAACGACGCGAGTGAACGTGGACGAGCCAGAGCCGGTTCGGCCGACCAAGGAGGACGAGGTCGCCGCGACCGGCAGCGAGCTGATCGGCGGCCCCATCGGACGGCGCGCTCTGCTCGGGACGTCCTGGTGGACGCCCGTACGCGTCATCGCGCTCGTCGCGATCGGCGTGTTCGCCCTCGGCATGGTGCAGAAGCTGCCCTGCTACGACGGCGCCTGGTTCTTCGGTGCCAGCTCGCAGTACACCCACGCCTGCTACTCGGACATCCCGCACCTCTACCAGGGACGCGGCTTCGCCGATGGGCTCGTACCGTACTTCGACAAGATCAACGGCGACATGGAGTACCTCGAGTACCCGGTACTGACCGGCGTGTTCATGGAAGTCGCCGCCTGGCTGACACCAGGCAGCGGCAGCATCCAGGGCCAGGAAAAGATCTACTGGATGGTCAATTCCGGGATGCTGATGGCGTGCGCGGCGGTCATCGCCGTCTGCGTGACCCGCACCCACCGGCGGCGGCCCTGGGACGCCCTGCTCGTCGCCCTCGCGCCGGCCTTCGCCCTCACCGCCACCATCAACTGGGACCTGCTGGCCGTCGCCCTGACGGCCGCCGCGATGCTGATGTGGTCACGGGGCCGTGCCCTCGCCTTCGGCGTCCTGCTGGGGCTCGCCACGGCCGCCAAGCTCTATCCGATCCTGCTTCTCGGACCGCTCTTCGTGCTCTGCTGGCGGGCCGGCAGGTGGCGGGAGTTCGGCACCGCGCTGCTCGGCGCGGGGGGCTCATGGCTGACCGTGAACCTCCCCGTGATGCTGCTCGCCCCCGAGGGGTGGTCGAAGTTCTACACCTTCAGCCAGGAGCGCGGCGTCGACTTCGGCTCCTTCTGGCTGGTGCTGTCCCAGCGCATGGAAGCGCCTTTCGCCACCGATACCGTCAACACGCTCGCAACGGTGCTGATGCTGCTCGCCAGCGCGGGCGTCGCGGGTCTCGCGCTGACCGCCCCGCGCCGCCCGCGCTTCGCCCAGCTCGCCTTCCTGATCGTCGCGGCCTTCATCCTCACCAACAAGGTCTACTCGCCGCAGTACGTGCTGTGGCTGGTCCCCCTCGCGGCCCTGGCCCGCCCGAAGTGGCGGGACTTCCTCATCTGGCAGGCGTGCGAGGTCGCGTACTTCCTCGGGATCTGGATGTACCTCGCGTACACGTCCAGTGGAGACGCCCACAAGGGGCTGCCGACCGACGGCTATCAACTCGCCATCGTCGTCCACCTGCTGGGGACGCTCTACCTTTGCGCCGTGGTCGTACGCGACATCCTCATGCCCGAGCGGGACGTGGTGCGCCGTGCCGGCGACGACGATCCCTCCGGTGGCGTGCTGGACGGGGCTGAGGACGTCTTCGTCCTCGGATCCGCGGCCCGTCCGCCGCGGCATGCGGCGCATTACGAGGGGCCCAGTGTGGAGTGGGGCAGCGGGGGAACCCAGGCGACCCGCAGTTCGCCCTGAGCGAACAGGGCGTAGGTCAGGCACGCCAAAGGCCGTACACGGGCTCCGTGTACGGCCTTTCGGGTTCTGCCGGGGCTCAGCGGTGGGCGCGGCCGAGGGCGCGGGCAGCTCCGCGGGTCCTCGTCCGGGTCAGCGCTCGACGACGCGGTCGAACTGTGTGGTGGTGTGCCGCAAATGGGCCACCAGTTCCTCACCGACCTTCGGCTCCGGCGCGTCCGTCGGCACGAACAGGATCGACACCTGCATGTGCGGGGGTTCCGCGAACCACCGCTGCTTGCCACCCCACACGAACGGAGAAAGATTCCGGTTCACGGTGGCGAGACCCGCGCGGGCGACACCCTTGGCGCGCGGCATGACGCCGTGCAGGGCTTTGGGGGACTCCAGGCCCACTCCGTGCGACGTACCGCCCGCCACGACGACCAGATAGCCGTCGGAGGCCGCCTTCTGCTGCCGGTAGCCGAAGCGGTCGCCCTTGGAGACGCGCGTGACGTCCAGGACAGCGCCGCGGTACTCCGTCGCCTCGTGGTCCCCCAGCCACAGCCGCGTGCCGATGCGGGCGCGGAAGCGGGTCTGCGGGAACTGCTGCTGCAGCCGGGCGAGTTCATCGGCCTTCACATGGCTGACGAACATGGTGTGCAGCGGCAGCCGGGCCGCGCGCAACCGGTCCATCCAGCCGATGACCTCTTCGACGGCGTCCGAGCCGTCGGTACGGTCCAGCGGCAGGTGGATCGCGAAGCCCTCGAGCCGCACGTTCTCTATGGCGGCGTGGAGCTGCGGCAGGTCCTGCTCCCTCACACCGTGCCGCTTCATCGAGGACATGACCTCGATGACGACACGGGCGCCCACGAGGCCGTAGACCCCGTCGACCGACGACACGGAGCGGATGACGCGGTCGGGCAGCGGCACGGGCTCCTCGCCTCGCCGGAACGGCGTCAGCACCAGCAGGTCGCCGCCGAACCAGTCCTTGGTCCGCGCGGCCTCGTACGTCGTGCCGACGGCCAGAATGTCCGAACCCAGGCGCGTGGCCTCGTCCGACAGCCTCTCGTGGCCGAAGCCGTATCCATTGCCCTTGCAGACGGGCACGAGCCCGGGGAACTGCTCGGACACCTGCTTGAGGTGCGCACGCCAGCGCGCGGTGTCGACGTAGAGCGTGAGCGCCATGGCCGGACCTGGAACCTTTCTCGTGGGCTTGGTGTATCAGAGGTATGCAGGCACATTCTGGGACGTCAGCGGCGCGACATGTAGATGTCGAGCGCCTTGTGGAGCAGCTTGTTGAGCGGGAAGTCCCACTCGCCGAGGTACTCGGCTGCCTGCCCGCCCGTGCCCACCTTGAACTGGATCAGGCCGAAGAGGTGGTCCGTCTCGTCCAGCGAGTCGGAGATGCCCCGCAGGTCGTAGACCGTCGCACCCAGGGCGTACGCGTCGCGCAGCATCCGCCACTGCATCGCGTTCGAGGGCCGGACCTCACGACCGATGTTGTCCGAGGCGCCGTACGAGTACCAGACGTGCCCACCGACGACCAGCATCGTCGCGGCCGACAGGTTCACGCCGTCGTGCCGGGCGAAGTAGAGCCGCATGCGGTTGGGGTCCTCGGTGTTGAGGGCCGTCCACATGCGCTGGAAGTACGAGAGCGGGCGGGGCCGGAAGTGGTCGCGTACGGCCGTGATCTCGTACAGACGCTGCCACTCCTCCAGATCGTGGTAGCCGCCCTGGACGACCTCGACGCCGGCCTTCTCGGCCTTCTTGATGTTGCGCCGCCACAGCTGGTTGAAGCCCTTGTGGACATCCTCCAGGGAGCGGTTCGCCAGCGGCACTTGGTAGACGTAGCGGGGCTGCACATCACCGAAGCCGGCCCCGCCGTCCTCACCCTGCTGCCAGCCCATGCGGCGCAGCTTGTCGGCGACCTCGAAGGCGCGCGGCTCGATGAAGTCCGCCTCGATGTCGCGCAGGCGCTTCACGTCCGGGTCCTGGATGCCCTTCTTGATCGAAGCGGCCTCCCAACGCCGGATGATCACCGGCGGCCCCATCTTCACGGAGAACGCACCCTGCTGCTTGAGGTGCGCGAGCATCGGATCCAGCCACTCGGTCAGATTTGGCGCGAACCAGTTGATGACCGGTCCCTCGGGCAGATAGGCGAGATAGCGCTTGATCTTGGGCAGTTGCCGGTACAGCACGAGGCCCGCCCCGACCATCTCGCCCGTCCTGTCGTCGAACCAACCGAGATTCTCGGAGCGCCACTCCGCCTTGACATCTGCCCAGGCCGGGACCTGCATGTGGCTCGCCGCGGGCAGGCTCTGGATGTATGCCAGATGCTGCTCTCGACTGATGGTCCTCAGGGTCAGGCTCATTCGGGGCGCTCCTCGGGCTGGTGTGTCCCCATGGGTACAGGGGCTCCTGGCTCTCGCGCCGAAGCCTACTGCGCCCTGTGAGCGCCCCGTCTGGCCGTACGGAACCTTGGCCGCGACCGGTACGCGGCCGGGACGTCTTCAGGTGTTGTCCGGCTGTGGGGCCGGGTGTTGTGAGGGTGCCGACCGGCGATCCCCGTTCGTCGGGGAGGCGGTCAGCCGATGATGCCGCCGAACAGACCGCCGTGCGCCATGCCGAGGAAGAAGCCGACGCCCGAGGCGCCGAGACCCAGGATCAGCCCGAAGCGCTGACGGGTCGTCTCGGAGACGAACTGCCCGCCCGCGCCGGTGATGATCCCCACCAGCCCCGTCCACGAGCTGATCAGATGGAGGTCGTGGAACATCGCCGTGATGAAGGACGTCACTCCGAGGACCAGCGTCACGGCGAGCAGGGCGTCCTGCAGCGGGTGAGGCTTGTGATCGGTGGCGAACAGGGATCCGGCGATGTTGGGTCGCACTGTCTGTGCCATGGGGCACCTCCTGCGGAAGACGGCGCATCGTAGCGCCATGCACACCCGATGTGTACAGATTGACGGTCCCGACCGCTGGATTTCAACCGGAAGCACGTGGGCGGGTACTCTGTACCGTCTGCACCGGTGTCTGTCCAGGCCACGGCACAACTCTCGCTCAGTCCGCTGGGCGACGGGCCCGATTGTCAGTGGCGCCCGATACCGTTGCGTACGCATCACGACCCTCCTGCCACGGAACGACCGTGGCCGCTGAGTCCAAAGGAGGTGGGTTCTACATGCGTCACTACGAGGTGATGGTCATCCTCGACCCCGATCTGGAGGAGCGCGCCGTCGCCCCTCTGATCGAGAACTTCCTCTCCGTCGTCCGCGAGGGCAACGGAAAGGTCGAGAAGGTCGACACCTGGGGCCGTCGTCGTCTCTCGTACGAGATCAAGAAGAAGCCCGAGGGCATCTACTCGGTCATCGACCTGCAGGCCGAGCCTGCGGTCGTCAAGGAGCTCGACCGCCAGATGAACCTGAACGAGTCGGTCCTCCGGACCAAGGTCCTCCGTCCCGAGACCCACTGAGCTCTCCCGCTCAGCTGATATCGGGCATCGAGTAGCAGCACCAAGCAGCCAGCAGCAAACCCGCCGAGAGGTTCCCTATGGCAGGCGAGACCGTCATCACGGTCGTCGGCAATCTTGTCGACGACCCCGAGCTGCGCTTCACCCCTTCCGGTGCGGCGGTTGCGAAGTTCCGTGTCGCGTCCACCCCCCGCACCTTCGACCGTCAGACCAATGAGTGGAAGGACGGCGAGAGCCTGTTCCTGACCTGCTCGGTCTGGCGTCAGGCGGCGGAGAACGTCGCCGAGTCGCTCCAGCGAGGCATGCGCGTCATCGTGCAGGGCCGGCTGAAGCAGCGGTCCTACGAGGACCGTGAGGGCGTCAAGCGCACGGTCTACGAGCTCGACGTCGACGAGGTCGGCGCGAGCCTTCGCAATGCCACGGCCAAGGTCACCAAGACCACCGGCCGAGGTGGCCAGGGCGGATACGGCGGCGGTGGCGGCGGCCAGCAGGGCGGCGGCTGGGGCGGCGGCCCCGGTGGCGGTCAGCAGCAGGGCGGCGGCGCTCCCGCCGACGACC
>NZ_VBZC01000013.1:0-191480 GCF_005786655.1 Streptomyces montanus
GGGGCGACGGGGCGGGCTCGGCGGCGGCCACCGCACGCCCGCGCGGCGGCGCCGACGGCGCGTGGGCCGTCCGGTGAGGAGCCGTGCGCTGCTGGGCGAGCAGTTGGGCCGGCAGATGTACGACGACGCCCGTGCCACCGCGCGAGGAGGGGCGGTAACTGACGGAGATGCCGTACTTGACGGCGAGCCGCCCGACGACCGCCAGCCCCAGCCGAGTCCCCTGGAGGGAGGCGAGGTCGCTCATCGCACCCGAGACCGCCTCCTCGGCGCGACGCAGCGCGGCGTCGGCCATCTTCAGACCGCTGTCCTCGATGGTGACGACGATGCCGGCGGACCGTTCCTCCACGTAGACGTGGACCTGGTCGATCGGTGCGGAGAAGCTGGTCGCGTTGTCCATCAGCTCGGCCAGGAGGTGCATCACGCCCTCGGCCGCGAACCCGGACACCGCCGCGTTGCTGGAGCAGTTGATTCTGACCCTGCGGTACGCGGCGATCCGCCCCACGGCGCCACGCAGGACGCTCTCCATGGGGATCGGCTTGTTCCACGACCGGCTTGCCCGCCCGCCCATGAGCAGCGCCAGCCGGTCGGTGAGCAGGCCGAGCTGGGAGGTGCTGTGGTCCAGCTCGAGCAGGTCGCCCAGGACCGCCTCGCCGTGCCGGTCCTGCATCCCCCGCAAGTCCGCGAGGATGCTCACGGCCTGGGCCTGTACCCGGCTCAGCGCCTTCGCACTGGCGGCCTGGGCAGCCGCGGAACGCCGTTCGCTGACCGCGAGTTCCCGTACACCGGCCTCCACCAGTTCGCGCACATGGGCATTGGCGAACTGGGACAGCCGCATCTCCGCGCGGACCGTCTCCAGCGAGGCCCCCTCGCCCAGTCTCCGCACCGCCGTGGGCAGGGTCTGCGCCATGGCCTTCCGCAGATCGTCGGACATGCTCGCCAGGGCACGCACCGCCTGCCGGCGCTCCCCGTCCACCGCGGCCGCGCGCCGCTGCGCCACGCCCACGGCCTCCTCCACGGCGCGCTGCACGGCCATGAGCTGAGGTTCCGCGGGATGCCACGCACCGGCCGGTCCCCGCACGGCACCGGCCGCTCCCGGCGCGGCGGTCGTGGGGTCCTGCAGCGCCGCGGTCATTTCCGGCACCACCGCGCCGGCCAGGTACGCCGCCTCCGAGCGCTGCCGTGCCGACTCCGCCAGGGTCCTGTCCAGTTGAGCGGTGAGCCTGCGGTGCAGTCGCGCGGCCGCCGAGGCGAGCAGGACGAGACAGCCACCTGCCGCCGCCACGGTGCCCGCCACCCAGGGGCGTGCGGCGTCCGGTGCGGCGAGCACGACAGGCGTGCCGAGCGCAGCGGTCACCACCAGGGTGGCGATCGGCAGATGCCGCCACGCCGACTTCGGGCGCGGGCGGGACGCGTCGGGATGTGCCATTCCGCGATCCTCGATGCTTGTCGGAAGTGGTGTGCTTGCCGCGGACGCGGGGGCCCGCCGGGCTGTCCGGCCGTCCGTGCCTACGGTGGCCCAGGCGCACGCGTGCGCCCCAAGTCGCCTATGAGCAAAGGCGTTTGTCGTGCGAATCATGCTAACCACGCGTTCCTCGCCCGGAGCGCGAACTCCCCATCGCCGACACGCGCCGGAACACGTCGTCGCATAGTGGGCCGCGGTGGCGATGCCTGTGATACGCCCCGAGCTTCGATGAACGGCGGCCGAACCGCTGTCGAACCCCGCCGAACACCCCACAGGAAGGGGTGGAGCAGACGTTTTCGGCATGCCTCGACACCCGCGACAAATAAGCGGAATTCCGAGCGCGGGACGCCGCACGGCTCGGGGCGAATCCACCCACTGACGGGCGAACTTCAGCCATCTTGGCCGACTGAGGAGGAGTGCGTGGATGTGACGTGGGTGTCGCGTGGGTGTCGCTCGGACGTCAGCGCAGGGCGGCGGCGAAGGCATCCCGGTGGGCCTCGGTGTGGGCGTGTTCCCGCTCGGACCAGGCGACGCGGGCGAGGATCTGTCCACGGTCGGCGAGCTGAGGCCCGGGAGCGTCAAGCCGTCCCCGCCACCAACGGGCGTTACGGGCCTGCCGTTCGAGCATCGCGTCGACGATGCCCCGTCGGGTGGTGGCGTCGCTGTCATAGGCGTCGGCGAGGATGCGTACCTGGGCGGCTTGCGCGCGGACGGGCCGGGCGTCGGCCTTGGAGGAGACGCACCAGGTCCAGGCCATGTAGCCGAGGTCTTCCAGCGGGTCGCCCGGGGCAGCGGTGTCGAAGTCGATGAAGGCGACGGGTACGGCGTCGGAGAACACGGTGTTGTTCGGCCCCGGGTCGTGATGGCAGACGACGGGATGCCGGCCGGCCAGGCGGCAGCCACGGGTGGCGTCATGGAAGGCACGGAGCAAGGCGCCGGCGGCGGCGACCTGGGGATCGGTCCAGCGCTGGAAGCGTGCGGGCACCCAGCCGGGCAGGTAGCTGAGCACATCACGGCCGGCCACGTCGAGCCCCAGGTGGCGCGGGGCCCCGGTGAAGCCCTGACGCCCGAGGTGACCGAGCAACTCCGCGACGAACGGCGACGCCTGCGTGACCGGCCGCCGGACGGTACTGCCTACCCTGACCACGCCAGGGGTGATGCGCCCACCGGTCAACGGCACCTCGTTCTCCATGGCACAGGTTCCGTTTACCGCGTGTGGGGTCACCCCCTCAGTGTCCACGGTCACGTCCGCGAAGCAGGCTCGATCCGGTGGTCGTTGGGGTCGTCGTCGGGTGCCGCGGGCACCCCCGGTCGCGTGCCCGCGGCCGGGGGCCGCGCGGGGAGGGCGGCTACTTCAGGGCTCCTGCCATGACGCCGTTGACGAACTGCCGCTGGAAGGCGAAGAAGACCACCAGCGGGATGATCATGGAGAGAAAGGCGCCGGAGGACAGGACGTCGATATTGGTGCCGAACTGGCGGGTCTGCTGTTGCAGGGCCACAGTGAGCGGGGCCGAGTCCGGGTCGGCGAAGATGAGCGCGACGAGCATGTCGTTCCAGACCCACAGGAACTGGAAGATACCGAGCGAGGCTATCGCGGGCCCGCCCAGCGGAACCACCACTCGGAGGAAGAGCCACAACTCGCCCGCCCCGTCGAGACGGGCGGCCTCCAGCAGTTCGCGCGGGATTCCCGCGAAGAAGTTCCTGAGCAGGAAGATCGCGAACGGCAGGCCGAAAGCGACGTGGAAGAGGACGACGCTGACGATGCTGCCGAAGATCCCGATCTCCCCGAACAGACTGGTGATGGGCACCAGCGCGACCTGCAGGGGCACCACGAGCAGGCCGACGATGAGCAGGAACACCCAGTCCCGGCCCGGGAATTCGACCCACGCGAAGACATACCCGGCGAGAGAGCCGACGACCACGACCAACAGCGTGGCAGGAACAGTGATCAGCAGACTGTTCAGGAACGAATGTGTGATCGTCGAGTTGTCCAGCAGGCTGGTGTAGTTGTGCAGGGTCAGCTGCGCGGGCTTGGTGAGGACCGTCCACCAGCCGGACGCCTGGATGTCCAGTGGCCCGCGCAGTGAGGAGAGCAGCAGGCCGACGGTGGGCACAAGCCAGAACAGGGCGACGGCCAGCAGAACCAGCCGTGTGGATCCGCCGGCGAGCCGACGTGCCGCGCGGGCGGCGGCGCCTCGTCCCGTGCGGGCGGAGGCGGTCCGGGCGGTTGCGGCGGCCTGGGGGAACGGGGCGTCCTGAGCGGTCTGAAGGGTTGTCACCGTGACTTCTCCTTTCGGAACCGCTTGATGTTGAGGAACATGACCGGCGCGACCAGGGCGAGCAGGAGCACGGCGAGCGCGCTGCCGGTGCCCTGGTCGTTGCCGCCGCCGAAGGAGGACAGGTAGAGCTGCAGGGCCAGTACGTTGGCGTCCTGCTCGCTGGCCCCGGGGGCGATGACGTACACCAGGTCGAAGATCTTCAGCACGTTGATCACCAGCGTGACCAGGACCACGCCCAGCACCGGAGCCAGGAGCGGCACGGTGATGCGGCGGAAGACCTGCCACTCCCTCGCGCCGTCGACACGTGCGGCCTCCAGCAGTTCCCGGGGGATCCCGGCCAGCCCGGCAGCGATCAGGACCATGGCGAAGCCGGTCCACATCCAGACGTAGGCACCGATGATCGACCAGGTGACCAGGGTCGGGCCGAGCCAGTTGACACCCGCGTACTGGGAGGTGAAGTTCGTCGCGGGCAGACGCAGTTGCACCGGCGAGGCGCCGATCCGGGACGCGGGCAGGGCGAACGTGCCGTCCTTCGCCGCGGTGGCCGTGGCGACGACGCGCCCGCCACGTACAGCCTCGACCCGGATGTCTGCCAGTGCCTTCTCGCCCCGGTCGATCTTCCCGGGGGTGCCGCCGCCCGGCTGGAAGTCCAGCCAGACCGTGCCGCACAACGACCCCTGCGGGCAGGCACTCGGCGAAGCGGCCTGCGTCGCGTCGGTCAGGGTAGTGGGCTGCACTCCGACCAGAGCCAGCGCGGCCGGGCCGCCACCGGGACTGACAGGCTTGCTGGTGTAGGGGCCGCCGACCGGCCCGGCCAGAGTGCCGCTGCCCGCACCCGCGACCCGGGGGTGCGCCCCGGGATACGCCGATGCCTTGAAGAAGGTGTCATGGACGCCGGTCACCACCGCGTTGGCCACGCCCTTGCCGGGGTCCTGGTCGTACACCAGCCGGAAGATGATCCCGGCGGCCAGCATGGAGATGGCCATGGGCATGAAGACGACCAGTTTGAATGCCGTGCCCCAGCGGATCCGCTCGGTGAGCACGGCGAAGATCAGGCCCAGCCCGGTGGCCACGACGGGTGCGACCACGACCCAGATCGCGTTGTTCTTGAGGGCGACGAGGGTCTGATGGTCGGTGAAGACACCGGTGTAGTTGGACAGCCCGACGAAGTCCGTGAAGCCGTCGGGGCCGAAGAGGCTGCGTATCGCCGACCACACGATCGGATACACCACGAGCGCGCCCAGCAGGATCAGCGCGGGCAGCAGGAAGAACGCCGCGATCCACCCGCGACGCCGCGGCGTCCTACCGCGGCGGGCGGGTGCCCCCGCCGCCGCGGGGGCGGCGGGGGACGGAGGGGTAAGGGTCTGTGACATGACGGCTGCCTCAGCCCGCCTTGGCGAACGCCTTCGCGGCGTCGGCTTCGAGCTGCTTCTGCGCGCCGGCGACGTCTGAGGGCTTGGCGAGGAAGTCCTGCAGGTCCTTCCACTCTCCCTGCCCCTTGGTTCCGCCGAAGGCGGCCGGTGCCTGATCGGACATGTCGAACCGGATGTTGTCGCCGGCCTTGATCAGGTTCTTCGCGATGCCCCGCACGGTGTCGTCGCGGTAGTTGGAGAAGGCGACCGCCTTGTTCGGAGACAGGAAACCGCCCTGCTGCACGGCGATTCCCCCCGCCTCCGGGGAGGCCAGGAACCGCATCAGCGCCCGCGCGCCCTCGCCGTCCTTGAGCGCGACCGCGACGTCGCCGCTGCTCAGCACTGGTGCCTCACCGCCGTCCACGGCGGGGAAGGGGAAGACCTTGGCGTCGGTGCCGACCTTGGCCGTGGTCTCCTGGGTGATGTTCGTCGCGATGAACTCGCCCTCGTAGACCAGCGCGGCCTTGGGCGGCTTGGCGAAGACCTGGCCGACCGAGGTGGGGAAGTCGGTCTGCAGCGCTCCCCGCGTGCCTCCGGCTATCAGATCGGGCCTGCCGAAGAGCTGGCCCAGTGTGGTCAGTGCCTTGGTCACCGAGGGGTCGGTCCACTTGATCTGATGCTTCGTCAACTTGTCGTACATGGCCGGGCCGGCCTGGCTGAGGTAGATGTTCTCGAACCAGTCGGTCACGAGCCAGCCGTCGGCGCCGCCTATGGAGAACGGAGGGGTGCCGGAGTCGGCGAGGGTCTGACCGTCCTTGAGCAGCTGTTCCCAGGTGGTGGGGGTGGTGGTCAGTCCGGCCTGCTCCCAGGCCGCGGTGTTGTACCAGAACAGGGATTTGTTGGTGACCTTGAAGAACACGCCGTACTGCTTGTCCTTGTACGTGCCGAGGTCACGCCAGACCTTGCTGTAGTTCTGGTCCAGTTCCTTGGTCACGGCCGGCTGGAGCGGCTTGAGCCATCCGGCTTTGGCGAACTGCTGGAGCACGCCGGGCTGGGGGAGAAGAGCGACGTCCGGCGGAGAGCCGCCCTGGATCTTGCTGCCGACGAAGGTCGACACATTGTCGCCGGTGGGCACGAAGGTGGTCTTCGCTCCGGTCAGCTTGTCGAAGCGGGCCAGCACCTTGAGGAAGTTCTTCTGCTCGGCGCCCGTCCAGACGCCGGCCACCTGCAGATCCTGCCCGTCGAGCCGGGGCAGGTTCAGCGTGGATGCGTCTTTGGCACCGGTGGCCGCCGGGTTGCCGGAGGCGTCCTTGTCCGAGGAGCCGCACCCGGCGGCCCCGATCATCAGGACGGCGACGGCCGTCAGTGCTGCCGCTCTGCCATTCATTCGTCACTCCTTTGTGAAAGACGGGCGGAACATGAAGCGAGGGCGAAACGTGAAGCGGGACGGAACTGGAGGTGGCGGATGCCGGGTCAGCCTGTGAGGCCGTCGGACGCCCACCAGGCGGCGGTGCTGCCGGGAAGGGTCCCGGGAGGGCAGGGACCGCTCGCGAGCAGCGGCGTGCCGGGGACCGGCGCGGGACAAGGGACGTCGCCGAAGTTGACGGCGCACACCAGCCCGTCACCGCGGACGAAGGCCAGGACCTGTGGCGGAGACTCAAGCCAGCGGAGCGTCCCGTTACCGAGCGACGGCAGGCTCGCGCGCAACCGCAGCGCGTCGTGGTACAGGTGCCAGAAGGAACCGGGGTCGGCCATGAGCCGTTCGGTGGTGTGCGCGGCGAACCAGTCGGGCTGTGGCAGCCACGGCTTGACGATGCCGTCGCCCGAGGTGAAACCGAACGGGGACATGTGCCCCGACCACGGCAGTGGCACGCGGCAGCCGTCGCGGATTCCGACGCGGCTGCCGCTGCGATGGAAGATCGGGTCGGTGAGTACCTCGTCCGGCAGGTCGACGACCTCCGGCAGGCCGAGCTCCTCGCCCTGGTAGACATAGGCGGCGCCAGGCAGCGAGAGCATCAGCAGCGCGGCGGCGCGAGCGCGGGCGGCGGCCGCGTACCGCGTGACGGTACGGACCTGGTCGTGATTGTTGAGCACCCAGGTGATGGTCGAGCCGGTGCCCGCTATGTCCCGCAGAGCGTCCTGGATGACCCGGCGGAAGGTGGCGGCGTCCCAAGGGGCCGTCAGCATGTGGAAGAAGAACGCCTGATGGAGTTCGTCCGGGCGGACATAGGCGGCCTGCTCGGCCGGGGTGCGTACGGACACCTCTCCGACGAGCAGCCGGTCGATGCCGTCCCTGGCGGTGTACTCCTCGCAGACGGCCCGCCAAGTGCGCCACACACCATGTGTCTCGGGCTGGTTCCACGCCAGGGGGTTGACCGTGTCGCGGGCCCGCGCGTCGGCCGCCGGGTCCGGGGAGTCCGGCAGCCCGATGCGCTTGAAGAGGCCGGTGGCCACGTCGACGCGGAACCCGTCGACGCCGCGGTCCAGCCAGAACCGCAGCACCTGCTCGAAGTAGCCGCCGACCTCGGGGTTGCGCCAGTTCAGGTCGGGCTGCTCCGGCCCGAACAGGTGCAGGTACCACTGGCCCGGCGTGCCGTCGGGCTCGGAGACCCGGGTCCAGGCGGGTCCGCCGAACATGGAGTGCCAGTTGTTGGGCGGCAGTTCGCCACCCGTGCCACGGCCCTCGGCGAAGTGGAAGCGGGATCGGGCCGGGCCGTCCGGGCCTTCCGCCAGGGCCCGCAGGAACCACGGGTGCTTGCTGGAGCAGTGGTTGGGGACGATGTCGATGAGCACCTTGAACCCCAGGCGGTGCGCGTCGTCCACCAGGCCGCCGAACTCCGCCAGGTCTCCGTAGACCGGGTCCACGTCGCAGTAGTCGGCGACGTCGTAGCCGTGGTCGTACTGCGGAGAGGGATAGAACGGGTTGAGCCAGATGCCGTCGACACCGAGCCGCTTGAGGTACGGCAGGCCCGCGCGGACACCGGCGAGGTCGCCGATGCCGTCCCCGGTGCTGTCGAGGAAGCTGCGGACGTACACCTCGTAGATGACGGCGGTGCGCCACCACTGCTGCATTGCCGTGTGCTCGGACCGCTCAGAGGGGCCCGGTTCGTTCGGTACCGGGCCGTCTTCGACGAACGCGTCGATCATCGGGAAACCGTCCTGGGATGGGCGTGTTGGAAACCGGCCGCCGAGCGGGGAGAGCGACGGCCGGTGGTACAGGGCGCCGGATCCTGCGCCAGGGAAGGCGCGTTGGGAGGCGGCGGGAGGCGGCTTGTGGAAGGCGGCTTGTGGGAGGCGGCTTCGCAGGAATGGGCGAAGGAGTTGAGGGGCAGGGCACGGATTCTTTCCGCGGGCGGAGCCGGGCCGCCGGGCGTGACCGCGCGCCGGTGGGGACGAAAGGCCGTTCCCCGGGCGCGACGCCCGTCGGCGTGCGAGAGGCCGTTCGCCGGATGTGCCTGCCGACGGGTGCGAAAGGCCGTCAGATCGCGGATAACTGAGGGCGTGCCGAAGGCACGGCGAGAGGCTGCGCGGTGGCGTTCAGGGCCGCGCCCATCGCGCCGGCGTACGGGCCGAGCGCGGCGGCCAGGATCGTCACTGGCCCGATCAGTCGCCGACGGTCGCCGAGTGCCGGCACGACGGCCGGTCGCATCACTTCGAAGGCGGGCGCGACGCCACCGCCGACGACGACGGTCGAGAGGCCGAGTTGGGCCAGCACGCTCCCCAGGACCGTGCCTACGGCCGTGGCGGCGGTGCCGAGGATCTCCAGGGCCGTGGTGTCGCCCGACCGGGCGGCCCGGACCAGGTCCTCGGGTGTTGCCGACCGGTCCTGAGTCCCTTGCCCGCGAGAGTCGAGGGCCCGGGACCATCGGGCCGCCAGCGCCCGGCCGCCCGCCACCGTCTCCAGGCAGCCACGTGCCCCGCATCCGCAAGGGTCACCGCCGGGCGCCGCGGCCATGTGTCCGATCTCGCCGACCCGGTCGCCGGGCCCTCTCAGGACGGTGCCACCCAGGGCGATCGCACCGCCTATCCCGGTGCCCATGGTCATGAACACCACGTCGGTGTGGGTGCGCGCGGAGCCCAGCGCGAGTTCCGCCGAGGCGAACGCGCGTGCGTCATTCATCAGCAGTACGGGCTTCGCGGTCGCACGCTCGAGCAGGTCCGCCAGCGGGAAGCCCTGCCAGTCGCCGTCGATGTTCGGGATGGTGGTGGTTGATCGCATGTCCGGGCTCAGGTGGCCGGGCAGTGCCACACCGACGGCCTCGACGGTGCGGGCGACCGCGAGCTCGGCGATCGCGGCGACGATCTGCACGGGGCCTGCGGCGGGGGTGGGCAGCGTGCCCTGCTCGACGACGGCCGCCCCGGCCCGGTGCACCCACTTGATGTTCGTGCCCCCGATGTCCACTCCCAGGGCGGAACCTGCGGGGCGAGGACCGCCCCTGGTCGCGACCATGCGATCTCCTGATCAGTATCAGTACTACCTGTATAGACTTAAGTGGAAGCTAGGTCCGGGTAAATCGTCCAGTCAATCAGTCGAGACGTAAAAAATGAGAAACTTCGGCTGATTGAGTCGATGTGACGGGCGGTCAACCAGGTCCCGATTGGCGGAGAGCGACCTGTCTAGCCTTTTGTCAGCGGAGCGAGTCGTCCGGGTGAGATCAGGGCGCCGTCGGCCGCGAGTTGTTCGCGCAGTGTGCCGATGTCCGCATCGCGGGGCCGGTGTCCGGCGGAGACCGTCAGCGCCGCCGCCGTCCCCGCGGCCTGCCCCATCGCCATGCACTGTCCGATGGAACGGACGGAGGCGTGGGCGTCATGGGTGGCCGACAGACACCGGCCCGCGACGAGCAGACCGTCGACGCCGCGAGGGAGCAGGCATCGATAGGGCACCCCGTAGGTGCGGCCGGTGGGCGTCTCGTCACCGGAGCCGACGTACTGCCAGATCGTCCTGTGTCCGGCGGCATGGTCCTCGATCGGAGCGCCGCAGAGCGCGACGGCGTCCTCGAACTGACGCGCACTCAGCACGTCTTCCCTGCCCAGGACGTACTCCCCGATCAGGCGGCGACTCTCCCGCACGCCGATGCGCGGCGCGGACGCGATCAGGAAAGCCCGCTCATACCCCGGAACTTGCTCTCGGAGGAACCGCGTGTACTCGACGACCTGGCGGCGCCCCTCCTGCTCGGCTGCCGAAAGCTGCCATGGGTCGGTCGGGTCGATGCCACTCACGCGGGTCACATTGGTGTGGACGACGCCGGGTTCGGTGGTCCGGTGGACGGAACCCTCGCGCCGGGGCAGCTCATACGCTCCCGAGTCCGCGTGCAGAGCCATCAGCCGGTGCAGCTCCGCCGTCGGTGTCACCGCGGCGTCGACGCCGGCGAGCCGGAACGTCTGGGTGAGCGGCTGCACGACACGGTCCTCGGCGGGCCGCTCCAGAGCCGCCCCCGCACGCCACGCCACGTCGGCGTCACCGCTGGCGTCGATGACGACTCCGGCGCGCACGTGCCCAGGGCCGGCAACCGTCTCGACGACCACCCCGAGAACGTTCTGACCCTCCATCACCACACGTGACGCAGCGGCGTGGAACAGGACCCGCACCCCGGCAGAGCCGGTGACTTCGTCCCAGACCAGTTTGAGTGTCTCGGGGTCGTAGGTGATGCCGGTGCCCGCGCCGTAGGTGTTGGGGCGTTCGAAGGCCGCTTCGCGATCGGTGAGCGCCTGGCACACCTCCCATCCGACACCGCCGACCACGCGATCACCTGTGCCGGGCGCGTAGAAACCGTAGAAGGTGTCCAGGACGCTCGCCCCGGTGCCGCCCAGGTGCGCGGCAGCCTCCACGAGCAGGGTGGAAGCGCCCCGGCGGGCTGCCGCGACGGCTGCCGCGCAGCCCGCCGACCCGCCGCCGACGACCACCACATCGCCGTCCCACAGCAGCGGATGGCGACCGGCCTCCGTCTGGCTGACGCGTGTGCTGTTCACCTCAGGTGCCACCCTCCGTCTACGGGGACCACCGCACCGGTCGTGCGGGAGGAGGCGTCCGACAGCAGCCACAAGGCGGTGTCGGCGATCTCTTCGGGACTGCAGGCCCGCGCACCGAGCGGCATCAACCGCGGCATCCGGCCCTGGATCGCGGGATCGGTCATGGCCCGTGCGGCCATCGGTGTGTCCACCAGGCCGGCCGCCACGATGTTGACGCGCACACCCTTGGGGGCTCCGGTGAACGCGGCCGAGCGCACCAGGGGAACCAGAGCGCCCTTCGCGCTGGCGTAGGCCGCGGTGAGGAAGTCTTCGTCGAGTGTGCTCGCCAGGGCCGAGCCGATGACGACGATCGACCCGCCCGCGCCGGCCAACTGCCGTATGCCGGCGCGCAGCAGGTAGAACACGGAGTCGAGGTCGACCCGGTGCACTTCACGCCATGCCTCGTCGCCGCACTCGTCGACCGGCCCGTCGCCGAGACGCCGACCGGACATGCCCACCGCGTGCACGATGCCGTCGAGGCCGTCCAGCGCCTCGGCTGCTCGCGTCACCGCCGCGTCGGCGCCCGCGGACACGGTGATGTCGTACGTATCGCGGTCGGCCTCGAAGACCTGAACACCGGCGGCCCGCGCGGCGTTGACGCACGCGGCACCGATTCCGCCCCGAGCGCCGGCCACCAGCAGGCGCTTCATCGTGCGCCGTCCGCGATGCGCAGAGCGGCGGCGGAGCGGCGGGCGAATTCGAGGTAGGCGCCCTCGAACAGCTCATTGCTGCGGTCCGCGCCGACCAGGCGGGAGCTGGTGATGACCGGCGGCATGGCGCCCCGCTCGGCCAGCAACTCGGCGACCCGGACCTTGATCTCGTTGACCACGGCGATCGCGGTGAAGGTACTCACCGGGCCGACCGGGACGTCCAGGCCGGGGACCCGGCAGATGGCGTCGCCGACCGGCGATCCCAGATCGATCACCACGTCGGCGTGGTCGGCGAGCCGGGATCCGCTCGGATGCCGTGGTTCGGCGGCGTTCGTCTCCCGCAGCGACGTGGCCGCGATGACCGGCAGGCCCGCCTTCTTCGCGCCCATCGCCATCTCGATGGGGACGGCGTTGAGTCCGCTGACACTGAAGATGAACATGCTGTCCGAAGGGCGCAGCCGGAAGTTGGCGAGGATCTGCTCGGCGAGTCCCTCGACGCGTTCGATGAACATCGCCTGCCGCTGTCCGTTGGCCCCCACCACCTGGGTGTGGAACGTCATCGAGAGCTCCACCAGCGGCTGGAAGCCGGGGTAGGAGCCGTAGCGGGGGAAGATCTCCTCCACCGGCATGCGTGAATGACCGGTGCCGAAGGTGTAGACGACGCCGTCGTCGGCGATCGACCTGGCGGCGATCTGCGCCGCCGCCTCGATGGCGTCGGCCTGGGATTGGGCAATCTCCTCGACGATCCCGACTGCGGTACGGATCCACGATGGCACGTGCGGAAACCTCTCGGTGCGAGGGCGGAGACAGGGCTGGGTGCTATGTGGGTGCGATGGGGAGTATGTATAGACAGGTAGTACGGGCCATGAAGCTAGAGCGCCGATCGATACCACGTCAAGAACCCGTGCTGGCTGATCTTTGGTTCCGGCCGAGTGTGCCGGGTGTGGACGCATACCGAAGGGCGGCCTATGCTGCGTGGGGCATACCGGTATAGACAAAGGAGGGAAGCCGTGGCTCGGCGGCCCATGCCGCGACATGAAGCGGTCGAACGGCACATCCGCAGCCGGATCGCGGGGCTGAGCCCTGGGGATCAGATCGAGTCCGACGCGGAACTGTGCGACCTGTTCCAGGTCAGCCGGATGACCGTCAG
Organism: Streptomyces montanus; assembly: GCF_005786655.1. Taxonomy (NCBI): domain Bacteria; kingdom Bacillati; phylum Actinomycetota; class Actinomycetes; order Kitasatosporales; family Streptomycetaceae; genus Streptomyces; species Streptomyces montanus. The sequence goes on from NZ_VBZC01000013.1 coordinate 12,903, forward strand.
GCAGGCGACCCAGCGCCTGGTCGCCGAAGGCGTGATCTACCGGATCTCCGGCGTCGGTACCTTCGTCGGGGAGCCTCAGGTCCACCGCCAGATGGGCCAACTGCGCTCCTTCACCGAGGAGATGGCTCTGCGCGGGATGACCGTGTCATCGACCGTCCTGACCAGTGAACTGCGCGCTGGCAGTCAGGAGGAGATCACCGCGCTCAGGCTCGCGCCCCAGTCCAACGTCGTGCACGTACGACGGCTGCGGCTGGCCGACGACCAGCCGATGGCGATCGAGAACGTCGTCCTGCCGCCCTCCTGTGCCTGGCTGTTGGGCGAGGATCTGGCCCGTGGCTCGCTCCATCAGGCGCTCACAGGCAAGGGGTTCGCCCCCACCCGCGCGACGGGAACGCAGATAGCGGCCATCGCCACCGAGGATGACGCCGCCCTCCTGGACCTGCCCATCGGTGCGCCCATCTTCGTCGAGCGCCGACTGGTCACCACCGCCGACGGCGCACCCGTCGAACTCACCGAATCCCGCTACGCGGGTTCCCGGTTCGTGTTCCACATCGAACTCGCCTAGCGCCGGGGAGAGTCGTACCCGGAAGGAGAAGGAGCCTTGCCTGTCGTCGAGACCGTCCTGGGCCCGGTCGCCGCTGACGAACTCGGCGACGTGGATGCCCACGAGCACGTCTTCCTGCGCACCCCGGTCAACCCGGGTGACGAGTTCCTCGACACCGACAAGGCGGCTGACGAACTCCGGCGTGTGGCGGCAAGCGGCATTCGCACGGTCGTCGACCTGACGCCGGTCGGTCTGGGACGCCGCCCCGCTCAACTCGCCGAGGTGTCCCGGACAAGCGGGATCCACGTCGTCGCCGCGACCGGGTTCCACCGCAGCGCGCACTATCCGGCCGCTCACTGGGCCCGCCACGCCGATGACGCGACGCTTCTCGGCGTACTCCTGGACGACCTACAAGTCGGCATGGACCGTTACGACTGGGACTTCCCGCGCCCCCTGCCCAGCCCCCACAAGGCGGGCATCATCAAACTCGGGGCTTCGTACCACCGGATCGACCGCCACGAGGAGCGGTGGTTCGCCGCGGGAGCCGCGGCGGCCCGGGACACGGGAGTGGCCGTGGCGGTGCACACCGAGGTCGGGACCGCCGCACACGCCGTCCTGGACCTTCTGGACAAGCACGGCATCCCGGCCGGACGGGTCCTGCTCGCCCACACCGACCGCAACCCCGACCCGGAACTCCATCTCGATCTGATCGCCCGCGGCGCCCACCTCGTCTACGACACGATCGGGCGGATCAAGTACCGGCCGGACTCGGTCGTCCTCGACCTCATCGAGCGTATGGCCGAGGCGGGCGAACTGGGCCGGATCTGCCTGGGGACCGACGTCGGACGCAAGTCCTCGCTCAGCGCCTACGGCGGCGGTCCGGGCATGGATGTGCTCGGCAGGGACTTCGTCCCGCGGCTGCGCCGCCGCCTGGGCGACGAGGCGGTGGAGACCGTGCTGCGACACGCCCCCCAGGGGCTGCTGGCCAAAGAGGCCTCCGCCGCTTGAACGCCGGCCTGCGGGCTCACCACCTCGACCTCGCGATCAACCCGCACAACGGCAAATCCCCACGGTCGAAGGTCGACCGTGGGGATTTTGGTTTGTGTCCGAGGGGGGACTTGAACCCCCACGCCCGATAAAGGGCACTAGCACCTCAAGCTAGCGCGTCTGCCATTCCGCCACCCGGACCAGGTGTATCGCGTGCGGGGTTTCGCCCGCGGCGACAGAGAAAACATTACCAGGCTTCCGAGGGCTCCCGATCACGGGGCGGCCGGGTGTGAACCCTGTGTGACGGGCCGGGTCCGCCCTTGGGGTCGGGCGGGCCGGAGAGGGAGGATGAGGGGGACCACCACCAGCAGTGACCGTGGGAGGAAGCCCTGTGAGCGAGTCGGACACGGCCAGGAGCATCACCGGTGAGGACGAGGTCGTCGACCTCTGCCGTGAGCTCATCCAGATCGACACCAGCAACTACGGCGACCACTCGGGTCCGGGCGAGCGCAAGGCCGCCGAGTACGTCGCCGAGAAGCTCGCCGAGGTGGGACTCGAACCCCAGATCTTCGAGTCCCACAAGGGCCGCGCCTCCACGGTCGCCCGGATCGAGGGCGAGGACCGCTCGCGGCCCGCGCTGCTCATCCACGGCCACACCGACGTCGTACCGGCCAACGCGGCGGACTGGACCCATCACCCGTTCTCCGGGGAGATCGCGGACGGCTGTGTGTGGGGGCGCGGCGCGGTCGACATGAAGGACATGGACGCGATGACCCTCGCGGTCGTCCGTGACCGCCTGCGCAGCGGGCGCAAGCCGCCCCGGGACATCGTGCTGGCCTTCCTGGCGGACGAGGAGGCGGGCGGCAAGTTCGGTGCGAAGCACCTCGTGAACAAGCACCCGGACCTCTTCGAGGGCGTCACCGAGGCGATCGGCGAGGTCGGCGGGTTCTCCTTCACCGTCAACGAGAAGCTGCGGCTGTACCTCGTCGAGACCGCCCAGAAGGGCATGCACTGGATGAAGCTGACCGTGGACGGCACCGCCGGTCACGGTTCGATGATCCACCGGGACAACGCCATCACCGAACTCTCCGAAGCCGTCGGACGGCTCGGCCGGCACAAGTTCCCGGTGCGGGTCACCAAGACGCTCCGGCACTTCCTCGACGAGCTCGGCGACGCGCTCGGCACTGAGCTCGACCCCGAGAACATGGACGAGACGCTCGCCAGGCTCGGCGGGATCGCCAAGCTCATCGGTGCCTCGCTGCAGAACACCGCCAATCCGACCCAGCTGGGCGCCGGTTACAAGGTCAACGTCATCCCGGGCCAGGCGACCGCGCATGTCGACGGCCGCTATCTGCCGGGCTACGAGGAGGAGTTCCTCGCCGACCTGGACCGGATCCTCGGCCCGCGGGTGCGGCGCGAGGACGTGCACGCCGACAAGGCCCTGGAGACCACCTTCGACGGGGCCCTCGTGGACGCCATGCAGACCGCGCTGTCCGCCGAGGACCCGATCGCCCGCGCCGTGCCGTACATGCTCTCGGCCGGCACCGACGCCAAGTCCTTCGACGACCTCGGCATCCGCTGCTTCGGCTTCGCTCCGCTGAAGCTGCCGCCGGAGCTGGACTTCGCGGGCATGTTCCACGGGATCGACGAGCGCGTGCCGGTTGACGCGCTGAAGTTCGGAGTGCGAGTGCTCGACCGCTTTATCGAGGTGTCCTGAGCGTCGAAGCGTCCCGAATTCACGCGCTGAAACGAAACTCCAATAATCGTCAATGCGTGCGGATTCGACTGAGAAGAGTGAATGCGCTCATAGGCTCGTAGCCCTATTAGTCCCTCCTCGTTACAGGTGGTGAGATCCATGACCAGGGTCGCATTGCCAACAAGGAGGAAAAATGATCAAGAAGGTCGTCGCCGCTGCGGCTGCCACGGGTGGCCTCATTCTCGCGAGTGCGGGAGTCGCGGCTGCCGACGCCGGTGCTCAGGGCGCCGCCGTACACTCGCCCGGCGTGCTTTCGGGCAACGTCGTTCAGGCGCCCGTTCACGTGCCGGTGAATGTTTGCGGCAACACGATCTCCGTGGTCGGGCTGCTGAATCCCACCTTCGGCAATTCCTGCACTAACGTGTAACGTCGTGTCTCACCCCGCGAGGGTTTGAATTCGCGGCCCCGGAGTGCGTGCCATGCGCTCCGGGGTCGTCGATATTCCTACGACATTCCTATTCGATGTGCGCGCATATCCGCGCGTGCATCTTCCTGAAGCAGCAAGGCAGGGAAAAGCTATGCGACAGGTCACACGCAAGGGCCTGATGACCGTGGCGGCCGCGACTGGAGTTCTGGCCGTCACCGGCGGCGCCGCGTACGCCGACGCCGCGGCGGACGGCGCCGCCTCGGATTCTCCGGGAGTCCTCTCGGGGAACACGGTGCAGGTTCCGGTGCACACGTCGGTCGACGTCTGCGGCAACACCGTGAACGTCATCGGTCTGCTCAACCCGGCGGCGGGCAACAACTGCGCCAACCAGGGCGGCGGTTCCGGTTCCGGCACCGAGTCCGACGGCGGGGCGCAGGCCGACGGGAGCACCAGTGACTCGCCCGGCGTTGGCTCCGGCAACAACGTTCAGGTCCCGGTGGACGTGCCCGTCAGCGCCTGCGGCAACAGCGTCAACGTCGTCGGTCTCGGCAACTCGACCGACAGCAGCGGCTGCGGCAACGCATCGGACGGGACCGTGACGACGCCGCCGGTCGAGAACGAGGAGCCGGAGGCTCCGAGCGTGCCTCAGGAGCCGGAGACGCCGGCTGTTCCGGCGCAGCCCGCCGAGCCGCAGACGCCGGAGACGGCGGTGTTCCCCGAGGAGGAGGCCGGAAGCGACGACAGCCGGAGCCACCCGGCCGTCCAGGCCACCACGCCGCTCAAGGAGACCCCGCAGCTCGCACAGACCGGCAGTGAGGTGCCGATCGGCCTCGCGCTGCCGGTGGGCGCGGGCGCGCTGCTGATGGGCGCCGTGCTCTACCGCAAGGCACGCGCCGCGGCGTAAAGGACGTCATACGTGAACGGAGGGGGCCCCGCGGCGGCGACCGCGGGACCCCCTCCGTTTCGGCCACTCCCTGTCACCACGTGGCACGCACCTGGCGGATGATCCGCCGGCGCAACCGCACCCTGCGGCTGCCGTCGGGGTGCAGGCTGAGGCGATCCAGCTCCCAGTGTCCGTACTCCGCATGGTCCGTCAGCAGGCGTGTCGTTTCCTTGCGGGAGACCCCGCGTGGCACATACACGTCGACAAATTCGTATTCCGGCATCGCATCTATTGTGCGGCCAGAGGCCGGTTACGGATAGCGTCTGCACTATGTCTGATGCTGCGCAGCCCACCGCTGCCGAGGTACGCGCCGCCGCCGAGGCGGTCAAGGCTGCGCTCGACCGCCACCTGGCGGCGGTCGAGCGCAGGTCGGGTGAGGACGACCCGGCCGTCTACGAGGCGTTCAACCAGCTGGCCGCGGCCGCCGAGGAGTACGACGAGCTCCTGTACGAACGCCATGACGAGGTCACGCCCTTCGAGATCCCCGGTACGGACGACACTCTGCCGCCGTACACGGGCCCGGAGGAGCCGAACGCCCTCAGCGTGCTGATCCGCCGTGACTACGCCGTGGTGGAGCCGCAGCGACTGTTGGCGCAGGCCCAGCGCGTGGAGGCCGTGGAGGAATCCGGGGCGGCGGGCGCGGGCTTCGACGCGGCCGCCGGTACCGTGCACGGGGCGCTGGGTGTGCTGTTCGGCGAGTTCGAACCGGATGAAATCGCCACCCGGCACAAGGAGTTCGGTCTGGAGGAAGGCGACTCCACGCTCTGGGTCACCGCCGCGGACGAACCGGCCGAGCCCGGCGAATGGCTGGACGCCCCCTTCGACCAGGCCGATCCCCAGCGGATCATCTGCCGCTTCGACGTCAGCGCCGTCTTCGACGACGAGATCGACGACGACCTGGACGACACGACCCGGGACGGCCTGGATCCCGACCTCGACGGCGACCTGGACGACGACGAGGACCTCGAGCCGCTGGACGCGGATCGCTGAAGATCGCTGAAGTACCCACGGTGGCGGCCACCGGGCCGAGAGGCCCGGTGGCCGCCACTGCTTTGTCAGCCGGCTGCCGGGACCTGGGCGGTGAGCAAGGTGGGCAGGCGGGTGGTGCGGGGCTTGGCGGGGAGTTCGGCCACCGCGCGCGGCAGGGCCTGCTCGACGCCATGGACGACGGAGAGGTGGTGTTCGGCCCGGCTGAAGGCCGTGTAGACCCAGGGCCGGGTGAGGGCCTGGACGGCGTCGCCGGGGAGGACCACGACCGCGGCGGGCCAGCGCAGTCCGACGGCCTGGTGCGCGGTGAGTGCCCAGCCGTGGCGCACGGTCTGCTCGACGCGCTCCTTCGGTACGACGACGGGGGCGCCCGCGCACTCCAGATGCAGCCCCTCGGCATCGGCCTTCACCACGCGGCCCGGCACCGTACGACCCGGCGTAGGCGTGTAGGCGATCCGGTCGCCCGGGTCGAAGCCGCCGAAGCGGCCCGGCCCAGGGTTGAGCCGTTCCTTCAGCACGGCGTTCAGCGCCCGTGTGCCCGCCGCGCCGCCGTGCCCCGGAGTGATCACCTGGGTCTGCTCGGCCGGAATCCCGATCGCCCGCGGCACCGAGTCCGCGACCAGTTGCACGGTGCGGTGCACCGCCTCGCCCGCGTCACGCACCGGGACGATCACCACCTCCTTGCCGGGTGCGTCCACCTGGAGCAGCTCGCCCACGCCGATGCCGGAGACCAGCTCACCGATCGGGCCGGGATCCGGCGTCCGCGAGGCGACCTGCGGGCACACCCGCGCCGCGAGCAGATCGGCGAAGACCCGCCCGGGGCCGGCCGACCACAGCCCACCGGGGTCACCACTCAGTACGAGCCGCGCCCCGTCGGGCAGCGACTCCGCCAGCATCGCCGCGCTCTCCACATCCAGCTGCGGCGCGTCGAGCACGACCAGCAGATCGGTCCGCAGCATTCCGTCCGCGTCCCGCCCGGGCCCCTCGGCACCGGACAACAGTCCGGCGACGGTGGTCACGCTCTCCTCGGGCCCGGCGGTCCGGTCCCGAGGCTCGGCCGCCGCGAGCAGCGTGGCGAACCGGCTCCGCCCGTCCACGGTGTGCGTGGCCGCGCACACCCGCAGCCCGAGCGCCCGGGCCGCGGCGACCAGAGCGGCCGGTTCCGCGCGGGACGCCTCGCCGCCGGTGTGGAGGACGAGGCCGTGACCCGCGACGGCGCGGATCAGCTCGGTGGCGGAGCCGGTCGCCGCGGACTCCCAGTCCGTGGCCGAGCCGTCCTCCTTGGGCAGTGAGTTGACCACGCGGGCGAGCCCGTCGGCGAGGCTCTCCTCGGCGAGCGCGTACCGCTCGAGGCCGACGAGGACGCGGACCGGCCGCTCCTGCTCACCCTCCTCGCCCTCCTCGGCCTCGTCGTCGGCCTGCTGCCGGCGGGGCGCGGGGGCTCCGGTGTCGTCCAGCGCGTCCTGGAACACCAGGGCGTCGCCCTCGGCGATGGCACTCTGCACGGCGGCGTCGGGGTCCGGCACCGAGCGCTGCGCGAGCGCGGTGCTGAGTGTCGAGGCCTCCAGAGCGGTGTGCCCGACGAGGGCCGCCTGCTCAAGGAGCCATACGGTGACCGCCCGGCCCCGCCGCTCGTCGTCCGGCCCGCACTCCGCGCCGAGCAGGGCCCGGGCGAACCCGTCCGCCTGCTCGGGCCGCACCCCGGCCACCCGCAGCAACTGCCAGGGGTCCTCGCGCAGCGCTGCGTCCGCGCCCTCCCCGAGGATCTCGGCGGCCTGTGGTGCGAGCGCGTCGGGTGCGCCGCCCTCGACGAGTACGGCCCGTACGGCGTCGACGGTCTCGGCCGCCACCGGTGCGGCGACGGACGAGGTCACGGGCTGCGGCCGCCGCACCGGCTCCGGGGCAGGCCTGCGCGACGAGGGCTCCCGCTCCCGGAAGACGCCCGCCGCGGGCTTCTCCCCGCTCTCCACCGCGCGTACGGCCGCGAGGAGATCGGCCGCCTTCCCGCTCAGCTTCCCGCCGCTCTCGAGGGGCCCCTGCTTCTCGGCCTTCCGCCGCTCGATCCGCTCCAGCAGCTCCCGCTGCGCGGCCATCTCGGCCTCGGCCTCGGACAGCTCCCCGGCGGCGGCATCCCCCTCACCGGCCGAGGTACCCTCCTCACCGGCCGAGGTACCCTCCTCACCGCTTGCCGTGGCCGAGCCCTCACCGCCCGCCGTGGCCGAGCCCTCACTGCCGTCGGCAGCGTCGCCCGTCCCGGTAGCGCCTCCGTGCCCGGCGTCCCCGCCGTCGGCGTCGCCCGGCGTCCCCGGTTCGGATTCCTCCGCGTCAGCGGGATCCGTGGTCACAGCGTGCTCCAGTCGTGATCGGGATAGTGGTGCACCGGCGCCGACACGTCGTCGAGCGCTCGGCAGATCTCGTCAGGAAGACTAAGGCTCTCCACTGACAACGCGGCCGTGAGCTGCAGAGCGTTGCGCGCGCCGATGATGGGGGCGGCGACTCCGGGCCGGTCGCGGACCCATGCGAGGGCCACCTGGAGCGGCGTCGCCGCGAGCCCGTCCGCGGCGGTCGTCACCGCGTCCACGATGCTGCTCGCCGCATCGTCCAGATACGGCGCGACGAACGGCGCCAGATGCTCCGACGCACCCCTGGAGTCCGCGGGCGTCCCGTGCCGGTACTTGCCCGTGAGCACACCCCGTCCCAGCGGAGAGGACGGGAGCAGGCCTATCCCCAGGTCCAGAGCCGCGGGCAGCACCTCGCGCTCGACGCCGCGCTGCAGCAGCGAGTACTCCATCTGCGTACTCGCGAGCCGGGTCCGCACCCCGGGCGCCGCGAGCTGCCACGTCGCCGCCTTGGCCAGCTGCCAGCCGCAGAAGTTGGACACCCCCGCGTACCGTGCCCGACCGCTGCTGACGGCGAGGTCGAGGGCCTGAAGCGTCTCCTCCAGCGGCGTCCGCGGGTCGAAGGCGTGGATCTGCCACAGGTCCACATAATCCGTGCCGAGCCGCGCGAGCGACGCGTCGAGCGCGGCGAGCAGATGTCCGCGCGAACCGTCGAAGCGCCGGTCGGGATCCGGCACGCTGCCCGCCTTCGTCGATATCACCAGATCCCGGCGCGGCACCAGCCCTTCCATGAGCTGTCCGAGCAGATACTCGGCCTCCCCGTCCCCGTACACGTCCGCCGTGTCGACGAGGGTCCCGCCCGCCTCCCAGAACGCCTTCAACAGGTCCGCGGCGTCGTGCTCGTCGGTGTCCCGCCCCCAGGTGAGGGTGCCGAGCCCGATCCTGGACACGCGCAGGCCGGTACTGCCGAGATGCCTCTGCTCCATGTGGGCTGAGATTACTGGCCGTCAGTCAGTGTGTGGTGGGCCTGTGGACAACCCGCCCCACCTCTCCCGGTCCATCCCGTCCCTGCCACTGGAGGCACCGGCACGCTAGGGTGCCGCACAAAGGACGTTACTGATCAGTAAGGGGAATCGGCCATGCAGCTCGGGATCAACCTCGGCTACTGGGGCGCCGGAATGGACGCGGACAATCTCGCCGTGGCCAAGGAGGCCGACCGCCTGGGCTACTCGGTCTGCTGGGCCGCAGAGGCCTACGGCTCCGACGCGGCCACCGTACTCAGCTGGGTCGCCGCGCAGACCGAGCGCATCGACGTCGGCTCCGCCATCTTCCAGATCCCCGCCCGCCAGCCCGCGATGACCGCGATGACCGCGGCGACGCTCGACTCGCTCTCCGGCGGCCGCTTCCGCCTCGGCCTCGGCGTCTCCGGACCGCAGGTCTCCGAGGGCTGGTACGGCGTCAAGTTCGACAAGCCGCTGGCCCGCACCCGCGAGTACGTCGAGATCGTCCGCAAGGCGATGACCCGCGAGCGCCTGACGTACGAGGGCGAGCACTGGACGCTGCCGCTCCCGGACGGCCCGGGCAAGCCGATCAAACTGACCGTGCACCCGCAGCGCGAGCACATCCCGCTCTACATCGCGGCGATCGGCCCGAAGAACCTGGAGCAGACCGGCGAGATCGCCGACGGCGCCCTGTTGATCTTCCCCTCCGCCGACCACCTGGAGGAGACCACGCTCCGGCATCTGCGCGCGGGCCGCGAGAAGGCCGGCGCGACGTTGGACGGCTTCGACGTCTGCCCGACGCTGCCGCTCGCCGTGGGCCCCAAGGACGGGGACAGGGACGTGTCCGCCCTGGCCGACACGTTCCGCCCCTACACCGCGCTCTATGTGGGCGGCATGGGCAGCCCCAAGCAGAACTTCTACAACCAGCTCGCCCAGCGCATGGGATACGAGAAGGAGGCCGCCGAGATCCAGGAGAAGTACCTCTCCGGCGACAAGGCGGGCGCGGCCGCCGCCGTTCCGCAGCAACTCATCGACCAGACCACGCTGCTGGGCTCCGTGGACCGCATCGCGGACCGGATGACGGCCTACGCGGCCGCCGGGGTCACCACGCTCAGCCTGGCGCCCGCCGGCTTCACCCTGGACGAGCGGCTCGCCTCCCTGAGGGCCGGCACCGAAGCCCTGGAGCGCGCCGGTCTCGCGTAACCGGCAGAACGCCGGGCGGAAAGTTCCGCGGCCGTGGTGGGGGCTCGGGGGGTCTTCCCCGCCACGGCCGTCACGGGGAACAACGCGCCACGGCCCAGTCGGTTACGCGCCCCACAGGCCCTGGCGTCCACCGTTCGGCGGAATTGTCCGACACAGATGTTGCCGCACCCCGGACAGCGCATTTGACTCGTTCTTTGCGGAGTCCTGCATGGAGGTGGCAGTGATGCTTTCGGCCAAGAGTCTGTTCCAGGAAATCCTCGACAACGACGAGTCGTTCCGTCTCTTCTGCTCCATCGCCGCCAGCGGAGAAACGCAGGGGGGCTGGGAGAACGCGCGCATCGCGGCTCTCGTGCCGGAGGACGAGCGGGCGCTCGCACCCAAGATCACCCGGCACGGCGCGGACGAGGACAAGCACGGGCGGATCTTCAACGCGCTCATGAAGAAGCGCGGTCTGCGGCCCGTGGAGGTCCCTCCCGAGACCGACTACACGATGCTCCTGGAGAGGCACGGCATCGGTCTCGCCCACGACAAGCTCAAGAGCGACCAGGCGCTCACCGTGCAGGACATTGTCACGTACCTCGCGCACAGCAGAGTCACCGAGCAGCGCGCCTCCGAGCAGATGGAGCTGCTGCGCAAGCACTTCGCCGACCACCCCGACATCGGCCGCGCGGTCAGGATGATCTCGGACGACGAGGACAACCACCTCGCGTACTGCCACGAGGAACTGCTGCGCTTCGCGGCCGCCGGGCACGGCCGGGCCATCCAGCGGACGCTGCGCGAGGCCGCGCTCGCCGAGATCCGCATGTACCGGGACGTCAGCCTCGCCGTGATGGACCACATGGGGCGCATCCTCGGCTGGCCCGGCGCGAAGAGGTGGTTCCTCGCCGCGGCCATCCACGCCGTGTACGTGTACGAACGCCTCGCCGGGTGGCGGCGAATGGTCTCGCTGCAGATGCCGGAGCGGCGCGACGCCCTCGGCGGACCGGCGTCGTCGGCGCCCGAGTTCGCGTAGCGCGCGTGATCCACGCGCGCGTGCGGCTTCGTCGGGAGACACGCGCGCGTGCGGCGCCGTACGAGGCACGCGCGGGTGCGGCTCACAGCCAGCCGCGGTGCTTGAAGAGCCGGAAGAGGGCCACCTCGAGCACCGCCATCAGCAGGATGATCGCCGGATAGGCCCACCCCCAGTGCAGCTCCGGCATGTGCTCGAAGTTCATTCCGTAGATCCCCGCGATCATCGTGGGGACCGCCGCCATCGCGGCCCACGACGAGATCTTCCGCATGTCGTCGTTCTGCCGCACGCTCATCTGCGCGAGGTGCGCCGAAAGGATGTCCGAGACCAGCCGGTCCAGACCCTCCACGGACTCGTTCACGCGCGTCAGATGGTCGTTGACGTCACGGAAGAACGGCTGCGCCTCGTCGTCGACGAACGGCAGCCCCGTACTGGACTGCCCGCTGCCCGCGAGCCGGGTCAGTGGCACGGCCAGCGGACCCGTGGCCCTGCGGAACTCCAGGATCTGCCGCTTGAAGGCGTAGATCCGCGACGCGGTGTGCCGCGTACTGCCGCTGCTCGGCGAGAACACCTCCGTCTCCAGTTCCTCCAGGTCGGTCTGCAGTTCCGTCGCCACGACCAAGTAGTGGTCGACGGTGGCGTCGGCGATCGCGTAGAGCACCGCCGTCGGGCCGTGCCGGAGCAGGTCCGGATCCTCCTCCAGACGGCGCCGCACGGCCCCGAGCGGCGAGCCCTCACCGTGCCGCACGGTCACCACGAAGGAGTCACCGAGGAAGATCATGAGCTCCTCGGAGGAGACGACATCGCTGTCGGGCTCGTACGTCACCGGCTTGAGGACCGCGAACAACGAGTCGTCGTACACCTCCAGCTTGGGCCGCTGATGAGCCTTCAGGGCGTCCTCGACCGCCAGCGGATGCAGCCCGAACTCCTCGGTGACGAGGCCGAACTCGTTCTCCGTGGGCTCGTGCAGCCCGATCCAGACGAACGCCTCACGTGTGGCCCGCGCCGCGTCGAGAGCGTCGGAGAGGTCATCCGGCCCCTCCGTCCGGTGTCCGTCGCGGTAGATGGCACAGTCCACGATCACGCGGCACACCCTCCCGACGCCCCGCCCGGGGCGTACTGGGGCAGAGGCCTAGGCTGGGCCGCATGCCCACGTTGATCCTCGTCCGGCACGGACGTTCCACCGCCAACACCGCGGGACTGCTCGCCGGGTGGACGCCCGGCGTCGCCCTCGACGAGCGTGGCGCCGAACAGGCCGCCGCGCTGCCCGGGCGGCTGGCCGGGCTGCCGATCTCCGAAGTCGTCACCAGCCCCCTGCAGCGTTGCCAGGAGACGATGCGGCCGCTGCTGGACGCCCGGCCCGAGCTGCGGGCGCACACCGAAGAGCGCATCGGGGAGTGCCACTACGGGGACTGGTCCGGCCGCAAGCTCGCCGAGCTGAATGACGAGCCGCTGATGGAGGTCGTACAGGCGCATCCGTCCGCCGCGGCGTTCCCAGGCGGCGAGTCGATGCGGGCGATGCAGACGCGGGCCGCCGAGGCGGTGCGCGAGTGGAACGCGCGCGTGGAGCGCGATCACGGAGCCGACGCCGTCTATCTCATGTGCTCGCACGGCGACATCATCAAATCCCTTGTGGCGGACGCACTCGGACTTCACCTGGACCTCTTCCAGCGGATTTCTGTAGAACCGTGTTCCATCACCGCGATCCGTTACACACGGCTGCGGCCGTTTCTCGTGCGCCTCGGGGACACCGGCGATTTCGCGTCCCTGGCGCCGCGCGAGGAGCCCCCCGGCGGGGACGCCCCGGTCGGTGGTGGTGCGGGCGCACCGTGATCGTCGGCCGCAGTAGGGTGAAGCGGTTGAAGCAGGGCAGCAGTTGCCAGCAAGCGCAGTCGAAGACAGATGCATTCGATCCAATGGAGACAGGACGTGTCCCGTCAGGTGTTCCTCTACGACCCACCGGACCGTTTCGTGGCCGGTACGGTCGGGCTGCCCGGGCGCCGTACCTTCTTCCTGCAGGCCTCGGCCGGACCCCGGGTGACCAGCGTGGCCCTGGAGAAGACGCAGGTGGCGGCGCTCGCCGAGCGCATGGATGAGCTTCTGGACGAGGTCGTACGGCGTACGGGAGGCAGCGCGGCCGTCCCGGCGATGGCCCCGACGGAGGTCTCCGACACCGAGCCGCTCGAGACTCCCGTCGACGAGGAGTTCCGGGTCGGCACCATGGCGCTGGCCTGGGACGGCGACGAACAGCGCATGATCGTCGAGGCGCAGGCGCTCGTGGAGCTGGACGCCGACTCCGAGGAGGACCTGGCCGCCGCCGAGGAACAGCTTCTGCAGGACGAGGAGAACGGTCCGCCGATGCTGCGGGTCCGCCTCACCGGTGCGCAGGCCAGGGCGTTCGCCAAGCGCGCCCTCGACGTCGTCAACGCGGGCCGGCCGCCGTGTCCGCTGTGCAGCCTCCCGCTCGACCCGGAAGGACACGTATGTCCGCGCCAGAACGGATACCGTCGCGAGACGTGACCACGGCCGAGCTGCTCGCCGAGGGCGAGCTGACGGTGCGCGGTCGCGTGCGTGAGGCCTCCAACGCGGTGCTGCTCTGCGACGCGGCGTACGAGGGCCGAACGGCCTCCTGCGTCTACAAGCCGGTCGCCGGCGAGCGCCCGCTGTGGGACTTCCCCGACGGGACGCTGGCGCAGCGGGAGGTCGCGGCGTACGAGGTGTCCGAGGCGACCGGCTGGGGTCTCGTCCCCACGACCGTGCTGCGCGAGGGGCCGTACGGCGAGGGCATGTGCCAGCTGTGGGTCGAGCCGACACCCGGCGCCGAGCTGCTCGCGCTGGTCGACGCGGAGGAGCCCGGCGACGGCTGGAAGGCCGTCGGGTTCGCCGAGGTCGGTGAGGGGCGTACGGCGCTGCTCGTGCACGCCGACGACGAGCGGCTGCGCAGGCTCGCCGTACTCGACGCCGTGATCAACAACGCCGATCGCAAGGGCGGGCATCTGCTGCCCACCCCTGAGGGCCGGCTGTACGGAATCGACCACGGGGTCACCTTCAACGCCGAGAACAAGCTGCGGACGCTGCTGTGGGGCTGGGCGGGGGAGAAGCTCACCCCTGAGGCCCTCGATGTTCTCGGGCGGCTCAGACAGGCTCTGGACGGGGCGCTGGGCCTGCGGCTGGGCGAGCTCATCACGGCGGCCGAACTGGACGCCACACGCGCGCGTGTCGTCGATCTGCTCACCACCGGACGGCACCCGGAGCCCTCGGGGGAGTGGCCCGCGATTCCGTGGCCGCCCGTGTAGGGCGAGCAGATGGCGGCCGCACACGCAAGAACGCCTTCCCGGACAACGGGCCTGGACCGGTTCGTATGCGGAACTTCCGTCCGGTTAGGCTCATGACATGCATGCCTGGCCCGCTTCCGAGGTCCCCGCCCTGTCTGGACAGGGCCGCGACCTGAGGATCCACGACACCGCGACCGAGGGGCTCGTCACCCTCGACCCCGGCCCCGTCGCCCGTATCTACGTCTGCGGCATCACCCCGTACGACGCGACCCACATCGGTCACGCGGCGACCTACAACGCGTTCGACCTCGTGCAGCGCGTGTGGCTCGACACCAAGCGGCAGGTTCACTACGTCCAGAACGTGACGGACGTCGACGATCCGCTTCTCGAGCGGGCGGCGCGGGACGACATCGACTGGGCCGGGCTCGCCGAGAAGGAGACCGCCCTCTTCCGCGAGGACATGACCGCCCTGCGGATGCTGCCCCCGCGGCACTACATCGGCGCCGTCGAGGCGATACCCGGCATCATCCCGCTCGTCGAGCGGCTGCGGGACGCCGGCGCCGCGTACGAACTCGAAGGCGACGTCTACTTCTCCGTCGAGGCCGACCCGCACTTCGGCAAGGTCTCGCGTCTGGACGCCGCGGCGATGCGGCTGCTGTCCGCCGAGCGCGGTGGTGATCCGGAGCGTCCGGGCAAGAAGAACCCGCTCGACCCGATGCTCTGGATGGCCGCCCGGGAGGGCGAGCCGAGCTGGGACGGCGGTTCGCTCGGTCGGGGCCGCCCCGGCTGGCACATCGAGTGCGTCGCCATCGCGCTCGACCACCTGGGCATGGGCTTCGACGTGCAGGGCGGCGGCTCCGACCTCGCCTTCCCGCATCACGAGATGGGCGCCTCCCACGCGCAGGCACTGACCGGCGAGTTCCCCTTCGCCAAGGCGTACGTGCACGCCGGCATGGTCGCGCTCGACGGCGAGAAGATGTCGAAGTCCAAGGGCAACCTGGTCTTCGTGTCGACGTTGCGGCGCGACGGAGTCGACCCGGCCGCCATCCGGCTCGCCCTGCTCGCGCACCACTACCGGGCCGACTGGGAGTGGACCGATCAGGTCCTCGAGGAGGCCCTCGCGCGGCTCGGCCGCTGGCGGGCCGCCGTGTCACGGCCCGACGGGCCGCCCGCCGACGCGCTCGTCGAGGAGATCCGCGAGGCCCTCGCGGAGGACCTGGACGCGCCGACGGCGCTCAGGGCCGTCGACCGCTGGGCCGCCCGCCAGCAGGAACAGGGCGGTACCGACGAGGGCGCCCCCGGCGTCGTATCACGTGCCGTGGACGCGCTCCTCGGCGTGGCCCTGTAAGGCGCTGCGCGCCGTCGGTCGCCGGGTGGGACCTTTCCCGCCCGGCGCCCGCGCGTCCGGGCTGACTCGCCTCGCCTCGCCCCTCCTCGCCTCTCCTCTCCTCTCCTCTCCTCTCCCACCCTTGACTTCGCCGACTGCGTTTGGCAGCAGGCGTATTGGCCTGCGGAGACGACCTTTATGTGATGGGGTGACAAGGTCTGTTGACCGTCTGGCCGGCCCCCGGGTCGGCCCCTTTGCGTAAGGACGCATCATGGACCGTTCCTTCGCACGTCGAAGACTTCTCACCACAGCCGTGGCCGTGGGAGGCGCGTCGCTCCTGGGCGGCACCGCACACGCGGCCGGCACGACCCGCGGAGCCGAACAGCCCTGGCCCACCCGGTTCTTGTTGCCGAACGGCTTCCAGCCCGAGGGCATAGCCATCGGCTCCCGCCCATACGGATACTTCGGATCCCTCGCGAACGGCGACATCTACCGGGCGAGCCTGGCCACTGGGCGCGGCGCTGTCATCAGCAAGGGCCTGGGGGCCGAACACCCCTCCATCGGGCTGAAGATCGACCGGTACGGCAGGCTCTTCGTCGCCGGCGGACCGAGCGGTGAGCTGCGGACCGTCGACGCCCGCAGCGGCGAGCTCGAGAAGGTGTACGCCGTCGGGGGCACCTTTGTGAACGATGTGATCCTCACACCGGATGCCGCCTGGTTCACCGACTCGTTCGCGCCGCGGCTCTACCGGCTCTCGCTGGGCAGGCACGGCAAGCCCGAAGCTGTCACCACCGTGCCGCTGAGCGGCGACTGGGAGCAGGGAACCGACTTCACCGCCAACGGCATCGAGCGCACGCCGGACGGCAGCGCCCTGCTCGTGGTGAACGCCTACGCGGACGGCGGCACTCTGATGCGGGTCGACCCCGGCACCGGGTCCGCCCGCGCGGTCGACCTGGGCGCGGCCAAACTGCCCAACGGGGACGGCCTGTTGCTCCTCGGACGGATCCTCTACGCCGTTCAGCAGCAGCAGAACGCGATCGACGTGTTCCGGCTGAACGACTCCGGGACCAGGGGCACGGCGATCACCAGGATCACCGACCCGCGCTTCAGGATCCCGACGACGGTCGCGGCCTGGAGGGACCGGCTGTATCTGCCGAACGCCCGCTTCGACGTCGAGGCGCCGACCCCGGACACCGAGTACGACGTGGTGGCGGTACGGAAGGTCTGACCGTTCAGAGGTCTGACCGCTGCGGAACCGACCGAGCGGAACCGACGGCGCGGAACCACCGAGCGGAACCGACCGAGGGTGGTGCGCACTCGGCGCACCACCCTCGGTCGGTTCACTCCTCCGACGAACCCTCGGCGGAGCCGTCGTCGGTCGGGTCGCCGGGATCCGGCCGCTGCGGCTTCGGCGGCCGGGTGCGGTCGGTCGGGTTGTCACGGAGGTACGAGGCTGAGTCGCCGCTCTCCGTGGCGTGCCCGCCGGTCTGGCCCGCCGGGCCGCTGCCGTCCCGTCTGCGTAGATATCGCTCGAACTCGCGGGCGATCGCCTCGCCCGACGCCTCGGGCAGCTCGGCGGTGTCCCGGGCCTCCTCCAGCGACTGCACGTACTCGGCGACCTCGCTGTCCTCGGCGGCCAGCTGGTCCACGCCCAGCTGCCACGCCCGTGCGTCCTCGGGCAGCTCGCCCAGCGGAATGCGCAGGTCGATGAGGTCCTCCAGACGGTTGAGGAGGGCCAGCGTCGCCTTCGGGTTCGGCGGCTGCGACACATAGTGAGGCACGGCCGCCCACAACGACACCGCCGGTACGCCCGCGTGCGTGCACGCCTCCTGGAGGATGCCGACGATGCCCGTCGGACCCTCGTACTTGGTCTCCTCCAGCTCCATGGTGCGGGCCAGATCCGCGTCGGACGTGACCCCGCTGACCGGCACGGGACGTGTGTGCGGGGTGTCACCGAGCAGGGCGCCCAGGATCACCACCAGCTCCACGCCCAGCTCATGCGCGAAGCCCAGCAACTCGTTGCAGAACGAGCGCCAGCGCATGGACGGCTCGATACCGCGGACCAGTACCAGGTCCCGCGGCTTGTCGCCGCCGACCCGGACCACCGAGAGCCGGGTCGTGGGCCACGTGATCTTGCGAACGCCGCCGTCCAGCCACACGGTGGGACGGTTCACCTGGAAGTCGTAGTAGTCCTCGGCGTCCAGCGCCGCGAAGACCTCGCCCTTCCACTCCCTGTCGAGATGCGCGACCGCGGTGGAAGCGGCGTCGCCGGCGTCGTTCCAGCCCTCGAACGCGGCCACCATGACCGGGTCGACCAGCTCGGGAACCCCCTCGAGCTCGATCACCCAGCGCCTCCTTCCGACGTGCCCTCGCGTACGCCCCAACCTTACGGCGTACGGATGGTGCTCCCGCATCCCCCTTGCGCGGGGTAGTGAACGCATCACTGCCCCAAGAGCCGGCCCGGAACACCCTTCCCAGTCGTCCGAGCTGTCTCTGACGCCCTCACAAGGTGCTGCGCAGCCACTGCTCCACGCTCGCGATGTGCACCGTCGCCCAGGAGCGGGCCGCCTCGGCGTCCCGGTCGCGCAGGGCCGTGAGGATCGCGCGGTGCTCGTGCAGGGTGCGGCTGACCGCGTCCTCCTGGGTCAGCCCGCGCCAGATGCGGGCCCGCGTGGTCGGACCGGAGAGGCCGTCGAGGAGCGAGCAGAGCACCGAGTTGCCGGAGCTCTGCACGATGCCCCGGTGGAACTCCAGGTCGCAGGCGACGAGCTCCTCCACCGAGGGCTCGGCACCCAGCGCGTCCAACTGTGCGGTGAGCGCGTCCAGTTGCTGTGCGCTGATGCGCGAGGCCGCCATCGCGGTCGCGGCCGGCTCCAGTATGCGGCGTACCGCGAGGAACTCCAGGACCGTGTCGTCGCGGTGGAAGTCCACGACGAAACTCAGCGCCTCCAGCAGGAGCTGCGGGTCCAGACTGGTGACGTACGTGCCGTCACCCTGCCGTACGTCCAGGATGCGGATCAGGGAGAGCGCGCGGACGGCCTCCCGCAGGGAGTTGCGGGACAGGCCCAGATCGGAGGCGAGCTCGCTCTCCTTGGGGAGCCGGTCGCCGGGGCTCAGTGCGCCGGAGACGATCATTCCCTTGATCTTCTCGATCGCCTCATCGGTGACTGCCATGGCGGGCCTCCCTGTCGCTCAGACATCCGATGTCTCATTATGGGGGCTTCGACCGTACAGGTGAGGCCCGTGCGCTGCTCATCTCCGGCATGCCGGAGGGGCGGCTCCACTACGGGGAAGCCGCCCCTCCGGCGAGGCACTCGCCGTGCCCGCGCCCACCTCTTCCTGCGCCTACTGCTTCCTGCGCCTACTTCTTGTCGAGCAGATCCTGCACCTCGGCGCGGACCTCGTCCGTCGCGAGCCCGCGGATCGTCAGCGTCGTACGGCGCCGCAGCACGTCGTCCGCCGTCTCGGCCCACTCGTTGTCCCGGGCGTAGACGACCTGCGCCCAGATCTCCGGGGCGTCCGGGTGGACACGCTCGCCCAGCCGCGGGTCGTCGTTCGCGAGACGCGCGATGTCGAAGGCCAGCGAACCGTAGTGCGTCGCCAGATGCCTGGCGGTGTCGGCGGCCATGCGCGGGCCGGGGGCCGGGCCGTCCACGAGGAGGCGGTGCGCGACCGCACGCGGGTTCGCGACACCGGGCAGCGGCAGCCTCTTGGGCAGCGCGGAGATCGGCTCGAAGTCCTCGCCGAGCGGCCGTCCCGGCAGCGCCTGAAGCTTCTTCATGACCGTACGGCCGATATGACGGAACGTCGTCCACTTGCCGCCCGCGACGGACAGCATGCCGCCCCGGCCTTCCGTGACGACCGTCTCACGCTTGGCCGTCGACGTGTCGCCGGGGCCGCCGGGCAGGACGCGCAGACCCGCGAACGAGTACGTGATCAGATCGCGGGACAGCTGCTGGTCGCGAATCGAGAACGCGGCCTCGTCCAGTATCTGTGCGATGTCCTTCTCGTTGACCGCGACGTCCGCCGGGTCACCCTCGTACTGCTCGTCGGTCGTCCCGAGCAGCAGCATGTCCTCCCAGGGGAGGGCGAAGGTGATGCGGTACTTGTCTATCGGGGTGGCCAGCGCGGCCTTCCACGGCGACGTGCGCTTGAGAACCAGGTGCGCGCCCTTCGACAGGCGGATGGACGGCGCCGCGTTCGCGTCCTCCATCCGGCGCAGGTGGTCGACCCACGGGCCGGTCGCGTTGAGCACCAGCCGCGCCGAGACCCCGAACTCGCTGCCGTCGAGACGGTCGCGCAGCTCCGCACCGGTCACCCGCCCCCGGGTGAAGCGCAGTCCGGTGACCTCGGCGTGGTTGAGTACGACGGCGCCCGACTCGACGGCCGCCCGGACCGTCATCAGGGCCATCCGGGAGTCGTTCATCTGGTCGTCGCCGTACACGGCCACGGCCCTGAGGTTGTCCGTCCGCAGCTCGGGAACGTCCTGCGCGGCCTTCGACGGGCTCAGCAGATGCCCCACACCGTCGCCGAAGGCCGACAGCGCCGAGTACGCGAACACACCGGCGCCCAGCTTCGCCGCGCCGTGCGGCCCGCCCTTGTACACGGGGAGGTAGAAGGTGAGCGGGTTCGCCAGGTGGGGGGCCACCTGGCGGGAGACCGCACGGCGCTCGAAGTGGTTCTCCGCGACCAGCTTCACCGCGCCGGTCTGCAGATAGCGCAGACCGCCGTGGAGGAGCTTCGAGGAGGCGGAGGAGGTGGCACCGGCGAAGTCGCCGGCGTCGACCAGCGCCACCCGCAGCCCGGACTGCGCGGCATGCCAGGCGGTGGAGATGCCCAGGATGCCGCCGCCGATGACGAGAAGGTCGTACGCCGCCTGGGAAAGCTGCTCCCGAGCCTCGGCGCGGCTCGCTGCCCTGGAACGGAACACAGCGGAGCCGGAGGCCGGGTGCGTACCAGGGGCAGGTACGGACTGCAGGGTGGACTGACTGGTCATGCGGGTTCTTACTCCTCGTCAGTTCTCGTCTTCGAGCCAGCCCATGGTCCGCTCCACGGCCTTGAGCCAGCTCTTGTACTCGCGGTCGCGGGCTTCCGCGGCCATGTTGGGAGTCCACTCGGCGGCGCGGCGCCAGTTGGCGCGCAGGTCGTCGGTGGTGGACCAGAAGCCGACGGCGAGACCGGCGGCGTAGGCGGCACCGAGGCATGTGGTCTCGGCGACCATCGGGCGCACCACGGGGGCGTCCAGGAAGTCCGAGAGCGTCTGCATCAGCAGGTTGTTGGAGGTCATGCCGCCGTCGACCTTGAGAGCCGCGAGCTCGACGCCGGAGTCCTTCGTCATGGCGTCGGTGATCTCACGGGTCTGCCAGGCGGTGGCCTCCAGGACGGCGCGCGCGAGGTGCGCCTTCGTGACGTACCGGGTGAGGCCGGCGATCACACCGCGGGCGTCGGAGCGCCAGTACGGGGCGAACAGGCCGGAGAAGGCCGGCACGAAGTAGGCGCCGCCGTTGTCCTCGACCGAGAGCGCCAGCGTCTCGATCTCGGCGGCGGTGCTGATCAGGCCCATCTGGTCACGCATCCACTGCACCAGCGAACCGGTGACGGCGATGGAGCCCTCCAGGGCGTAGACCGGCTTCTCGTCGCCGATCCGGTAGCCGACCGTGGTCAGCAGGCCGTTGTACGAGTTGACCGGCTTCTCACCGGTGTTCATCAGCAGGAAGGTGCCGGTGCCGTACGTCGACTTGGCCTCGCCCTCGGCGAAGCAGGTCTGGCCGAACAGGGCCGCCTGCTGGTCGCCGAGCGCGGACGCGACGGGGATGCCGCCGAGGATGTCGCCGAGCTTGCCGCCCGTGACCGCGCCGTACACCTCGGCGGAGGAGCGGATCTCCGGCAGCATCTGCCGCGGCACGCCGATGGAGTCGCAGATCTTCTCGTCCCACTCCATCGTGTGGAGGTTCATGAGGAGGGTGCGGGAGGCGTTGGTGACGTCCGTGACGTGGTGGCCGCCGTTGACGCCGCCGGTCAGGTTCCAGATGACCCAGGAGTCCATGGTGCCGAAGAGGATGTCGCCCGCCTCGGCGCGCTCCCGCAGCCCCTCGACGTTGTCGAGCAGCCAGCGTGCCTTCGGACCCGCGAAGTACGAGGCGAGGGGCAGGCCCGTCTCACGGCGGAAGCGGTCCTGGCCCACGTTGCGGCCGAGTTCCTTGCAGAGGGAGTCGGTGCGGGTGTCCTGCCAGACGATGGCGTTGTGGACCGGCTCACCGCTGTTCTTGTCCCAGAGCAGCGTGGTCTCACGCTGGTTGGTGATGCCGATGGCCTTGATGTCGTCACGGGTGATGCCGGCCTTCTCGATGGCCCCGGCGACGACCTCCTGGACGTTGGTCCAGATCTCGGCGGCGTTGTGCTCGACCCAGCCCGGCTTCGGGAAGATCTGCTCGTGCTCCTTCTGGTCGACGGAGACGATGCGGCCGTCCCGGTCGAAGACGATGCAGCGGCTGGAGGTGGTGCCCTGGTCAATGGCGGCGATGAACGGCCCGGCGGTGTGCGCGTCGGTCACGGTGTGCTCCTGAAAGTCCGTGGTAAAGGGCCGGCTTACGGCGTGTTGCCTGCGGCTCTGAGCGGGCGTGTGGCTCTGAGTGGGCTTATCGCTCCGAGCGGGCGTATGGCTCCGAGCGGACGTATGGCCTTAAGCAAAAGCGACGTTGTAGATGCCCGCGGCGATCGCTCCGCCGATCAGCGGACCGACGACCGGGACCCAGGCGTAGCCCCAGTCGGAGCCGCCCTTGTTGGGCAGGGGCAGCAGGGCGTGCACGATGCGGGGACCGAGGTCACGGACCGGGTTGATCGCGTAGCCGGTCGGCCCGCCGAGGGAGAGACCGATGCCGGCGACCACGAGGGCGGTGATCAGCGCGCCCAGGGGGCCGAGTCCCTTGCCGCTGTCGTTCAGGCCCTGGGTGAGAATCGCGAGTACCAGCACGAACGTGCCGATGATCTCCGTGGCGAGGTTCTGCACCGCGTTCCGGATCTCCGGGCCGGTGGAGAAGATGCCGAGTACCGGGCCGGCCTGGGCCTCCTGGGCCTCGACGGACTTGGTGTCCTGGGCGCCGGGGCCGCCGACGATCTCGCGGTCGGTGAGGTGGGCCTGGAACTGGCCGTAGTAGGCGATCCAGACCAGGACCGCGCCGATCATGGCGCCGAGTATCTGGCCCGCGAAGTAGACGGGGACGTTGCTCCAGTCACCGTCCTTGAGCGCGATGCCGACGGTGACGGCCGGGTTCAGGTGGGCACCGGAGATCGGCCCTGTCGTGTAGGCCGCCGTGAGCACCGCGAAGCCCCACCCGAAGATGATGGCGACCCACCCGGCGTTGCGTGCCTTCGAGGCCTTCAGCGTGACGGCGGCGCAGACGCCGCCTCCGAGCAGGATGAGTATGGCGGTACCGATGGTCTCGCCGATGAAGATGTCGGAGCTGGACACCCGCGACTCCTTTGTCCTTCGTCCAGGGGAAGGCGAACCCCGGGTCCCTCCGGTGGTCCGCGCCCTCGGTTGAGGGCGATGCCGGCCCGTGGCGTTGCCACACTCTAGCGCTTATTGCCGGTAGGTGTTCGACAATGCCGACCGATGGACGCGAGTCTTGCCCCGAGGTAAGTGGCACGTCAAGGGTCGCGATATCGAAAATACGATCGTTATTGATCGCCGCGAGCTATCGATCTTGAGGCGAGTGAGCGATTCCGGGGCGCGCGGCGCCGCGCTCGCTCAGTACCAACCGGCGCCCAGGTCCCGCGACACGGCGCGGGCACAGTCGCGTACCGCCGCGATCAGCCCGGCACGCAGCTCCCCGTCCGCGCAGACCCGCTCCACGGCCCCTGTGACGGCCACCGCACCGACCGGCATCCGCCGCCGGTCGTGGATGGGCGCGGCGACGGACGCTATGCCCTCCCAGGTCTCCTCCACGTCGGCCGCGTACCCGCGCGCCCGGGTGAGGTCGAGGACGTCCTCGAGCGCGTCCAGCTCGCTGATCGTGCGGGCCGTGAACTCCTTGCGCTCGGCCTCCACGACCTCGCTGTGCGCCACCGGGTCGTAGGCCGACAGCACCTTGCCCAGGGCCGTGGAGTGCAGCGGCTGCATCGCGCCCACCTCCAGCACCTGACGGCTGTCGTCGGGCCGGAAGACGTGGTGCACGATCAGTACGCCGTGCTGGTGAAGGACACCGAGGTAGACGCTCTCGCCGCTGGAGCGGGCCAGGTCGTCGGTCCATACGAGGGCACGCGCGCGCAGCTCGTGGACGTCCAGGTACGTGGTGCCCAGCCGCAGCAGTTCCGCGCCCAGCTGATAGCGGCCGGAAGCGGCGTCCTGCTCGACGAAGCCCTCCTGCTGGAGCGTGCGCAGTATGCCGTGGGCCGTGCCCTTGGCGAGACCGAGCGAGGAGGCGATGTCCGAGAGACCGAGCCGTCGCTCACCGCCGCCGAGCAGCCGCAGCATCGCGGCCGCCCGTTCGAGCGACTGGATGTTCCGTGCCATCGCAGTCCTGCCTCCGTCCCCTCGGCTGTCGACGTACGGGCTCCCGTGGCGCCGTTCGACAATGCTGAACACTATCGGTCGTTGCCGACCTCTCGCTAATACCTGGCCCCCAGGTTTCGGCCTAATATCCACTGGCGCCGCGTCCACCGCGCCCGCCCAACCCCTCCACCGCTTCCACGCAACCCCTCCGCCGCGTCCGCCACACCCGTCCGCCCCGTGGACCCCCCGACCATCCGGCGCCGCTCCCGGCTACCCTGGCGAGGTGCGCCTTCCACCGGAAGAAGACGCATAGCCGACAGCCGTCGCACCCCAGGGAGCTCTCTTCATGGCCTCGTCGCCAACCCCTTCCGCTGACAGCCGGACCCGTGCCGCCGCCCTACGAGATGCGCTCGCCACCCGAGTGGTGGTGGCGGACGGCGCCATGGGCACGATGCTCCAGGCCCAGGACCCGACACTCGAGGATTTCGAGAACCTCGAGGGCTGCAACGAAATCCTGAACCTCACGCGCCCCGACATCGTCCGGTCCGTCCACGAGGAGTACTTCGCCGTGGGTGTCGACTGCGTCGAGACCAACACCTTCGGGGCGAACCACTCCGCGATGGCGGAGTACGACATCCCCGAGCGCGTCCACGAACTCTCCGAGGCGGGCGCCCGGATCGCACGCGAGGTCGCGGACGACTTCACCCGGAAGACCGGGCAGCAGCGCTGGGTGCTGGGCTCCATGGGCCCCGGCACCAAGCTGCCGACCCTCGGCCACGCCCCGTACACGACGCTGCGTGACGCCTACCAGCAGAACGCCGAGGGCATGATCGCCGGCGGCGCCGACGCACTCCTGGTCGAGACCACCCAGGACCTGCTCCAGACCAAGGCCGCCGTCCTCGGCGCCCGGCGTGCCCTCGACGTCTCGGGCCTGGACCTGCCGCTGATCGTCTCGGTGACCGTCGAGACCACCGGCACCATGCTGCTCGGCTCGGAGATCGGTGCGGCGCTGACCGCGCTGGAGCCGCTCGGCATCGACATGATCGGACTGAACTGCGCCACGGGCCCGGCCGAGATGAGCGAACACCTGCGCTATCTCGCCCGCCACTCCCGCGTACCGCTGTCCTGCATGCCGAACGCGGGCCTGCCGGTCCTGGGCAAGAACGGCGCCCACTATCCGCTGACGGCACCCGAACTGGCCGACGCCCAGGAGACCTTCGTACGCGAATATGGCCTCTCCCTGGTGGGCGGCTGCTGCGGTACGACGCCGGAGCATCTGCGCCAGGTCGTCGAGCGCGCACGGGAGCTGACGCCCACCGAGCGGCACCCCCAGCCCGAGCCCGGCGCCGCCTCCCTCTACCAGACTGTCCCGTTCCGCCAGGACACCTCGTACATGGCCATCGGCGAGCGCACCAACGCCAACGGCAGCAAGAAGTTCCGCGAGGCCATGCTGGACGCCCGCTGGGACGACTGCGTCGAGATGGCCCGCGACCAGATCCGCGAAGGCGCGCACATGCTCGACCTGTGCGTCGACTACGTGGGCCGCGACGGCGTCGCCGACATGGAGGAGTTGGCCGGCCGCTTCGCCACCGCCTCCACGCTGCCCATCGTCCTGGACTCCACCGAAGTCGACGTCATCAAGGCGGGGCTGGAGAAGCTGGGCGGCCGGGCGGTCATCAACTCCGTCAACTACGAGGACGGCGACGGCCCCGAGTCGCGGTTCGCGAAGGTCACCCGGCTCGCACAGGAGCACGGCGCCGCGCTGATCGCGCTGACCATCGACGAGGAGGGCCAGGCCCGTACGCCCGAGAAGAAGGTCGAGATCGCCCAGCGGCTCATCGCCGACCTGACGGGCAACTGGGGCATCCACGAGTCCGACATCCTCATCGACACCCTGACCTTCACCATCTGCACGGGCCAGGAGGAGTCCCGCAAGGACGGCATCGCCACCATCGACGCGATCCGCGAACTGAAGCGCCGTCACCCGGACGTACAGACCACGCTCGGCCTGTCCAACATCTCCTTCGGCCTCAACCCGGCCGCCCGCATCCTGCTCAACTCGGTCTTCCTCGACGAGTGCGTCAAGGCGGGCCTCGACTCGGCGATCGTGCACGCGAGCAAGATCCTGCCGATCGCCCGCTTCGACGAGGAGCAGGTCACCACCGCCCTCGACCTCATCTACGACCGTCGCTCCGAGGGTTACGACCCCCTCCAGAAGCTGATGGAGCTCTTCGAGGGCGCGACCACCAAGTCCCTGAAGGCCGGAAGGGCCGAGGAGCTGGCCGCGCTGCCGCTGGAGGAGCGGCTCAAGCGGCGCATCATCGACGGGGAGAAGAACGGGCTCGAAGCCGACCTCGACGACGCGCTGAAGGACCGCCCGGCGCTCGACATCGTCAACGACACCCTCCTCGAGGGCATGAAGGTCGTCGGCGAACTGTTCGGTTCCGGCCAGATGCAACTGCCGTTCGTGCTGCAGTCCGCCGAGGTCATGAAGACCGCGGTGGCCTATCTCGAACCGCACATGGAAAAGGTCGAGGGCGACGAGGGCAAGGGCACCATCGTGCTGGCGACCGTGCGCGGCGACGTGCACGACATCGGCAAGAACCTCGTCGACATCATCCTGTCCAACAACGGCTACAGCGTGGTGAACCTGGGCATCAAGCAGCCCGTCTCCGCGATCCTGGAGGCCGCCGAGGAGCACCGCGCCGACGTCATCGGCATGTCCGGTCTCCTGGTGAAGTCCACCGTGATCATGAAGGAGAACCTGGAGGAGCTCAACCAGCGCAAGCTGGCGGCCGACTTCCCGGTGATCCTCGGCGGCGCGGCCCTGACCCGCGCTTACGTCGAGCAGGACCTGCACGAGATCTACGAGGGCGAAGTCCGCTACGCCCGCGACGCGTTCGAGGGCCTGCGCCTGATGGACGCCCTGATCGCCGTCAAACGCGGGGTACCCGGTGCGACGCTGCCGGAGCTCAAGCAGCGCCGGGTGCGGGCGGCCTCCGCACAGGTCGAGGAACGTCCGCAGGAAGAAGGCGCCGTCCGCTCGGACGTGGCGGTCGACAACCCCGTCCCCGAGCCGCCGTTCTGGGGCACCCGCGTCATCAAGGGCATCCAGCTCAAGGAGTACGCCTCCTGGCTGGACGAGGGTGCGCTGTTCAAGGGCCAGTGGGGTCTGAAGCAGGCACGCACGGGCGACGGACCCACGTACGAGGAACTGGTCGAAACCGATGGCCGCCCCCGGCTGCGCGGACTGCTCGACAAGCTGCAGACCGAGAACCTCCTCGAAGCGGCCGTGGTCTACGGCTACTTCCCCTGCGTGTCCAAGGACGACGACCTGATCCTCCTGGACGAGGCGGGCAACGAGCGCACCCGGTTCACCTTCCCGCGTCAGCGCCGCGGCCGCCGACTGTGTCTCGCCGACTTCTTCAGGCCCGAGGAGTCGGGCGAGACGGACGTCGTCGGGCTGCAGGTCGTCACCGTCGGTTCGCGGATCGGCGAGGAGACGGCGAAGCTCTTCGAGTCCAACGCCTACCGCGACTACCTCGAACTGCACGGCCTGTCCGTGCAGTTGGCCGAGGCACTGGCGGAGTACTGGCACGCACGGGTGCGCACGGAACTCGGCTTCGCCGGTGAGGACCCCGCCGAGATGGAGGACATGTTCGCGCTGAAGTACCGCGGCGCCCGCTTCTCGCTCGGCTACGGAGCCTGCCCGGATCTGGAGGACCGCGCGAAGATCGCCGAGCTCTTGGAGCCCGAGCGGATCGGCGTCCAGCTCTCCGAGGAATTCCAGCTGCACCCGGAGCAGTCCACGGACGCCATCGTGATTCACCACCCCGAGGCGAAGTACTTCAACGCCCGCTAAGGATGAGTTCACACTGAGGCGGCCTTGCGAGGGCACGCTGAGACGGCCCCGTGCCGGACTCTCAGTGTGCCCTCGTGCAAGGCGATTAAACCGAGCACTTCCCCGACGAGCGTCGTAGACTGGTCGGTCCAGCGCAGGCCGGTTCCCTCTGGGGAGCCGGCCTTCTCGTCCCTCTTGGAGGTGTGCCCGGATGACCAGTACGGTCCCCGCACTCGGTACCCGTACGGCCGAAGGCTCAGCCCTGCAGGCCGTGCTCCTCGACATGGACGGAACCCTGGTGGACACCGAGGGCTTCTGGTGGGACGCCGAGGTCGAGGTGTTCGCGCGCCTCGGCCACAGGCTCGACGACTCATGGCGCCATGTCGTG
Source organism: Streptomyces montanus (assembly GCF_005786655.1). Classification (NCBI taxonomy): domain Bacteria; kingdom Bacillati; phylum Actinomycetota; class Actinomycetes; order Kitasatosporales; family Streptomycetaceae; genus Streptomyces; species Streptomyces montanus. Next base: position 41,364 of record NZ_VBZC01000013.1, read on the forward strand.
GTCGGCGGTCCCATGACCCGCAGCGCGGGTTTCCTCATCGAGGCCACCGGAGCCGACATCACCCTGGCCGAACTCACCGTGCTGCTGAACGACGGGTTCGAGGACCGTATCGGCCGCGCCCTGCCGCTGATGCCGGGCGCCGCGCGGCTCCTGGCGGAGCTGGCCGCGCACGAGATCCCGACCGCCCTGGTCTCCGCTTCCCACCGCCGCATCATCGACCGCGTACTGACCTCGCTCGGCCCGCGGAACTTCGCCCTGACGATCGCGGGCGACGAGGTCGAGCGCACCAAGCCGCACCCCGATCCCTACCTGCTGGCAGCCGCGGGGCTCGGCGCCGATCCGGTCAGATGCGCGGTCGTCGAGGACACCGCGACAGGTGTCACGGCCGCCGAGGCCGCCGGCTGTCATGTGGTGGCCGTGCCCTCCGTGGCACCGATCGCCCCCGCCCACCGGCGTACCGTCGTGACCTCCCTGGAAGAGGTCGACCTGCCCTTTCTACGCGGTCTGATGGCGGCGTGAAGAGACTCAATGAGGCTTTGCCGAGCGCCTGACGACGGAAAAGCGCTCATCGTTGACCCAGGGTAAACAGTTGAATATGCGAAAAACTGCATGGTCATGCCATCGGAATAATTCGACCCCCGCCGGATGGCTGAATTCCACGACCTCTCCACCCTGTCGACGGTGTGACGTTCACCACCCACCGGCGGGTCGACAGGGAAGGTTTGGTGTGCAGTGAACCCCTTTCCAGGGGTGGTCGGCGTGCCCTTGTGTCCCATTTCGGGGGGCACTGAACGAATCCTTCCGCTGCCGGGTTCCGGTGCGTCCACGCCCGGTTCCAAAGCGTGATGGGAACTCAACTCCGGTGCCTGCAAGACGTTCTGCCGCTGCGGACTAATCTCGTCGCGAGAACATCGCCGTAACCCTGATGATCCGCGAGTGCCACCCCAGCCCGCCGGGTTCTCGGGATCGACAGCTCTGGAGAACTTCGAGCATGAACCGTAAGACTTTGGTGCTGCCGGCCGTGATGGGCCTGCTCGCCCCGGTCCTTGCCGCGTGCGGCGGATCCGGCGGCGGGGCTCAGGGCGACGACGCCATCGTCGTGGGCACCACCGACCGGTTCGCCGCCTCGAAGGAGGCGCCGGCGCCGCTGGACCCGGCGTACGCGTACGACAACGCCCCCTGGAACGTCCTCCGCCAGACCATCCAGACGCTGATGACCATGCCCGACGGCGGTGGTGACCCCGAGCCGGAGGCCGCCGAGAAGTGCGGCTTCACCGACACCGGCAGCGAGCGTTACGCGTGCACCCTGCGCGAGGGCCTCAAGTTCGCGAACGGCGACCCGGTGACCGCCTCCGACGTGAAGTTCTCGATCGACCGCGCACTGCGCCTCAAGGCCGACAGCGGTGTCTTCGCGCTGCTCTCCACCATCGACACCGTCGAGACGCGGGGCGACCGTGAGGTGATCTTCCACCTCAAGACCGCCGACGCCACGTTCCCGTTCAAGCTGTCGACACCGGTCGCGGGCATCGTCAACCCCGACGACTACGACAAGAACAGGCTGCGCGACGGCTTCTCGGTGGACGGCTCCGGACCGTACACCCTCGACGCCAAGGTCAAGAACGACGAAATCGTCAAGGCCGTCTTCACCAAGAACCCGCATTACAAGGGGCAGTTGGACGTCAAGAACGACAAGGTCGAGCTGCGCTACTTCGGCAGCTCGTCCGCGATGGGCACCGCCCTCCAAAAGGGCGACATCAGCATGATGGCCCGCACCATGTCGCCCGAGCAGATCAAGAAGCTCCAGAACGACAAGTCCACGGACATCAACCTGATCGAGCAGCCCGGCCTGGAGATCCGCTACCTGGGCTTCAACACCAACGCCCCACAGGTGAAGACCAGGGCGGTCCGTCAGGCGGTCGCGCAGGTCATCAACCGGGGCGAGATCGTCTCCAAGGTGTACGGCACCGGCGCAGACCCGCTCTACTCGATGGTGCCGGCGAGCCTCACGGGCCACTCCAACTCGTTCTTCAACGAGTACGGCAACCCCAGCACCGACAAGGCCGCAGCCCTCCTGGCCAAGGCGAACATCACCACGCCCGTGAAGGTGACGCTGCACTACACGACCGACCACTACGGTCCGGCCACCAAGGACGAGTTCGAGCTGCTGCAGAAGCAGCTGAACGACAGCGGTCTGTTCGACGCCGACATCAAGGGCGAGAAGTGGACGACGTACCGCCCGAAGGAGCAGAAGGGCGAGTACGGGATCTTCGGCATGGGCTGGTTCCCGGACTTCCCCGACGCCGACAACTACCTCGCGCCGTTCCTCGACAAGAACAACACCATCAACTCGCCCTACGTGAACAAGGAGATCCGCGACGACCTGATCCCCCAGTCCCGCCGTGAGGCCGACCGGCTCAGCGCGTCAAAGAGCATCGAGGAGATCCAGACCATCGTCGCCCAGGACGTTCCCCTGCTGCCGGTGTGGCAGGGCAACCAGTACGTCGCCGCACGCAGCGACATCACCGGCGCCGAACGGGCCCTCAACTCCTCCGCGACCCTGCAGCTGTGGGAGCTCGGCCACGGCGTCCGCAGTTGACCACTGCGGAGCCAGCGACTGACCGGACTTCGAGACCAACGACAAGGCACACGCACGTGAACAAGCGCACCAAGAGGGCTGCTCTGCCCGTCGCGGCGGGGCTGGCCGCCGGCCTGCTGACCGGCTGCGGATCAGGGACGGACGACTCCGGGGAAACCGGCTCGTCCGTCGTCATGGGGATGACCGACGCCGTGCAGGCCACGGACCCCGCATCGGGCTACGACCCTGGTTCCTGGCTTCTCTTCAACAACGTCTTCCAGTCCCTGCTGAGTTTCCCCAAGGGCGGTACGGAGCCGGAGCCGGAGGCCGCCCAGGCCTGCTCCTTCACGGACACTCAGACCAAGGTCTACAAGTGCACCCTGCGCGACGGTCTGAAGTTCAGCAACGGTGACCCGCTCACCTCGGAGGACGTCAAGTTCTCCTTCGACCGCATGATGAAGATCGACGACGCCAACGGCCCCGCGATCATGTTCCCCATGCTGGACAAGGTGGAGACCCCTGACGAGGAGACGGTCGTCTTCAGACTGAAGGTCGCCGACGCCACCTTCCCCAGCAAGATCGCTTCCGGCGCCGGCTCGATCGTGAACCACCGGTCGTACGCGGAGGACGAACTGAACGCGGACGGCAATGCCGTCGGCTCCGGCCCCTACACGCTGGACTCCTTCGACAAGAACAAGGCCGTCTTCTCCGTCAACAAGAACTACAAGGGCACCGCCAAGGTGCAGAACGACGGCGTGACCCTGAAGTTCTTCCACGGCGACCGGAACCGCCTGAAGAAGGCCCTCCTCGACAAGGAGATCGACGTCGCCTACCGCGGCCTCGCCGCCCAGGACATCGCGGACATCCAGAAGAACACGACCAACAGCCAGGACATCGACGTCATCGAGGGCTCCAGCGCCGAGGTGCAGCACCTGGTCTTCAACACCAAGGACCCGGTGGCGGGCAAGCTGAGCGTCCGCAAGGCGATCGCCTATCTCCTCGACCGCGAGGCCCTGGTCAACCAGGTCTACGAGTCCACGGCGACGCCGCTGTACTCGATCATCCCGGCCGGCATCACGGCCCACAACACGGCCTTCTTCGACACCTACGGCTCCCGCCCGTCGAGCGACAAGGCCGAGGCCGCGCTGCGCGCCGACGGCATCACCGACAAGGTGAAGCTCACCCTCTGGTCGACACCGGCGCGCTACGGCCCGTCCACGGACCAGGAGTTCGAGGCGATAGCCAAGCAGCTCAACGCCAGCGGTCTGTTCGACGCCACCGTGAAGTCCGTCGCCTACGGCCAGTACGAGAAGGACATCGCGGCCGGCAAGTACGGCGTGTACGTGAAGGGTTGGGTACCCGACTACCCGGATCCGGACAACTTCACGGCCCCGTTCTTCGGCAAGGGCAACGTGCTGGGCAACAACTACACCAACAGCACCGTCACCGGGCAGCTCATCCCCGAGACCGCCGCCCAGAGCGACCGCTCGTCGACCGAGCAGCAGTACGGACGACTCCAGGACATCGTCGCCGACCAGCTCCCGGTCCTCCCGATCTGGCAGGCCAAGCAGTACGCGGTCGTCCACGACAACGTGTACGGCCTGGAGAACTGCCTCGACCCGTCGACCGTGTTCCGGTTCTGGGAGATCAGCAAGGACTGATCACCGCGCGCATACGGCGATGGCCGCCCCCCTTCGAAAGGGGAGCGGCCATCGCCGTATGACAGGTGCGCGCGCCTACTGCGCGCCAGGCCGCACCAGACCGCTCTCGTACGCGTACACCGCCGCCTGCACGCGGTCGCGCAGACCCAGCTTGGTGAGGACGTGCCCCACGTGCGTCTTGACCGTGGTCTCGCTGACGAAGAGGTCCGCGGCGATCTCCGCGTTCGACAGTCCGCGTGCCACCAGCTTCAGCACCTCGACCTCGCGCTCGGTCAGCGTGTGCAGCGTGTCCGGCACCGGCTCGTCGCCCGAGGGCAGATGGCCCGCGTACTTGTCGAGCAGCCGGCGCGTGATGCTCGGCGCGAGCATCGCCTCACCCCCGGCGACCACACGGATCGCCTGCACCAACTCGTTGGCCGGGGCGTCCTTGAGGAGGAAACCGCTGGCGCCCGCCCGCAGCGCCTCCACCACATACTCGTCGAGGTCGAAGGTGGTCAGCACCAGGACCTTCGCCGGACCGTCCCGACCGGGTCCGGTGATCTGCCGGGTCGCCTCCACACCGTCCATCCGCGGCATACGGATGTCCATCAGCACCACATCGGGCTGCAGCGCACGTACCTGGTCGAGTGCCTGCAGGCCGTCTCCGGCCTCGCCGACGACCGCGATGTCCTGCTCCGCCTCCAGGATCATCCGGAAGCCGGTACGCAGCAGCGGCTGGTCGTCGACCAGTAGGACACGGATGGCCACGTAAGTCTCCTTCGCTAGTCCGGCCCCATTCTGCCCTGCGCGGCACCGCCCGACTCCGGCGCCCTCACCGGTAGGGGATATGGCGGGGGAGTACCGCCGAATTCCGGACATACCTCCTGGTGATCGCACCAGCCGCAGAGTTTGGTACGTCGCGGCCGCCAGTCGCCGGACTCGGTCGCCCGGCGGATCGCGTCCCACAGCGCGAGCAGCTTGCGCTCGACGCGCTCCAGGTCCGCGATCACCGGGTCGTAGGTCAGCACATCACCGCTGCCGAGATAGACGAGCTGGAGACGGCGGGGGACGACGTTCTTCAGGCGCCACACCACCAGGGCGTAGAACTTCATCTGGAACAGCGCGCCCTCGGCGTACTCCGGACGCGGGGCCTTGCCCGTCTTGTAGTCGACGATCCGCACCTCGCCCGTCGGCGCCACGTCGACCCGGTCGATGATGCCGCGCAGAGTGAGGCCCGAATCGAGCCGGGCCTCCACGAAAAGCTCGCGCTCGGCGGGCTCGAGACGAGTCGGGTCCTCCAGCGTGAACCAGCGCTCGACGAGCTGCTCGGCCTCGGTGAGCCAGCGCGCCAGCCGCTCACCCGCGGCCTCCTCGTCCGAGTCGGCGAACAACTCGGCCAGCTCCGGCTTCGCCTCACGCAGCCGGTCCCACTGCCCGGGGACCAGCGACTTCGCACGCGGCGCCGTGCGCTCCGTGGCCGGCGCGTCGAAGAGCCGCTCCAGCACCGCATGCACCAGCGTGCCGCGCGTCGCCGCCTCGCTCGGCTTCTCGGGGAGCTTGTCGATCACCCGGAAGCGGTACAGCAACGGACACTGCATGAAGTCGCCGGCGCGCGAGGGCGACAGCGAGGCCGGGGGTACGGCGGTCGCGGGCTCGGTGCCGGTGCCGGCCTGCGCGACGCCGTCGTCAGTGCTCGTTTCCATGACGACAGACCTTACGGCCCGCCACTGACACCAAGAGGAGCACGAACACGACACACGGTGACGTACGCGCGGAGCGCGACGGCACGGCCAACTGAGGGGGTGCCGGGGCGAAACACACCGCGACGGCCGCATACCATCGACCACAGGACCTCTCGCTCATCTATGACCGATGACCGATGACCGCGAGCGGGAGACGCGTCGAACGAGAGGAAATCGTGGACGAGAGCGGCGGGAGCGGGCAGCCGCGATCCGGTACGGACGAAGCGACCGAGCACCCCGCGGTGCCGGACGCCACCACCGCACACCCGCGCTCCGACGCGGACCCGGCGGATCGCACCACCCGCCCGGACCCCACCGACTCCGCCACCTCCAACGAGCCTTCGGGCACAGGGAGGCGGGAGAAGCCCACAGCCGCCACACGCCGCTCCGACGCGACCGGCGAGCCCCCCGCATCGCCGCCCGCGGACACCACCGCCACCGAGAGCGCCGACGTCCCTGTGGACACCCCGACGGCCGCACAATCCACGACGGCGGAGACAGCCGACGCGCGCCGCGAGAGCACTGAGGGCCAGAGCCCCGAGAGCCCTGAGAGCCCTGAGAGCCCTGAGGGCCCGGCGGACAGCCCCGTGCGGCAGGAAGCCGCGGACCAGAGAGCCGCGGTCGCCCCTGCCGCCGCCCAGCCGTCCGGCGCTACGGGGCACGGACGCGACAGTGGCGTGGCTCAGGCCTCCTCACGAGGCGATGAACCGGGGGAGAAGCGACGTGACGGCGCCGGCGGCGGCCCCGACGGGCGGGCCCAGACCGGCGGCCGGGGGCCGAGGCCCCCGCGACGTGGCAAGGAGCCCGGCGGCGGGCTCCTCATGGGGCGCCCCTTCGGGGTGCCCGTGTACGTCGCGCCCAGCTGGTTCCTCGTGGCCGCACTCATCACCTGGGTCTTCGGCGGCCAGCTCGACCGCGTACTGCCCGAACTGGGCGCCGCCCGCTACCTCGTCTCCCTCTTCTTCGCGGTCGCCTTCTACGCCTCCGTACTCGTCCACGAACTGGCCCACACCGTCGCGGCCCTCCGCTTCAAACTGCCGGTACGCCGCATCCAGCTGCAGTTCTTCGGCGGCGTGTCCGAGATCGAGAAGGAGTCCGAAACCCCGGGCCGCGAGTTCGTACTCGCGTTCGTCGGCCCCCTGCTCTCCCTCGTCCTCGCCGGCGTCTTCTACCTCGCCCTGATGACCGTCGAGCCCGGCACCGTCCCCGGCGTCCTGCTCGCCGGCCTGATGATCTCCAACCTGATCGTCGCCGTCTTCAACCTCCTCCCCGGCCTGCCCCTCGACGGCGGCCGCATGCTCCGCGCCGTCGTCTGGAAGATCACCGGCAGGCCCATGACCGGCACCATCGCCGCCGCCTGGGTCGGCCGCGCCCTCGCGATCTCCGTACTGATCGGACTGCCCCTGCTCACCCAGTCCGGAGCGCTCGGCACCGACGCCGAGGACATCGGCGGCATGGACACCGTCACGGACGCCCTGCTCGCCGCCATCCTCGCCGCGATCATCTGGACCGGCGCCGGAAACAGCCTCCGCATGGCCCGCCTCCGCGAACACCTCCCCGAGCTGCGCGCCCGCTCCCTCACCCGCCGCGCCGTCCCCGTACAGACCGACACACCGCTCTCCGAGGCCCTGCGCCGCGCCAACGACGTCGGCGCCCGCGCCCTGGTCGTCGTCGACGCCGACGGCGAACCCCTCTCACTCGTCCGCGAGGCCGCCATCGTCGGCGTACCGGAACACCGCCGCCCCTGGGTCGCCGTCAGCGGCCTCGCCCAGGAGCTCACCGACGGCATGCGCGTCTCCGCCGAGCTCGCCGGCGAGGCACTCCTCGACGTCCTGCGGGCCACCCCCGCCACCGAGTACCTGGTCGTCGAGGAATCCGGCGAGATCTACGGCGTCCTCTCGGCCGCCGACGTGGAACGCGCCTTCGTCAAGGCCATGGCCAGGCCCAGCTGAGCTGCACTTATTTGCGCTCGGTTCGCCTGTGGTCCTGGGCTCCCGCCCGGACCGGTAGGCTGGTCACATGTCCGAACCGACCGGTGCAGCCCGCCGACGCGGGCCCTTCAAGGTCGGGGACCAGGTCCAGCTCACTGACCCCAAGGGACGCCACTACACGTTCACGCTCGAAGCCGGGAAGAACTTCCACACCCACAAGGGTTCCTTCCCGCACGACGAGCTGATCGGCGCCCCCGAGGGCAGCGTTGTCCGCACCACGGGGAACGTCGCCTATCTCGCGCTGCGCCCCCTGCTCCCCGACTACGTCCTGTCCATGCCCCGCGGCGCTGCCGTGGTCTACCCCAAGGACGCGGGGCAGATCCTGTCCTTCGCCGACATCTTCCCCGGCGCCCGCGTCGTGGAGGCAGGCGTCGGCTCCGGCTCGCTCAGCAGCTTCCTGCTGCGCGCCATCGGCGACCACGGCATGCTGCACAGCTACGAGCGCCGCGCGGACTTCGCCGAGATCGCGCAGGCGAACGTGGAGCGCTACTTCGGCGGCCCGCACCCCGCCTGGCAGCTCACCGTCGGCGACCTCCAGGACAACCTTTCGGACACCGACGTCGACCGCGTCATCCTCGACATGCTCGCCCCCTGGGAATGCCTGGAAGCCATCTCCAAGGCGCTCGTCCCCGGCGGCATCCTGTGCTGCTACGTCGCGACCACCACCCAGCTCGCCCGGACCGTCGAGTCCATCCGCGAGATCGGCTGCTTCAACGAGCCGACCGCCTGGGAGTCGATGATCCGCAACTGGCACATCGAGGGTTTGGCCGTCCGACCCGACCATCGCATGATCGGACACACCGGCTTCCTGCTCACCGCCCGCCGCCTCGCCGACGGCGTCGAGCCGCCCATGCGCCGTCGCCGTCCCGCCAAGGGCGCGTACGGCGAGGACTACGCCGGTCCGAACGCCGACGGAGGCACCGCCACCAGCCGCTGAGACGGCCCGTGCCGCGTACAACGCGCAAGCGCCGTGGCTGAGTTCCCGAACACCCTCGGGAACTCGGCCACGGCGCTTTTGTGTTGACGCCGTGCCACAACCCGTGACCCCGCCGTTCCCCCTCACTGTGACGTATGGCACGATGCTGGCCACCCCCACCCCCACCGGCACAGGCCTCACAGGAGACACATCTCTCGTGCAGCAATCCGTTGTCCCGGAACTCGCACACACACGCAGCCGCCCGATCCACTGGGTCGCCACGGCCACCGCCCTCGCAGGAGTCGTCGCGGCCGGCTCCTTCCTGCAGCCCGACCAGGCCACCGCCGCCCAGCCGGGCGGCCTCGGGGCGAAATCCGCCGCAGCCGTCACAGCGCCCCCCGATCCCGCCGGCGTCGACTTCCCGATCGAGTGCGGCCCCACCAAGGTCATCGTCCAGAAGAAAGCCTCCGCGGACCTCGACGGCGACGGCCGGCCGGAAACGGTGGCAGTCGTTCGCTGCGACGCGCTCGCCAGTACCCCGCCCAACGGCGTCTACGTCCTCACCCAGGCCGCCGACGCACCCAAACCCCGTGTGGTGGCCACCCTCATCGACCCGAAGGACCGCCTCACCGTGTCGGACTTCGCCGTACGTGACGCCACCGTCACCGCCACCCTCCTCGGCTACTCGTCGCCCGACGTTCCCAGTTGCTGCCCGGACACCACCGAGCGAGCCAAGTGGCAGTGGAAGAACGGCACGTTCGTCCGCTCCACCCCCGCCGGCGCCCAGAGCGTGTGACGAACCAGACATAACGCGACCGGCCCGGTCCACCACGACACGGCGGACCGGGCCCCTGCCCGTGCGAGTTCGGGAAACCTCACCCCCGGAACCCGCGCTCGTGTGGCCGAACTCACGCCCGCGCAGGACCGATCAGCACCAAGAAATGACGTGCCGTGATCGCGGAACTACTCCGCGTCCGGGCCGTACACCTCGGCCTTGTCCGAAACGCGACGTACATGAATGCACTCACCCGGACACTCCTTCACGGAGTCGGTCACATCCCGCAGAAGCGGCAGCGGCACGGGCGTTGCGGCGCCCGGGGCCTGCAACAACTCGTCGTCGGAGCCCTTCACGTACGCCAGCCCGTCGATGTCCAGCTCGAAGACCTCGGGTGCATACTGGGCGCAGATGCCGTCGCCAGTACAGAGGTCCTGATCAATCCAGACCTCCAGGGCCTCGCCGCTGACGCCGGCCTCCTGCTGCACGCTCATATCTCCTGCCGTTTCCTGTGCCGAGCCATCCGAGACGAAAGGCAAGTCGGCCCAGCTCTGACGGGTGTTGAACGCTGCGAGCCTACAACCGTCCGCTTTCCGATGTTGTTGGATGGGTATCCCCCTGGCGTGAGGGAGAGCGCAAGGGTGAAGATCGGACACACCCCGACCGTCTTTGTGATCTAGGGGTTTCAATCGACACCCACCCAGGTAGGGTCTGGAAGCGTCCAGCTCCCCTTGGAGGAGGTGAGGACCGTGGCAGCCCACGACGACGACATGAACCGCGGCATCCGCCCGGGACGAGGGTCCGACGACCCCGCCGGGCAGATTGCCTACCTTGAGCAGGAGATCGCCGTCCTGCGACGCAAGCTCGCCGACTCTCCGCGTCACACGAGGATTCTCGAAGAGCGGATCGTCGAGCTGCAGACCAACCTGGCCGGCGTGTCCGCACAAAACGAGCGACTCGCCAACACGCTCCGTGAGGCCCGAGACCAGATCGTGGCCCTCAAGGAGGAAGTCGACCGGCTCGCACAGCCGCCGGCCGGCTTCGGCGTCTTCCTCGTGGCGAACGAGGACGGCACTGCCGACATCTTCACCGGGGGCCGCAAGCTCCGGGTGAACGTCAGCCCCAGCGTGGAGCTCGACGAGCTCAGGCGCGGCCAGGAAGTGATGCTCAACGAAGCGCTCAACGTGGTCGAGGCCATGGAGTACGAGCGCGTCGGGGACATCGTCACCCTCAAGGAAATCCTCGAGGACGGCGAGCGCGCCCTGGTACTCGGGCACACCGACGAAGAGCGGGTGGTACGGCTCGCCGAGCCACTGCTGGACGTCAACATCCGCCCCGGTGATGCCCTCCTGCTCGAACCCCGTTCCGGCTACGTCTACGAGATCGTTCCGAAGAGCGAGGTCGAGGAACTCGTCCTCGAAGAGGTCCCCGACATCGGCTACGAGCAGATCGGCGGTCTGGGCGGCCAGATCGAGATGATCCGCGACGCGGTCGAGCTCCCGTACCTCTACCCCGACCTCTTCCGCGAGCACGAGCTGCGGCCACCCAAGGGCGTGCTGCTGTACGGGCCCCCCGGATGCGGCAAGACGCTCATCGCCAAGGCCGTCGCCAACTCGCTGGCCAAAAAGGTCGCCGAAGTGACCGGACAGGCCGCAGGCAAGAGCTTCTTCCTCAACATCAAGGGCCCCGAGCTCCTGAACAAGTACGTCGGTGAGACCGAGCGGCAGATCCGCCTCGTCTTCCAGCGCGCACGGGAGAAGGCCAGCGAGGGCACACCCGTCATCGTCTTCTTCGACGAGATGGAATCCCTCTTCCGCACCCGCGGCTCCGGCGTCAGCTCGGACGTGGAGAACACCATCGTCCCGCAGCTGCTCGCCGAGATCGACGGCGTGGAAGGCCTGCAGAACGTGGTCGTCATCGGCGCCTCCAACCGCGAGGACATGATCGACCCCGCCATCCTGCGCCCCGGCCGCCTCGACGTGAAGATCAAGATCGAGCGTCCCGACGCCGAAGCGGCCAAGGACATCTTCCAGAAGTACCTCACCGAGCGCCTCCCGCTCCACGCCGAGGACGTCGCCGAGCACGCGGGCGACAGGGGCTCCACTGTCCAGGGCATGATCCAGACCGCCGTGGAACAGATGTACGCCGAATCCGAGGAAAACCGCTTCCTGGAGGTCACCTACGCCAACGGTGACAAGGAAGTCCTCTACTTCAAGGACTTCAACTCCGGAGCCATGATCGAAAACATCGTCGGCCGCGCCAAGAAGATGGCCATCAAGGACTTCCTGGAGCACAGCCAGAAGGGCCTGCGGGTCTCCCACCTGCTCCAGGCCTGCGTCGACGAATTCAAGGAAAACGAAGACCTACCCAACACGACCAACCCGGACGACTGGGCTCGAATCTCCGGAAAGAAGGGCGAACGGATCGTCTACATCCGCACCCTCATCACCGGAAAACAGGGCGCCGACACCGGACGCTCCATCGACACGGTGGCGAACACCGGTCAGTACCTGTAAAAGACAGGGCGGCTGCGGGTGCCCTCACCGGGTACCCGCAGCCGACTGTTTTCCAGGGCGCAACCGGAGCGGAGCAATGACGCAAATGATCTCCCCACCAGGGCAAAGGCGTTCTAGGCTCTTCCGTACCGCCGAGTCGCGCAGTGCGGGGACGGGCACCGCACACGCACCGGAGCACCAGCGGTACTTGAGCTGCGCCCCCGACCGAGGGCGCCGCCGGGCAAGGAGGGCCGCATGACCGTACGGCGAGTAATGGGCATCGAGACGGAGTACGGGATCTCCGTCCCCGGCCACCCCAACGCCAATGCCATGCTCACCTCGTCCCAGATCGTCAACGCATACGCGGCGGCGATGCACCGGGCGCGCCGCGCCCGGTGGGACTTCGAGGAGGAGAACCCGCTGCGCGACGCGCGAGGCTTCGACCTCGCCCGCGAGGCCGCCGACGCCAGCCAGCTCACAGACGAGGACATTGGCCTGGCCAACGTCATCCTCACCAATGGAGCACGGCTGTACGTGGACCACGCGCATCCGGAGTACAGCGCACCGGAGGTCACCAACCCGCGCGACGCGGTCCTGTGGGACAAGGCAGGCGAGCGCATCATGGCGGAGGCCGCCGAACGCGCGGCCCAGCTCCCCGGCGCCCAGCCGATCCACCTCTACAAGAACAACACCGACAACAAGGGCGCCTCCTACGGCACGCACGAGAACTACCTGATGAAGCGGGAAACCCCCTTCTCGGACATCGTGCGCCACCTCACGCCGTTCTTCGTGTCCCGCCAGGTCGTCACCGGCGCGGGCCGCGTCGGCCTCGGTCAGGACGGCCACGAGCACGGCTTCCAGCTCAGCCAGCGCGCGGACTACTTCGAGGTCGAGGTAGGCCTGGAGACCACCCTCAAGCGGCCCATCATCAACACACGCGACGAGCCGCACGCCGACGCCGAGAAATACCGCCGCCTCCACGTGATCATCGGCGACGCGAACCTCTCGGAGATCTCCACCTACCTCAAGCTCGGCACCACGGCCCTGGTCCTCTCCATGATCGAGGACGGCTTCATCGCCGTGGACCTCGCAGTGGACCAGCCGGTGCGCACGCTGCACCAGGTCTCCCACGACGCCACCCTCAAACGCCTGATCACGCTCCGTAGCGGCCGGACGCTCACCGCGGTCCAGCTGCAGATGGAGTACTTCGAGCTGGCGCGCAAGTACGTCGAGGAGCGCTTCGGCGCGGACGCGGACGAGCAGACCAAGGATGTGCTGACCCGCTGGGAAGACGTCCTGGGCCGCCTGGAGAGCGATCCGATGAGCCTGGCCGGCGAACTCGACTGGGTCGCCAAACGGGAGCTCATGGAGGGCTACCGGCGCCGTGACAGCCTCGACTGGGACGCGGCCCGGCTGCACCTCGTCGACCTCCAGTACGCCGACGTACGCCCCGAGAAGGGCCTCTACAACCGCCTGGCGGCCCGCGGCAAGATGAAGCGCCTGCTGGACGACGAGGACGTCCTGAAGGCCCAGACCAAGCCGCCGGAGGACACACGGGCGTACTTCCGCGGCCGCTGCCTGGAGCAGTACGCCGACGACGTCGCGGCGGCCTCCTGGGACTCGGTGATCTTCGATCTGCCGGGCCGGGACTCGCTGCAGCGCGTGCCAACCCTCGAACCCCTTCGCGGAACGCGTAATCACGTGAAGGAGCTCCTGGACCGCTGCCGCACGGCAGAAGACCTGGTCAGGGTCCTGTCGGGCGGCTGACCGGCCCTGGCCGGGCCCGCGAGCGTGCGGGGACAGGCGGGGTGGAAAAAGGCGGCGTACGGGAATCATCGAGGTGGCCCCCGGACGTTGGAGTAACTGCGGGGCCGATGTCGGACCCTGCTTGTAGGGTCTGATCAAGAACGTCGAACCGAGCGGGGTGAGGGTTATGGCGACCAAGGACACCGGCGGCGGGCAGCAGAAGGCCACGCGTTCCACCGAGGAGGTCGAGGAGACCGCGCAGGACGCGGAGGCCTCGGAGGACCTCAAGGAACGCCAGGAGAAGCTGAGCGATGACGTGGACTCCGTCCTGGACGAAATCGATGATGTGCTCGAAGAGAACGCGGAGGACTTCGTCCGTAGTTTCGTTCAGAAGGGCGGCGAGTAGCCTTCGAATCGAAGGGTGACGGGGGCTCTGAGGTTGGCGAACGAAGAAGGTGTGAAGCGCTGTGTGCGGTGCGGCGAGGACAAGCCGCGCACGGCCTTCGCCCGCAAGCGATCAAACCTCGATGGCTTGCAGCGCCATTGCCAGGACTGCGCGACCAACTATCACTGCCGAGCACCGGAGCCTCCAGTGCTAGGGCCCGACGACAACGTGCCTGAAGGACACAAGCGCTGTCGGAGCTGCGGGGAGGTAAAGCCGCACAGCGAGTGGCATCGAAAAAGCAGCGCTGCCGATGGCCTGGCCGGCCGCTGCAAGGCTTGCCGGGCGGCAGTGGCGCCCGCACAACATCTTCGGCGTAAGTACGGCCTGACCGTGGCCGAGCGTGACGAGATGATCGCCTCCCAGATGGGCTTGTGTGCGATCTGTCTAGAGGCTCCTGCTGTTCATGTGGATCACTGCCACGAGACGGGTAGGGTCCGTGGCGTACTGTGCTTCAACTGCAATTCCGGCCTCGGTCTGTTGAGGGACGACCCCGAAGCTGCGTACCGAGCTGCCGACTACCTGGAAGGAAACGCGTGGAAGCCAACACTCGTAGCACCGGGCGTCTACCAGCTGCCTTCCTGACGCCTGGGTCGTCGTCCTTCATGGACTTCCTGTCCGAGCACCAGCCGGAGATGCTCCCGGGCAAGCGGCAGCTGCCGCCTGTCCAGGGCGTGATCGAGGCGCCGCACGGCACGACGATCGTCGCCGCCACGTTCCCCGGCGGTGTCGTGCTCGCCGGTGACCGGCGAGCCACGATGGGTAACGTCATCGCGCAGCGTGACATCGAGAAGGTGTTCCCGGCCGATGAGTTCTCGGCGGTGGGTATCGCCGGTACGGCGGGGTTGGCCGTGGAGATGGTCAAGCTCTTCCAGCTGGAGCTGGAGCATTTCGAGAAGGTGGAGGGTGCCACGCTCTCGCTGGAGGGCAAGGCGAACCGCCTGTCGACGATGATCCGGTCCAATCTCGCCATGGCCATGCAGGGCTTGGCGGTGGTCCCGCTGTTCGCGGGGTACGACGTGGACCGCGAGAAGGGGCGCATCTTCTCGTACGACGTGACGGGTGGCCGCTCGGAGGAGTCGGGCTTCGCGGCCACGGGCTCCGGTTCGATCTTCGCGCGCGGTGCCATGAAGAAGCTCTACAGCGATGATCTGAACGAGCAGCAGGCGACGACGCTGGTTGTGCAGGCCCTGTATGACGCGGCCGACGACGACTCGGCGACGGGCGGTCCGGATGTCGCCCGCCGGATCTACCCGATCGTCACCGTGATCACCGAGGAGGGTTTCCGCCGGCTCACCGACGAGGAGTCCTCCGAGATCGCCCGCTCGATTCTGGAGCGGCGCCTGGAGCAGCCCGACGGCCCGCGCGCCGCGCTGCTCTGACAGCGGCCCTTCTCTTATCAGGTGGTCCAGTGACTTCGACAGAAAGGGACGGATAACCGGTGTCGACGCCGTTCTATGTCTCACCCCAGCAGGCCATGGCCGACCGGGCGGAGTACGCCCGGAAGGGCATCGCCCGGGGCCGCAGCCTTGTGGTGCTGCAGTTCGCCGACGGGATTGTGTTCGTCGGTGAGAACCCGTCCCGTGCGCTGCACAAGTTCAGCGAGATCTATGACCGGATCGGTTTCGCGGCCGCCGGTAAGTACAACGAGTACGAGAATCTCCGCATTGGTGGTGTCCGGTATGCGGACCTGCGGGGTTATACCTATGACCGTGATGATGTGACTGCCCGCGGTCTCGCCAATGTCTATGCGCAGACGCTCGGCACCATCTTCTCCAGTGCGGCTGAGAAGCCGTATGAGGTGGAGCTTGTGGTGGCCGAGGTGGGTGAGACGCCGGAGGGTGACCAGATTTACCGGTTGCCGCATGACGGGTCGATCGTGGATGAGCACGGTTCGGTGGCGGTCGGCGGCAATGCGGAGCAGATCAGCAGCTATCTGGATCAGCGTCACCGGGAGGGCATGACGCTCGCGGAGGCGCTGAAGCTGGCTGTTCAGGCCCTGTCCCGCGACACGAACGGCAGTGAGCGGGAGATTCCCGCGGAGCGTCTGGAGGTTGCGGTCCTGGACCGTACACGTCCGCAGCAGCGCAAGTTCAGGCGCATTGTGGGCCGTCAGCTGTCCCGCCTGCTGGCGGGGGACGGTACGGGCGCGGAGTCGGAGGCGGAGGCCGAGGGCGATTCCGATGGCTCCGGGAGCTCCGGGGGCTCCGAGGTCGAGAAGTAGCGGGCTCATCTCGCCTGTTTGTGTGCCCCGGCCGTCTGTGGCCGGGGCGCGCGGCGTTCAGGGCAGGTGTGGGGGCGCCGTGGAGCCTCGTACGACCAGTTGGACGGGGATGTCACGGTCGGCGGGTGTGCGGCCGTCCAGGACGGTGAGGAGTGCCTTCATGCCGCGTTCGCCGAAGAGTTCGGCGTCCAGGCGTACGGTCGTCAGTTCTGGGTCGATGGCGGTGGCGATGGCCAGGTCGTCGACTCCGGTGATGGAGAGGTCGTCGGGGATGCGCAGGCCGAGCCGTCGGGCCGCTTTGTAGGCGCCGGCGGCCAGTTTGTCGTCGTCGCAGACGACTGCGGTGGGCCGGGGGCCGGGGGTGGCGAGGGCGGTTTCGGCTGCCGTGAGGGCGTCCTCGATGGTGATCGGTGCGGCGATGGTGCGTACCTGGGCGCCGGGGGCCTTGCTCACGCGTGTGGCGAGTTCGTTTGCGCGTATGTCGAATGTCCAGGAGGCGATGTCGGCCGCCAGATGGAGGAATCGGCGGTGGCCGAGGCCGAGCAGGTGTTCCGCGACCTGTCGCATGCCGTCTCTGATGTCGAGGTTGACGGTTGCGGCGCCGAGGCTGCCGTCGGGGTCGCTGTCGAGCATGACCAGGGGCAACTGGTCGCCGTGGATCGCGGTGAGTGCGTCGGCGGCCATGGAGGAGGCGATCACGCCGTCGAGGGCGGCGGGTGCCGATCCGAAGGGGTCGCGGGCAGGGCCGATGCCTTGGGGTGAGGGGTAGAGGACGACGCCGAAGTCGTGTTCGGCGGCGACGCGGGCGGCGCCGGTGTAGACGCCGGCGAAGAATTCGGTGGTCAGGGCGGGCACGACGAGCAGTACGGTGCGTGTGCGGCCGAGGCGGAGGTTGCGGGCGGCGAGGTTGGGCCGGTAGCCGAGCTCCTGTGCGGCTTGGCGGACTCGGTCGGCTGTGGCCTCGGAGACTCTTCCGCGCCATTTCTCGCCCAGTACGAGTGAGACGGCGGCCTGGGAGACGCCGGCGACCTGGGCGACGTCGCGGCTTGTGGGGCGCGTGCTACCTCGTGCCACCGTCGACCTGTTCTTTCTTCTGGACTCGCGGACAGCGCACATGGTACGTATGGCCAGGTTAGTTATACGTACAACCTCGGGTGTGACCGGCTAGGGGAAGGGCAGGGCATGGCCTCGCGTTATCTGGAGATCCTCAGGACGAGGCATGCCGTCAGGCTGCTCGTGGGCACGCTCGTGGGACGGCTGCCGAACGCGACGGCCCCGATCGCCGTCCTGCTGTTCATCCGCGCGGAGGGCGGCAGTTACAGCCTCGCCGGCGCGCTCGCCGCGGTTTACGGCGTGGCGAACGCCGTGGGGCAGCCGGTGCTCGGCCGTCTCGTGGACTTCTACGGGCAGCCGCGTGTGCAGCTGCCCGCCGCGCTCGTGTCGGCCCTCGGCATGGCCGGCTTCGCCTTCACCGGCACCGAGCCGCTGCCGCTCGCGTACGCGCTGATGGTGGTCGCCGGGTTCTTCACGCCGCCCCTGGAGGGCGGTCTGCGGGCGCTGTGGCCCTCTGTCCTCCGTCAGGAGGACCAGGTGCACATGGCGTACGCGATGGACGCGGTGGCGCAGGAGGTGATGTTCACCGTCGGGCCCTTGCTGGTCACGCTGTGCGTGTCGCTGTGGTCGGCGCAGGCCGCGCTCCTGGTCCTGAACGTGCTCGGGATCCTGGGGGCGCTCTCCGTGGTCGTCTCGCGGCCCTCGCGCGCGTGGCGTTCGGCTCCGCGTGAGGCGCACTGGCTGGGCGCGCTGCGTTCGCCGGGCCTCCTCGCCCTGCTCGGCGCGTTTCTCTTCGTCGGCATGGCGCTGGGCTCCATCGCGGTCGCGGCTGTGTCGTACGCGGACGACCATGGCGGGGACGCGACGTATGGCTGGCTGATGGCGGCCATCGGGCTCGGCGCGCTCGTCGGCGGCAGCGTGTACGGGGCGCGGCAGTGGAGTGGTGCTCCGGAGCGGCGGTTGCGTGTGCTCGTGGCGCTGTTGGCGGTCTTTTACGTGCCGCTGATGCTCATGCCCGGTGTGGTGGTGATGACGGCGCTCACGGCGCTTGCAGGGGTTTTCCTCGCGCCCTGTATCGCCTGTTCCTTCGTCATCGTCGACCGGCATGCGCCGCGGGGCACGGTCACGGAGGCGTTCTCCTGGTTGGTGACGACGTTCATGGTGGGCTCGTCGGTGGGAACGGGCCTGGCGGGACCGGTCGTCGAGTGGGGCGGGGCGGTCTGGGGCTTCGCGGTTCCGGGTGCCGCGGGGGCCCTTGCGCTGGTTGTCCTGCTGGCCACGGTGCGGGTCCTCGCAGATGTGGGCGGCGGTGATGTGGTGGCAGCCGCTTCGGAAAATGATCGAAACGGTGCCGTCGAACCCCGTTTCAGCACCGGGCATCAGGCGTAATGTTCAGTCATGGACCGCCGCATTTTCGGGCTGGAGAACGAGTACGGCGTCACATGTACGTTCAGGGGACAGCGCCGCCTGTCTCCTGACGAGGTGGCGCGGTACCTCTTCCGCCGTGTCGTGTCATGGGGCCGCAGCAGCAATGTCTTTCTGCGAAACGGCGCCCGCCTCTATCTCGACGTGGGATCACATCCGGAATACGCGACTCCCGAATGTGACAACGTGACAGAGCTTGTCACCCACGACAAGGCGGGCGAGCGCATTCTGGAAGGACTCCTGGTAGACGCCGAACGACGCCTGCACGAGGAAGGAATCGCGGGCGACGTCTACCTCTTCAAGAACAACACCGACTCGGCGGGCAACTCCTACGGCTGCCACGAGAACTATCTGGTGGCCCGCCACGGGGAGTTCTCCCGGCTCGCGGACATCCTCATCCCGTTCCTCGTCACCAGGCAGCTCCTCTGCGGTGCCGGCAAGGTGCTGCAGACTCCGCGTGGCGCGGTGTACTGCGTCAGTCAGCGGGCCGAGCACATCTGGGAGGGCGTCTCCTCGGCGACGACGCGTTCCCGGCCGATCATCAACACCCGGGACGAGCCGCACGCGGATGCGGAGCGCTACCGCCGGCTGCATGTGATCGTCGGTGACTCGAACATGTCCGAGACGACCATGCTCCTCAAGGTCGGTGCGACTGATCTGGTGCTGCGCATGATCGAGGCGGGCACGGTGATGCGTGACCTGACGCTGGAGAACCCGATCCGGGCCATCCGCGAGGTCAGTCATGACATCACGGGCCGTCGCAAGGTTCGCCTGGCCAGCGGCCGTGAGGCCTCGGCCCTGGAGGTGCAGCGCGAGTACTACGAGAAGGCCGTGGACTTCTGCGAGCGTCGCGGTATCCGTACCGGCACGGTCGAGCAGGTCCTGGAGCTGTGGGGCCGTACGCTCGACGCGATCGAGACGGAGGATCTCGACCGGATCGGTACGGAGATCGACTGGGTCATGAAGTACAAGCTCCTGGAGCGGTACCGCGCCAAGCACAACATGACGATGTCGCACCCGCGTGTCGCGCAGATAGACCTCGCCTACCACGACATCCACCGTCGCCGGGGTCTCTACTACCTGTTGGAGAAGAAGGGCCAGGCCGCTCGGATCTGCAACGATTTGAAGATCTTCGAGGGCAAGTCCGTGCCGCCGCAGACCACTCGTGCCCGGCTGCGCGGCGACTTCATCCGGCGCGCGCAGGAACAGCGCCGGGATTTCACCGTCGACTGGGTCCATCTCAAGCTCAACGACCAGGCGCAGCGCACCGTGTTGTGCAAGGACCCGTTCCGGTCCGTCGACGACCGGGTGGAGAAGCTCATCGCCGGAATGTGAGCCGGCCCGGCTCGCGCCGGCCACTGTGCCCGATGCCCGGAGGCAGCACTGCCTCCGGGCATCGGGCGTACGGGGCGTCGGCGCGTCTCGCGGCAATCCGAACAAGACCGCGTGCACGCCGTAGAGTGGCGGCCATTGCCCTGGCCCCAATCCCCCAGTTGGACTGATGAAACACAATGTGAAGCGCCGTGTCGTCGCGCTGCTGGCCGTGCCCGCCCTGCTGATCACCGCCGCGTGCGGATCGGATGATGACAGCGATAACGAGGCGACGAGCGGCGTCGCCCAGGTGAAGGGGAAGTTCGGGGCGAAGCCCGAGATCTCCGTCCCGAAGGACGGGAAGCCGTCCAAGAAAACGGTGATCAAGGCCCTCTCCGAGGGTGACGGAGCCGAGATCAAGACCTCCGACTTCGTCCGGTTGGACTGGACCGTCGAGAAGTGGGAGGGCGCCCAGGAGCTCGGTAGCAGCTGGGCCTCGCCGGGCGGGGGGTCGGCGCCGCGCCGGCAGGCTGTGGAACGGATCGGCCAGCCGAGCCAGCAGCTGCCCGCCAAGGTGCTGGACGCCGTCAAGGGTGAGAAGCAGGGCAGCCGGATCCTGGTGCAGGGCACCGCGGGCGACCTGTTCGGCGACACTCTGAACACGTCTTCGGGGATCAGTCCCAAGGATGTGCTGGTCTGGGTGCTCGACGCGGTCGGTACGGCCTCCGTCGACTCCAAGGCGGAGGCGAAGGGTGAGCAGGCCGCTGTCGAGGAGGGCCTGCCGGAGGTGAAGGCTCCCTCGCAGAAGGCGGCGACCATCACCATTCCCAAGGGCACCAAGGCCCCCAAGGACCTCGAGCAGCAGGTGCTGGTCAAGGGCAGTGGTGACAAGGTCAAGGCCGGGCAGGGGCTCATCGCCCAGTACACCGGGGTCAAGTGGGAGGACGGCAAGAAGTTCGACTCCTCCTGGGACCACGGTGGTGCCATCGCCTTCCAGATCGGCAACGGCTCCGTGGTGCCGGGCTGGGACAAGGGCCTCGTCGGCAAGAACGTGGGCGACCGGGTCCTGCTGGTGATCCCGCCCAAGCTCGGCTACGGCGGGACCCCCAGCAGCGAACTGGCGAAGAACAATCTGGTCTTCGTCGTGGATATTCTCGGAACGGTCTGACCGCGGTGCCGATGACACCGTCCGGGACACAGGCCGCGTAACAAGGAGTAATGAAGTGAGCATCGAGAAGCCCGAGGTCGACTTCCCGGGCGGCGAGCCCCCGGCGGACCTCGAGATCAAGGAAATCTGGGAGGGCGACGGGCCGGTCGCGAAGGCCGGTGACTTCGTCAAGGTCCACTACGTGGGCGTGGCCTTCTCCACCGGTGAGGAGTTCGACGCGTCCTGGAACCGCGGTACGCCGCTGGAGTTCCAGCTCGGTGTCGGTCAGGTCATCTCCGGCTGGGACCAGGGTGTGCAGGGCATGAAGGTCGGCGGCCGTCGTCAGCTGACGATCCCGGCCCACCTCGCCTATGGCGACCGTGGCGCCGGTGGCGGCCGTATCGCGCCGGGCGAGACGCTGATCTTCGTCTGCGACCTGGTCGCCGTCTGATCTTCGCCGTCTGATCTTCGAGGTCTGATCTTCGGGTCTGATCTTCGCGGGGACCGCCCGCGCTCGACGCGCGGCGGATCTTCGTACGCCGTGTGATCGCGGTCTGACCGGACCCGATCATCTGGGGTCCATGCCTGCCCGGGCATGGACCCTCGGCTTTTGCCGCGACACCCCGGAGCGGTACGGTCATCGAGCGGAAGGGCTGAACGAGAGGACGTAGGGCGTCGATGGCCATTGCCAAGGCCGAGCGGTTGATGAACCTGGCGCTGTGTCTGCTCGGGACGCGGCGGCCCCTGAGCAAACGTGAGCTTCGCCAGTCCATCGAGGCCTATCTGGAAGCCGGTTCGGACGACTCCTTCAACCGGATGTTCGAGCGCGACAAGGATGATCTGCGCGAACTCGGCCTGGTCATCGAGACGGTGGAGAACCTGGACGGCGAAGTCGGCTATCTGGCACGCCGCGACAGCAACCGTCTGCCGCCCATCACGCTGGACGCCGAGGAGGCAGCGGCCCTCGGGCTCGCCGCCAAGGTCTGGCAGCAGGCCCGGCTCGCGGGCGCGGCGAGCGGCGCCCTGCAGAAGCTGCGCGCGGCCGGGCTGCCCGAGGACGTCGACCCGTACGAGGCACACGGGGCCCTGGAGCCGCGTATCCCCGTGCACGAGGCCGCCTTCGAGCCGCTGATGCTCGCCTGCCGCGACCGCCGCCCGGTCTCCTTCGACTACCGCAAGGCGACCGCAGCCCACCCCGAGCCCCGCCTGGTCGAGCCGTGGGCGCTGGAGTGCTGGCGGGGCCACTGGTACCTGGCCGGATGGGACCGTGACCGGGGCGCGGAACGGGTCTTCCGGCTGTCACGGATCACCGGCAGGGTCCGTACCCGCAGCGGGAAGTTCACCGCCGAGGTGCCCGATGTCGTCACCGTCCGCGAGACGGTCGCGAGCTGGGCGGGGGAGATCGCCGACCGCTCCGCGGTGATAAGGCTGCGTACGGGCGCGGGTTACCCGCTGCGGGCCAAGGCTGTCTCCATGCGGGAACTGGGCGACGGATGGGACGAGTTGGTGATCCCGTACGGGCACGGTCTGGACGCCTGGCTGGTGGAGTTCGGGCCCGATGTGGTGGTCCTGGAGCCCGCGGAGCTGCGGGCCGACGTCGTGGACCGGCTGCGTGCCGTGGCCAAGGGCTGAGGGGACGTAAGAAAGTGGTGGGAAAACCGGCCAGGCCCACGAGCGCCATCGACCAGACCCGGCGGATGCTCTCCCTGGTGACGTATCTGCGGGAGCGCCCCGGTGCGCGGGTCGCCGACGTCGCCCGGGCCTTCGGGATCACCGAGGACGAGCTGATCTCCGATCTGGATGTGCTGCCGCTGTGCGGGACCAGCTTCCGGGGCGGCGATCTGCTGGACATCGACACGGACGGTGAGCGGATCTGGTGGCGCAATCCGGGCGCCCTCGGCGCGGAGGCGGCCGAGCCGCTGCGTATCGCTGCCGACGAGGCGACCGCGCTGCTGGTGGCCGCCCGGGCCGTGTCCACGCTGCCGGGGCTGCGTGAGGGGGACCGGCAGGCACTGCTGCGGGCCACCGCGAAGGTGGAGGCCGCGTCGGGCGAGGCGGCGGGCGCGAGTTCCCGGCTGTCGGTCACGTTCGAATCCGAGGGCGGGGTGTTCGCGGACGTCGACCGGGCGATCTCCGAGCGGCGACGGCTGTGGATCCGCTACTACTCTCCTGCGCGCGACGAGGTCACCGAGCGGGAGATCGACCCGATCCGCCTGGTCAGCGTGGGTCACACCTATGTGGAGGCGTGGTGCCGCCGCTCCGAGGCGCGGCGCACCTTCCGCCTCGACCGGGTCGCGGAGATCCGGATCCTGGACGAGCCGTCCGCGCCGCCCGAGGTCGAGCTGCGGGATCTGTCCGAGGGGCTGGTGCAGCCCGCGGCCGAGGACCCCGAGGTGGTCGTGGAGGTGGGCCCGGGCGGGCGCTGGGTCGCCGAGTACTACCCGCACGACAGCGCGGATGAACTGCCGGACGGCGGGCTGCGTATCACCTTGCGTACGCCCGATCCCGCCTCGCTGCGCCGTCTCGCGCTGAGGCTCGGGCGGGACGGCCGGATCGTCTCGCCCCGGGAACTCGCGGACAGCGCCCGGCAGGCAGCCCGCGAGGCGCTCGCGGCGTACGACGGGCCGGAGGGCGTACAGGGCGGGCCGCAGGGCTCGCCGAGCCCGCACGACGGGCCTCACGGAGTCCAGGACGGGCTGTACGGCAGGCGGGAGCAAGGTCTTTGAACAGGTCGGCGATGTCTGATGCGCGTGGAATGTCTGCAACGTCCGCTTTTTCGGGGATGACGAGAGTGGACCCCGTGGTGTTCAGAGCCGCCTGCCCCGACTGCCGTGCCCGCATCGAACTCGCCGCGGGCGCCCTGCGCCTGGCGATCGGCGCCACGCCCCGGACCACCTTCTACTCCTTCACGTGCCCGGAGTGCGGCGCGGCGGTGCGCAAACCGGCCGGCGAGCGCATCGTCGAACTCCTCACCGGCGGAGGGGTGCGGACGCTGCGACTGCACTCGACGGTCTAGGCTCGCCGCATGTTCTGGCCGATGCTCGCGATCGCTGTGGGTTTCCTGGGAATCGCCGTCCTCGGCGTCCTCGCCGTCCGGGTCTTCCTGGAGGCCGAGCGCCTGGGCAGGCAAGTCACCGATTCCGCGCGGCGCATCAATCGCGCCGCCGAGGACCTGGAACGGGCCTCCGCGAGCGCGGCACGCACTGTGGATTCCCTGTGACTCGTCCCGGCTGGGCGCTTTGGGGCAGTCTGCCCTGTCAACTTCGCAGGATCGGCAGGTACTCTGCTGGACGCGGCCCGGAGAACGAGGCGCGGGCCGCGAACTGGGAGTACGCACAGGGATTGCCCAGCGTTCACCCCTGAGCGTTACGATCGCTGTCGGTACGACCCTCGGACAGATGTCCGACAGGTCGGACGGCACCCCACCCACGCCGCCTCGGTGAGAAGGTAAAGACTATGTTCGGAAGGCTCGGAGCCCCCGAGATCATTCTCATCCTCGTCGTCATCATCCTGCTGTTCGGCGCGAAGAAGCTTCCGGACATGGCTCGCTCCCTGGGCAAGTCCGCTCGCATCCTCAAGAGCGAGGCCAAGGCGATGAAGACGGAGGGCCAGGACAACAGCGCCGCCCCGTCCGCTCCGCCGCACGACGACCAGCAGACCCCGGGCCAGCGCACCATTCAGGCGGCGCCCGGCGATGTGACCAGTTCCCGCCCGGTCAGCGAGCCGACGGACACCTCCAAGCGCTGACGCCGGGCCGGTGACCTCCGGCCCGCTGCACGAGATGGGAACGTGGGTTGCTCAAGTCTGCCCGCAAGAAGGAAGAGAAGGATCCGGAGGGGCGGATGCCCCTCGCGGAGCACCTTCGTGAGCTTCGCAACCGGCTCGCGAAGGCGATGCTGGCCATCTTCCTGGTCACGATCGTTGCCGCCTTCTTCTACAACGACATCATCAACTTCATCACAAGGCCGATCCTCGACTCGGTCGGCTGTGAGAAGTCCTTCGAGGAACTGGCGAATTCCTCCAAGGATCAGTGTGCGCGGATCACGATCAACGGTCTGCTCACCGCCTTCACTCTGGCCCTGAAGGTGTCCCTGATGGCCGGTGTCGTACTGGCCTCACCGATCTGGCTCTACCAGCTCTGGGCCTTCGTCGCGCCCGGCCTGCACAAGAGCGAGAAGAAGTACGCCTACGCGTTCGTCGGCACGGGCGCTCCGCTCTTCCTCGCCGGTGCCTTCTTCGCCTACAGGGTGCTGCCCACCACGGCGGAGGTGCTGCTCGGCTTCACGCCGGACGGCGTCGACAACTTCCTGCCGCTGGACGACCTGCTCGACCTCGTCCTGCGCATGGTGCTCGTCTTCGGCCTCTCCTTCGAGCTGCCGCTGCTCCTGGTGATGCTCAACATGACCGGAGTGATCACCGGCAAGCGCATGGCAGGCTGGTGGCGCGGCATGATCATGGGCATCACGGTCTTCGCCGCGATCGCCACGCCCAGCACGGACCCGCTGACGATGCTGGCGCTCGCCGGTCCGATCTGGATCCTGTACTTCGCCGCCACCGCCTTCTCGCTGCTCAACGACCGCCGTCGGGCCCGCCGCGAGGCAGAGGGACCGGACGACGACGAGGCGTCCGAGCTCGACCTCACGCCTGACGACATCGGCGAGATCGAGTCCGTGTCGGCCAGCCGCGCGCTGCCGGCCCAGGCGGACTCCGAGCGGGACCACGACAGGGTCAACGGATACGACGATGTGACCTGAGGCACGGACGACCTGGTGCGGTCCGTACCGTGGCCGGCGAGTGAGCCGTAGAGGTGCGCCGGTGCCGAGCCCTCGGCACCGGCTTTCGGCTCCCGGAGGGGAACGGTACGCAGCGCCGGATCCGGATATTGATCGTCGTGTTGTCAGTGGTGGCCGGTAGTCTCGAAAGCACGATGACAGAGGACCTCTCACCGGCCGAGCGGTACGCGGCAGCACGGAAGCGTGCTGTCGAGCAGGCCACCGCGCTCGCGTCCTTCCGCGAGATGTACGACTTCGGCCTCGACCCCTTCCAGATCGAGGCCTGCCAGGCCCTCGAGGCCGGCAAGGGGGTGCTGGTGGCCGCGCCCACCGGCTCGGGCAAGACGATCGTCGGCGAGTTCGCCGTCCACCTCGCCCTCCAGCAGGGCAAGAAATGCTTCTACACCACGCCCATCAAGGCGCTGTCGAACCAGAAGTACGCCGACCTGGCGCGCCGTTACGGCGCCGAGAAGGTCGGCCTGCTCACCGGCGACAACAGCGTCAACTCCGACGCACCGGTGGTCGTGATGACCACCGAGGTGCTGCGCAACATGCTCTACGCGGGCTCGCAGACCCTCCTCGGACTCGGTTACGTCGTCATGGACGAGGTGCACTACCTCTCGGACCGATTCCGCGGCGCCGTCTGGGAGGAAGTGATCATTCACCTCCCCGAGTCGGTGACCCTGGTATCGCTCTCGGCGACGGTGTCCAATGCGGAGGAGTTCGGCGACTGGCTCGACACCGTCCGCGGCGACACCCAGGTGATCGTCTCCGAGCACCGTCCCGTGCCCCTGTTCCAGCACGTGCTGGCCGGACGCCGCATGTACGACCTGTTCGAGGAGGGCGAGGGGTACAAGAAGGCCGTCAACCCCGACCTCGCGCGTCTGGCCCGCATGGAGGCGACGCGCCCCTCGTTCCAGGACCGCAGACGGGGCCGCATGCGCGAGGCCGACCGTGAGCGCGAGCGGCGCCAGAGATCACGGGTGTGGACACCGGGCCGCCCCGAGGTCATCGAGCGGCTCGACGCCGAGGGGCTGCTGCCCGCCATCACGTTCATCTTCAGCCGCGCGGCCTGCGAGGCCGCCGTCCAGCAGTGTCTGTACGCGGGCCTCAGGCTGAACGACGACGAGGCACGCCTCGAGGTCCGCGCCCTCGTCGAGGAGCGCACGTCCTCCATACCGGCCGAGGACCTCCACGTCCTGGGCTACTACGAGTGGCTCGAAGGCCTGGAGCGCGGCATCGCGGCCCACCACGCGGGCATGCTGCCGACGTTCAAGGAGGTCGTCGAGGAACTGTTCGTACGCGGCCTGGTCAAGGCCGTGTTCGCCACCGAGACCCTCGCGCTCGGCATCAACATGCCCGCACGTTCGGTGGTGTTGGAGAAGCTCGTCAAGTGGAACGGCGAACAGCACGCCGACATCACACCGGGCGAGTACACCCAGCTGACCGGCCGGGCAGGCCGCCGTGGCATCGATGTCGAGGGCCACGCCGTCGTGCTGTGGCAGCGCGGCATCAGCCCGGAGCACCTCGCGGGCCTGGCGGGCACGCGCACATACCCGCTGCGCTCCAGCTTCAAGCCGTCGTACAACATGGCGGTGAACCTCGTCGAGCAGTTCGGCCGGCACCGCTCGCGCGAGCTGCTGGAGACGTCCTTCGCACAGTTCCAGGCCGACAAGTCGGTGGTGGGCATCTCACGGCAGGTGCAGCGCAACGAAGAGGGGCTGGAGGGCTACAAGGCCTCCATGACCTGCCACCTGGGGGACTTCGAGGAGTACGCGCGACTGCGCCGCGACCTCAAGGACCGCGAGACCGAGCTCGCCAAACAGGGGGCGGCGCAGCGGCGTGCGGAAGCGGCCGTGGCGCTGGAGAAACTCAAGCCCGGCGATGTGATCCACGTGCCGACCGGCAAGTTCGCGGGGCTCGCGCTGGTCCTCGACCCCGGCCTGCCCGCCGGGCGCTCCAACGGTCACCGCGGCTTCGAGCACCACGACGGACCGCGGCCGCTCGTGCTCACCGCCGAACGGCAGGTCAAGCGGCTCGCGTCGATCGACTTCCCGGTGCCCGTCGAGGCGCTGGAGCGGATGCGGATTCCGAAGTCGTTCAACCCGCGCTCGCCCCAGTCACGCCGCGATCTGGCCTCCGCGCTGCGGACGAAGGCCGGGCACATCGTCCCCGACCGGCACCGCAAAAAGCGGGCCGAGGCAGCGGACGACCGTGAGATCGCCCGGCTGCGCACCGCGCTGCGCGCACACCCCTGCCACGGGTGCAGTGACCGTGAGGACCACGCGCGTTGGGCCGAGCGCTATCACCGGCTGCTGCGCGACACCTCACAGCTGGAGCGACGCATCGAGGGGCGGACGAACACCATCGCCCGCACCTTCGACCGGATCGTCGCGCTCCTGACCGAGCTCGACTATCTGCGCGGCGACGAGGTCACCGAGCACGGCAAGCGGCTCGCCCGGCTCTACGGTGAGCTGGACCTGCTCGCCAGCGAGTGCCTGCGCGCCGGCGTCTGGGAGGGCCTCGCGCCGGCGGAACTGGCGGCGTGCGTCTCGGCACTGGTGTACGAGGCGCGGGTCGGCGACGACGCACTGGCACCGAAGGTGCCGTCCGGCAAGGCGAAGGCCGCGCTCGGTGAGATGGTCCGCATCTGGGGCCGGCTCGACGCGCTGGAAGAGGACTTCCGGATCAGCCAGACCGAGGGCGTCGGCCAGCGCGAGCCCGACCTGGGCTTCGCCTGGGCGGCGTACGAGTGGGCCTCCGGCAAGGGCCTCGACGAGGTGCTCCGCGAGGCGGACATGCCCGCCGGTGACTTCGTGCGGTGGTGCAAGCAGGTCATCGACGTGCTCGGCCAGATCTCGGCGGCGGCGCCCGCTTCCGGGGCGGGCTCGACCGTGGCGAAGAACGCGCGCAAGGCCGTGGACGGTCTGCTGCGCGGGGTGGTGGCCTACTCGTCGGTGGGCTGATCTCGTCGGTGGGCTGATCTCGTCAGTGGGCTGATGCTGGGGGCTGATCCTGGGGCCGGTCCGTGAGGGCCGATCCGCGAGAGCTTGTGCACGAGGGCTGGTGCGCCGACGATGGCGCACCGGTCCGCACCAGTTCCCGCGTCAGCCGCCGTCAGTCGCCGAGCGACTCCAGATACGCGCGCCAGCCCCCGTACCCGGTGATGTCCCGTGCCGCGCCGAGCGCGTCCGGCTCGCACAGGAAACCGGGCACGTCGCTGCCGTCGGCGAGCATGACCCGGCCCAGCGCCATCGGCCGGGGCAGTGCGGCGACGAGCAGGCCGAGCCCCTCGGCGGGCAGCCGCCACACCTCGGCCTCGATGGCGGCGCCGCCCGCGCCCACGTGGACCAGGCCCGGTTTCGGCGGGTCGGTGGCCAGGGCGTGCAGCCGATAGACGGGTGCGGTCCCGGTCGTACGCTCCAACTCGGCGCCCAGCGCGAGAAGCTGACCGTTCAGCGGCTGGCCCGACAGGTGTGCGCCGACCACGGCGACCCGGACCGGAGGCGCGGCCAGCGCACGGGCGATCAGGGCGAGACGTTCGTCGGTGAAGGCCGGACCGATCAGCATGACGCCGAACGGGAGACCCGCCACCTGGCCCGCCGGGACGGCGACGGCGGCCAGGTCGAAGAGGTTCGTGGAATTGGTGAAGCGGCCGAGCCGGGCGTTGGCTCCCAGAGGGTCGGCGGCGACCTCGGCGAGCGAGGGGTGACCGGGCGCGGTCGGCAGGAGCAGGGCGTCCGCGTCCGCGAACTCGGCCAGTGCCCGTGTGCGCAGGGCTACCAGCCGGTCCTGGTCGCCGAAGAGCCGGTGAGCCGGGATGTCCCGGGCGCGGGTGATGATCCCGGCGACCGTGGGATCCAGCCCCTCACCACCCTCGGAGATCAACTTATCGACAAAGCTCCCCACGGCTGTGTAGCGCTCGGCCACGAAGGCGCCTTCGTAGAGCATCGCCGCGGCCTCCGTGAAGGGGGCGAGGTCAAGGGTGCGCAACTCGGCGCCTGCGGCGCGCAGTTGGGACACGGCGGCTTCGTACGCCTGAGCCCAGCCCTCGTCCAGTTCGCCGAGCTGCTCCTGGGGCGGGACGGCCACGCGCCAAGGCCCTGGGGCGCGCTGTGGGAGCGCGGGCAGTTCCCGGCCGGGTGGGGCGGCCATGTGCGCCAGGGCCCTTTCCGCCTCCGGCAGGGTGCGGGCGAAGACCGTCACGCAGTCGAGGGATGCACAGGCCGGGACCACGCCGTCGGTGGGGACGAGGCCCCGGGTGGGTTTCAGGCCGACGATGCCGTTGAACGCGGCCGGTACGCGTCCGCTGCCCGCGGTGTCCGTGCCCAGCGCGAAGTCCACGATGCCGAGCGCTACCGCTACGGCTGAGCCGGAGCTGGAGCCGCCGCTGATTCTGTGCGGGTCGATGGCGTTGCGTACGGCGCCGTGGGGGGAGCGGGTGCCGACGAGGCCTGTGGCGAACTGGTCCAGGTTCGTGGTGCCGAGGACGATCGCGCCGGCCGCGCGGAGGCGGGCGACCGCGGGGGCGTCTGCCTCCGGCTGGTAGGCGTAGGAAGGGCATCCGGCGGTGGTGGGCAGGCCCGCTACGTCGATGTTGCCCTTTGCGGCGAAGACGCTGCCCGCGAGGGGGAGGTGTTCGCCTGCGGCGACCCGGGCGTCGATCGCCCGGGCCTCCGTCTCGACCTCCGCGCTGGGGCGCAGGTCGATCCAGATCTCGGGGCGGTTTGCGGCCTCTATGCGGGCGTAGGCCAACTGGACTCGGGTCACAGTGGGGGACGACATCGGTGCTCCTTGCGCTGGGGTTTCGTGCTCGACTGCGGCCCGGTGGGTGGTGTGTGCCCACCCGTTCCGCCCTGCGGAACGCCTGCCCACACACCACCGGGTCGGTGGGCGGTTTGTGCCCACCGTTCCGCCTGCGGGACGCCTGCCCACAGACCGCCGGGCCGGTGTCAGCTCGCCGGTGCGAGCACCATCAGTGCTGTGCCCACTTCCACCTGGGCGCCCGGCCTGGTGAGGATCTCTATGACCACGCCGTCCATCGGGGCGTGCACTCTGGACTCCATCTTCATGGCCTCCAGGGCGAGGAGGGGCTGGCCGGAGGTCACCTCGTCGCCCTTGGCGACGTTCAGCTGCCATACCGAAGCGGCGAACTCGGCCTCGACGAGGCGGCCGCCCGGCGGGACCGTCACCTGAGCCGGTGCCGGGGCTGGAGTGGAGGCCGCCTCGGCGCGGGTGAACTCGCCCGCCGCCTCCCACGCGTCCCGTTCGGCGGAGAAGGCCGCGATCTGGCTCGCCCTGAACTCGGCGATGGAGTCCGCGTTGTCGGCCAGGAACGCCTCGTACTCGGCCAGCGAGAAGACGCCTTCCTCGATGAGCGGCACGAAGCGTCCGGAGACGATGTCGGCCCGGAGGGTCAGGAGCTCATCCGCCTCCACCGGGTACCACTTGATCCGGTCGAAGAAGCGCAGCAGCCAAGGTGAGCCGGGCTCGAACGCGCCCCGCTGGTGCCACCCCGACCACACCTGCGTCGTACGGCCCACGAACTGGTAGCCGCCCGGCCCTTCCATCCCGTACACGCAGAGATACGCCCCGCCGATGCCGACCGAGTTCTCGGCCGTCCAGGTGCGTGCCGGGTTGTACTTCGTCGTGACCAGGCGATGGCGCGGGTCCAGGGGCGTGGCCACCGGTGCGCCCAAGTACACATCGCCCAGGCCGAGGACCAGGTACTCGGCGTCGAAGACCGTCCGGTACACGTCCTCCACCGAGTCCAGGCCGTTGACGCGGCGGATGAACTCGATGTTCCACGGGCACCAGGGCGCGTCGTCGCGCACGCCCGCCATGTAGCGGTTGATCGCCTCGCGGGTGGCCGGGTCGTCCCAGGAGAGCGGGAGGTGGACGGTCCGGGACGGCACGACCAGCTCGTCGGTGGCGGGCAGCGTGGCGGCCATCGACCGTACCGTCGCGAGGAGTTGGTGCTGAGGCAGGCGGTGAGGGTCGGTCCGGATCTGGAGAGAGCGGATGCCCGGTGTGAGGTCCGTGACCCCGTCGAGGCGGGCCTCGGCCACCGCCTCCATCAGCGCGTGCACCCGCATGCGCAACGCCAGGTCCAGTTGCATGGGCCCGAACTCGACCAGCAGGTTGTCGTCGCCGCTGCGGCGGTACGTCACGTCGCCGTCCCGCGCGAGCACGCCGCCGTCCACGATGTCAGGCCGTGGTGCCCCGTTCCCGTCCACCGGCGCGAAGCGCACCGTGTCTCCTGGGCGCAGCTGACCGAGCTTCCAGCGTTCCGCACTGATGATCGTCGCCGGGCACACGAATCCGCCGAGGGAGGGGCCGTCGGGGCCGAGCAGTACCGGCATGTCGCCCGTGTAGTCGACGGCGCCGACGGAGTAGGGCGTGTCATGGATGTTGGACGGGTGCAGGCCCGCCTCGCCGCCGTCGGTGCGCGCCCAGCGTGGCTTCGGACCGACCAGCCGTACGCCCGTGCGTGCCGAGTTGAAGTGGACCTTCCACTCGGCCGCGTAGAAGTCGCGTATGTCGTCGTCGGTGAAGAACTCCGGTGCGGCGTGCGGGCCTTCGAGTGCGGCGATACGCCACTGGGCGCCGAACACCGGCCGTTCCGCCTCGGGCACCGCCGCACCCCCGGGTGCGACCGCGCCGCCGTGCAGGACGTCCCCTGTGCGCAGCGCCCGCCCGCCGTGTCCGCCGAACCGGCCGAGTGTGAATGTCGACGCGCTGCCGAGGAACGCCGGCACGTCGAGGCCGCCGCCCGCGAAGAGGACGTATGTCCGCAGGCCGTGTCCGGCCGGGGGGCCCACCTCCAGCAGGGCGCCCGCGGGGACCGTCACCGGCTCCCATTGCGGGACGGCGGAACCTTCAACGGAGATCGGCGCCGGAGCACCCGTGACGCACACCGTCGTGGTGTGCGTGAACCTCAACGCCGGTCCCTGCAGGGTGCATTCGAGCCCTGGCGCGCCCTCGTCGTTGCCGAGGGCACGGTTGCCGAGCCGGAAGGACAGGTCGTCCATCGGGCCGCACGGAGGCACGCCCACCTGCCAGTAGCCGGTGCGGCCGGGCCAGTCCTGGACCGAGGTGAGCGTTCCGCCGGAGACGACTTCGATGCGGGGCGTCGGGTCGAGGACGCCGGCGAGGGTCGCCGTCGAGTGTCCGGCAGCCAGGAACGACGGCTCCGCGAGAGCGGCCCGCACCAGCCCGAGGTTCGTCTCGATGCCGTCGACCCGGGTTCCGGCCAGCGCCTCGTCCAGCCGGGCCAGCGCCTGCGCACGGTCGGAGCCGTACGCGACGACCTTCGCGAGCAGGGGATCGTAGGCTGTGGTGACCTCGGTACCGGTCTCGACCCAGCCGTCCACGCGTACGCCCCGCGGGAACGCCACCCGGGTCAACAGGCCGGCGCTGGGCCGGTGTTCGCGCGAGGGGTCCTCCGCGTACAGGCGGGCCTCCACGGCGTGACCGTGCGGGGCCCCCGGGTCGCGTACGACCTCGGCGTCCCCGCGTGCGAGACGCAGCATCCACGCGACGAGGTCGACGCCGTAGATCTCCTCGGTGACCGGATGCTCCACTTGGAGGCGGGTGTTGACCTCGAGGAAGTACGCCTCCTCGCGCGTCGCGTCGTAGACGAACTCGACCGTGCCGGCGGAGCGGTATTCGACCGAGGAGCACAAGTCCCGGGCGGAGGCCGACAGTTGCTCGCGTACGTGCGTGGGGAGCCCGGGCGCGGGGGCCTCCTCGACCACCTTCTGGTTGCGGCGTTGCAGAGAGCAGTCGCGGTCGCCGAAGGTGACGACCCCGCCCCGGCCGTCGCCGAAGACCTGCACCTCGACGTGGCGGGCGTGTTCGACGAGGCGTTCCAGGAAGACTCCGGCGGAGGAGAAGGAGGCCGCGGCGACGCGCTGCACCCGCTCCCAGGCCTCGGTCAGTCCGGCGGCGGAGCGACATGCCGACATACCGATTCCGCCACCGCCACCGGTCGCCTTGAGCATCACCGGGTAGCCGATGCGGTCCGCGGCCGTCAGGGCTTCGTCAACCGAGGCGAGCAGACCGGTGCCCGGCGCGAGCGGCACGCCGGCCGCCTGTGCCGCCGCCCGAGCCGTGTGCTTCGCCCCGAACAGCTCCAGCTGCTCCGGCGTCGGTCCCACGAACACGAGCCCGGCGTCCTCACAGCGCCGCGCGAACGCGGCGTCCTCGGACAGGAAGCCGTAACCCGGGTGGATCGCTCCCGCGCCGCTGTCCTTGGCCGCCTTGAGCAGCAGGTCGGCGTCGAGGTACGACTCCTTCGCGGGCGCGGGACCGAGCCGTACGGCCTGGTCGGCGAGCCGGACGTGGGGCGCGGAGCGGTCGGCGTCGGAGTACACGGCGACCGTGCGCAGGCCGAGCTCGCGTGCTGTGCGGATGATGCGCACGGCGATCTCGCCGCGGTTCGCGACGAGCAGCGTGTCGAAGCTCATGCCGGGCCCGCCTCGGTGTCCGCCCCGGTGACGGTCATCTCCACCGCTGTCGGGTCGAAGCCGTTGCACGGGTTATTGATCTGGGGGCAGTTGGAGACGAGGACGAGCACGTCGCGCTCGGCGCGCAGGGTCAGCGCGAGGCCCGGGGCGGAGATGCCGTCGACGATGCCGAGGGTGCCGTCCTTCTCGACGGGTACGTTCATGTACCAGTTCACATTCGAGACGAGATCGCGCTTGCCCAGGCCGTACTTGGCGCCTTCGGCGAGGAAGTTGTCCACGCAGGCGTGCTGGGACCAGGTGTGGTGGCCGTACCGGAGGGTGTTCGACTCCTTGGAGCAGGCGCCGCCGACCGTGTCGTGCCGGCCGACGTCGTCGGCGACGACGGTCATCAGTGGGGTGTGCTCGTTGGACATGAGCACGCTGCCCGTGGTCAGGAAGATGTTGCCCTGGGCGTGGATCGTGTCGGGGGCGCTGTAGCGGACGGATGTGTCGTGG
Source organism: Streptomyces montanus (assembly GCF_005786655.1). Taxonomy (NCBI): domain Bacteria; kingdom Bacillati; phylum Actinomycetota; class Actinomycetes; order Kitasatosporales; family Streptomycetaceae; genus Streptomyces; species Streptomyces montanus. The sequence continues at coordinate 76,581 of NZ_VBZC01000013.1, forward strand.
GCGTCGTACACGAGGAAGTCGACGGCCTGGTTGCCGTACAGGTCGGTGATGGTGAGCGTCTCGCCGGTGCGTATCACGGACGACCAGGCCGCCCTGGCCGGAACGACGGTCTTCATGCGATCCCCCTCGCGGCGAGGAACTCGGCGGTGTTGAGGAACGCGCGGCGGCCCTCGGGGGTGGCCTCCCACAGCGGGTCGCCGGGCTTGGTCGCCTCCGAGCGCCAGGCGAGCACCTCCAGGGGGGTGCTCACGTAGTCGGTGCGCGGGTCGGCGGGATGCGGCACGTTCGCGATCAGGACGGTCACGTCCTGCTCGGTGCGCAGGGTCACGCCGGCGCCGGGGCCGGCGGAACCGGCGAAGTCGAGGGCGCCGTCGTCGCGTACCTCCACGCCCTGGAAGAAGGACAGCGACGGCGGGAGATCCCGGGCCGCCAGCCCGTTCTTCGCTGCGGCCAGTTTGAACAGTTCGCGCCCGGCGGGGGACGGTGACTGCGGCGTCCCGTCCCCGTACCGCTCGTTGTTCCGTACGAGGGTGGAGGTGCCGCACAGCGCGTCGTGCCGCCCGGAGGTGTCGACGATCACCGAGGCGAGCACCCGGCCCTGGTCGGAGAGGAGCAGCCGGTCCTCGCCGAGGTAGGCGTTCCACTGGATCTTGACCGTGTCCGCCACGTTCAGGCGCTCCCAGGGCCGGTCGGCGGCGAACAGGAGCAGATGCGCGCAGGCGTCGCCCCTGAGGTCGGTCAGCCGCAGCTCCGTGCCGCGGGCCAGCACCTTGTGCGTGTAGTTGCCGCCCGCCACCGTCTCCGCCCACACCAGATGGCCTGCCTCGCAGGGCGGCGCGGGCCAGGTGTTCGCCGGGACCACGGGCATGGCCTCGGCGCGGGTGCCCTGCTGGGCGCGGGCGTGTGCTCGGGCTCCGTAAGTGGTCGCTGTCGCCATCGCGGGACCTCCGGCTCGGCAGTGGTCGGTCATGTCCGTCCGTCATTTCTGTCGCCCGACAGAAATTAGGAGCCGGGCGGGTCGTCGTCGTTGCCCGGTGGTTGCGGACCGGTTACCGATGTCTCACCGAGATCGCCGTCCGGGGTGGTGTGCGAGGATCGAACGCATGGGGTCCAGTGGGCGACGAGTGGGCAGGCCGCGCGCCGAGCGGCGACCGGACAGCGGCCTCTCGCCGCGTGACGAACTCCTCGCGGCCGCCGCCGAGTTGTTCACGACGCGCGGGTACGCGGCCACGACCACCCGTGCCGTCGCCGAGCGGGCGGGTATGCGGCAGGCCTCCATGTACCACTACGTCTCCGGCAAGGAGGAGCTCCTCGCCGATCTCCTGGAGTCCACCGTCACGCCCTCGCTGGCCTTCGCCCGGCAACTCCTCGCCGAGGACATGACCCCGGCCGAGGACCGGCTGTGGGACCTGTGCCGTACGGATGTCGAGCTGCTCTGCGGCGGCCCGCACAACCTCGGCGGGCTCTATCTGCTGCCCGAGGTGCGCGCCGAACGCTTCGCAGGCTTCCATGCCGTACGGGCCGAACTGAAGGACGCCTACCGCCAGTTGATCGCCGCGACCGAGGCGGGCGGCGCGCTCGCCAAGAGCGAGCTGGACCTGCGGACGGATCTGGTCTTCGGGTTGATCGAGGGCGTCATCCTGGTCCACCGCTCCGACCCGGACCGGCCCGTCTCGGCCTTCGCCGACGCCACGGCGGACGCGGCGCTGCGCATCGCGGGCGTCTGACCGGGTATGCCTGGCGCGGGGAGCCGGGCGGGAGTCTGAGCCCGAAGCCGTGACCCAACCCTTTCCGGTGAGAGGTTTTCGTACGCCCATACGTCATGACGCAGTGTGTGCGAATGATGTCTGAGCGTGTAAATGAGACCGAGCGTACTCCCGCCGCGAGGGCGATTTCAGGTGCTCGCCGAATATGACATGGCGATGATCCGGTCGGACTAAGCTCGCCCGCGGCGCACCGAGTTGCGGTGTATTCGTGCGCTTGTTCCCCGATGTTCTGAAAATCCTGAGACCTCCCCCCTGATCCCCAGCCGATTTGTCTTAGAGGGCATACATGGTGAGTGTTCAAGCGCCTCCCGGTGGCCGTGAAGTTCCTTACGCGCGCGTGCTGTTGCTGCCGGCCATAGTGATGGCCGCGGTGACCGGGGCCGCCGTCGCCGTGGTGGCGGAACCGGCCCGGCTTGCCGTCGGCTGGTGCGGCGGCATCGCCACGCTCCTGGTGCTCGCGACCGCCGCCGAAGCCGTCCGCCGCGGCCGTGTCCTGCGCGATACGCGCGCCGAACTCGCGCGCCGGACAGCCTCCTTGGAACGCCGCCTCGCCGCCCAGGACGACGAGATCGTCCACCTCGGCAAGGAGCTGCTGCCCGCTGTGCTGTTGCAGCTGCGCTGCGGCGATTCCCCCGACCAGGTGATGCGCAAAGTCGTCGACGCGAACCCCAAGTACCGAGAACTCCCCGAATCGCAGCGCGAGTTGCTGCGCATCATGCTGCGGATCGTGGACCACGAGGACGCGCTGCGCGACTCCTCGCAGCGAGCCTTCGTCAACATCGCCCGGCGCGTCCAGGCGATCGTCCACCAGCAGAACAAGGAACTGCGCGAGATGGAGGAGGACCACGGGCGCAACCCCGAGGTCTTCGACGACCTGCTGCGCATCGACCACGGAACCGCGCTCATCGGCCGCCTCGCCGACTCCATCTCCGTACTCGGCGGCTCCCGCCCGGGCCGCCAGTGGCCCAAGCCCGTACCGCTCTACAGCGTGCTGCGTGGTGCCATGTCCCGGATCCTGGAGTACCGGCGCATCGAACTGCACTCGATCGCCCGGGTCAACGTCGACGGCCCGTCCGTCGAACCGGTCATCCACGCCGCCGCCGAACTCCTCGACAATGCCACGCGCTACTCGCCGCCGCAGACCAAGGTGCACATCACCGCCGTCGAGGTACAGACCGGCGTCGCCATCGAGATCGAGGACGCCGGCGTCAGCCTCAGCGAGGAGGCACGCCGACGGGCGGAGGGCATGCTGGAGAAGGCCCAGGCCGGCATCGACCTCAACGACCTCGGCGAGACCCCGCGGCTCGGCATGGCCGTCGTGGGCCGTCTCATGCAGATGTACAACATGCAGGTCTCGCTGCGGCAGTCGGCGTACGGCGGTGTCCGCGCCGTGCTCATCGTGCCCAGTGACATGCTCACCGAGGGAACCGCTCCCGGCCTCGCCCACGGCATCGGAGTCGGCTCCGTGCCTCAGGTGGACCTCCACGACGTCGTGCCACCGGCGCGCAAGCCCAAGAAGCGCCGTCCCACCACCGGACCCCGCGTCTCGGAATCGGCCTCCGCGATGGAGGACGACGTTCCCGTGGTCACCGAGTGGACGCCGCAGGGTCTGCCGCAGCGCCGCAGCCGGGTCAAGATCCCGTTCAGCCAGCGGGTGGCCGAGGCCCGCGCCGCCGAAGCGGAGGCGGAGGCCGCGCGCAAGGCCGGCAAGCCCGTCATCGACTGGTCCAGGTCCGCGTCACAGCCAACCCCGGACAAGGACGAACCCCCACCCGGGTTGTGGGTCGAGGCGTTCATGGCAGGCCTCAAGGGCGGAGACGAGGACCAGAACAAGACACCAGGCGTGACCAACATCCCGGCCCCTCGGGAGGCCGACGACGAGGGGGATCTCAAGTGATCCAGCACCGAGCCAACTTCGACTGGATGCTCAAGGAGCTGTGCGACGGGGTGCCCGGCACCCGGCAGATCGTCGTTCTCTCCGCCGACGGCCTGCGCATCGCCCGGTACGGAGGTGATCCCGACGCCGCCGACCGCGTCGCCGCGGCCTGCGCCGGACTCCAGAGCCTGGCGGGGGCCGTCGCCACCGAAATCCCGGGCACCGAGGGCCGGATGCGTATGGTGATCATCGAGATCCACGGCGGCTACTTCTACATGATGGCCGCGGGCCCCAACGCCTACCTCGCCGTCCTCGCGGACGAGACCGTGGACGCAGGGCTCATGAGCAACCGCATGCGTGACCTCGTCGTACGGATCGGTGCCCACCTGACGAGTCCGCCCCGGCGGAACGGGCAGGTCGTATGACTCCTCCGCAACGACGACGGCGCCTCCCCGAGGAAGCGTCCGCGAAAGTTCCCCGGCAGGCCCCCGAGGGAGTCTCCCCCCACGCATCGAGGGAAGGCGGGCCGCAGGGCGCGGAGAACCCGCCGGAGAGGCTGTTCGTCCTCACCAGCCAGGTCGAGGACGGTGATCGTGCCTGTCTCGACCTCGTGACCTTGATCGTGGCGCGCGCCGACGCGCCGCCCACCGCCCAGCCGGAACAGTCGGCCGTCCTCCGGCTGTGCAGGTCCCCCCTGTCCGTGGCCGAACTCTCGGCCTATCTCAATCTGCCGTTCAGCGTGGTGACCGTACTGCTGACCGAGCTGCTGACGGCCGAACTGGTACACGCGCGCGCCCCGATCGTCCGCTCGGAGCTGCCCGACCGTTCCCTCCTCGAAGCGGTGATGCATGGACTTCAAAAGCTCTGACACCGTCACAGGCCCTCGCGCCGAGGACCATCTTCCGCAGACGGCCCAAGCCGCTGTGAAGATCGTGATCGTCGGTGGTTTCGGGGTCGGCAAGACGACGATGGTGGGCTCCGTCAGCGAGATCAGACCGCTGACCACGGAGGAGACCATGACGCAGGCCGGCGTCGGGGTCGACGACAACTACGGCTCGGACAGCAAGACCGCCACCACCGTGGCCATGGACTTCGGCCGCATCAGCATCACCGAACAGCTGGTGCTGTACCTGTTCGGCACCCCCGGCCAGGAGCGCTTCTGGTTCCTGTGGAACGGCCTGTTCGAGGGCGCCCTGGGAGCGGTCGTGCTGATCGACACCCGCCGCCTCGAAGTCAGCTTCGACGTCATCGGCCGACTGGAGGAGCGCGGGGTGCCGTTCGTCGTCGCCGTCAACGACTTCCCGGACGCGCCCCGTTACCCCATCGAGGACCTGCGCTCCGCGCTGGACCTGCCCGAGGAGATCCCCATCATGAAGTGCGACGCGCGCCGCAGGGCCTCCAGCCGTGACGTCCTGATGACCCTCATGCGCTTCCTGCACTCGATCGCCATGGCCTCCGCGTCCGTCTGACCGTCTGACCGTCTTCCGTCTGACCGTCTTCCGTCTGACCGTCATCGGTCCCGGCCGCGGACGCACTTCCCTACTCCCGACTTCAGCTTCGGAGCACCACCGTGACGACTGAACCCCCTTCCCGAACCAGTACGGACGACCCCATGCCCGGTCCGCCGCCCGGCTGCCCCGCCCACGGAACGGGACCCGGCGGACTGCGCCGCCTGTACGGACCCGAGGCAGAGGACCTCGAAGCCCTCTACGAGAAACTCCGGGCCGAACACGGCGCCGTCGCGCCCGTGCTGATCCACCAGGACGTACCGCTGTGGGTGGTCCTCGGCCACACCGAGAACCTGCACATGCTGCGCACCCCCTCGCAGTTCACCCGCGACAGCCGCATCTGGACCGCCCTCAAGGAGGGCATGGTCGCTCCCGACCACCCCCTCATGCCCCACTTCGCCTGGCAGCCCATCTGCTCCCACGCCGAGGGGGACGAACACCTGCGGCTGCGCGGCGCGGTCACCGGCGCCATGTCGACGATCGACCACCGTGGCATCCGCCGCAGCATCAACCGCTCGACCCAGCTCCTCGTCAACCGCTTCTGCGAGGACGGCGAAGCCGACCTGGTCAGCGAGTTCGCCGACCACCTCCCCATGGCCGTGATGTGCGAGGTGCTCGGCATGCCCGAGGAGTACAACGAGCGCATGGTGCAGGCCGCCCGCGACATGATCAAGGGCACCGAGACGGCGATCGCCAGCAACGAGTACGTCATGGGCGCCCTGGTGCGGCTCACCGCCCGCCGCCGCGCCCAGCCACAGGGGGACTTCACCAGCCATCTCATCAACCACCCGGCGGGGCTCACCGACGACGAGGTGTCCCAGCACCTGCGGGTCGTGCTGATCGCCGCGTACGAGGCCACGGCCAACCTCCTCGCCAACGTACTGCGCATGGTGCTCACCGACCCGCGCTTCCGCGCCCAGCTCAACGGCGGCCAGATGACGGTGCCCGAGGCGGTCGAGCAGTCCCTGTGGGACGAGCCGCCGTTCAGCTCTGTGCTGGGCTACTTCGCCAAGCAGGAAACGGAGTTGGGCGGCCAGCGCATCCGCAAGGGCGACGGACTGCTCTTCGGGATCGCGCCGGGCAACGTCGACCCGCGCGTCCGCCCGGACCTCACGGCGAACATGCAGGGCAACCGATCCCACCTCGCCTTCGGCGGCGGACCTCATGAGTGCCCCGGCCAGGACATCGGCCGTGCCATCGCCGACACCGGCGTCGACGCGCTCCTCATGCGCCTGCCGGACGTCCAACTCGACTGCGAGGAGCACGAGTTGCGCTGGACGGCGTCCCTCGCGTCCCGGCATCTGGTGGAACTCCCGGTGAAGTTCGCGCCGAAACCGCCGCAGGACGTCAAGCAGCGGCCCCGAGCACATCCCGTTCCGGATCCGCACCAGGGTTGGGAGATCACCTCGCCCGCCCCTGCACACGCACCCGGTCAGGCCGCGCAGCCTTCGGCTCCCCAGCAGCCCGTACTCGCACCCGAGCCCGAGCCCGCACGCACGGGAACAGGCACGGACACGGCCAAGGCGACGACGCCCGGACCCGAGCGCCGACTCGGCGCCTGGCAGCGCCTTCTGCGCTGGTGGCGCGGTCGCTGACCGTCCGGGGCGCCGTCACTGCCCGACCTGGACGGACTTGTCACCGGTCCGCCCAGTCGTCGTAAGCGGACCATGCCTGGAGCGTTCGCCCGCTCACCAGCGCGTGCTCCCGCCCCGTGACCGGATCGGTGAACTCCAGTACCCGCGCCAGCAGTTGGAGAGGGCGCCGGAAGTCACCGACGGCCACGGGGCCGGTCACCACCGGGTAGAGGGGGTCGCCGAGAATGGGCACACCCAGCGCGTTCATGTGCACCCGCAGCTGGTGGGTCTGCCCGGTGCTGGGCAACAGCCGGTAGCGCGCCCGCCCGTCCCGGTGCTCGACCAGCTCGATCCGGCTCACGGCGTTCGGCTCGCCCGGTACCTCCCGGGCGGCCATGACCCCCCGCTCCTTCTCGATCCGGCTGCGCACGGTGCGCGGCAGCACCAAGGACGTCCGGTACGGGGCCACGGCCTCGTACTCCTTGCGTACGCGCCGGTCGCGGAACAGTGACTGATACGCGCCGCGCTCCTCGGGCCGAACCGTGAACATCACCAGCCCGGCCGTGAGCCGGTCGAGCCGGTGCGCGGCCCCGAGCGTGGGAATGCCCAGCTCCCGGCGCAGCCGTGCGAGAGCCGTCTGGGCGACATGGCTGCCGCGCGGCGTCGTGGCGAGGAAGTGCGGCTTGTCGACCACGACGATGTGCTCGTCGCGGTACACCACGTCGACATCGAACGGCACGGGCTCCTCGTCGGGCAGCTCCCGGTGGAACCACACGAACATCCCCGGCACGTACGCCGCGTCGGGCGCCACCGGCCGCCCGTCCGCACCGACGATCAACCCCGCGTCGAGCATCCCGTCGATCACCCCGGCCCCCGCCGCGAGCCGCTCCACCAGATGCTCCCGCACGGTCGACCAGGACCCCTGCGCCGGCAACCGCACCCGCACCGGATCCACCCCGTCGCGCTGCGGCAGGGGAGCGGGCGGAATCCGGCGCCTACGTCTCACCTGGTCAAGCGTACGAGGCCGAGGGAGCCTCCGTGATCGTCGTACGCGCCTTGTACGCCCGGTACGCGGCGCCCACGACGAGCGTCACGCCCAGGAACAGCACCGTGAACCACTGGAAATACCAGTGCCCGCCCGCCGGGTCGTACACGTCCGCGCGGGGCCAGGCGAGGTTGACCGTCATGAACAGGCCGTAGAGCAGGGCGAGCACGTTGACGGGGACGCCCCAGCGGCCGAGGGAGAAGAGCGGGCGGCCCGTCTCGTCGGTGCCGTCGGCGCTGAAGTCGCCGCGCAGGCGCTGCCACAGCAGTGGTCCGGTCACCATCGCGTACGCGAGGTACAGCATCACGATGCAGGTCGTGCCGATGGCCAGGAACGCCTCCGGCGAGGCGAAGTTGAGCAGCAGCAGAGCCGCGGCGAGGACGCCGACGACCAGGGCGGGGGCGCTCGGCATACCCGTGCGCGGGTTGACCTGCGCGAGGCGTCGGGAGAAGGGCAGCTGACCGTCGCGGGCCATGGAGAACAGCATGCGGCAGGCCGCCGTCTGGATCGCGAGGGTCGCCACGGCGATGGCCACCACCACGTCGGCCAGCAGCAGTCGGCCCACCCCGTCGCCCAGGCTGCTGGTCAGGACGTAACTCAGCCCCTCGACGCCGAGCCGGCCGTTGGTCAGGCTGGGCGCGGCGAGCAGACCGCCGAGGATGATCAGGCCGCCGAGCACCCCCGCCGAACCCAGTGCGGTGAGGATGGTGCGGGGCGCGGTGTGCCTGGGGTTGCGCGTCTCCTCGCTCATCTCGCCCGCGCTGTCGAAGCCGATCATCACGTACGCCGCCGTGAACGAACCCACCAGCAGCGCCCCGAACAGGCCCGACTGGGCGGCCGTACCGGTGTGGAAGGTGATGCCGGGGGAGCGCTCGGAGTGGGTGAGCAGGAGCACGATGATCAGGACGGCGCCGATGATCTCGGCGGTGACGCCGACCCGGTTGATCAGGGACATCACGCGGTTGTCGATGACGTTCACGAAGGTCGTCAGGACCAGCAGCAGTACGCCGAACACCGCCGCGTTGGCCGCGCCGCTCGGGGAGGTCGGCGTCGGGTCGTCGCCGATCAGCTGGAAGCCCGACCAGATCGCAGGCAGCACCATCTGCAGCGCGAGCGCCGCGGCCGCCACCACCACGATCTGCCCGATCACCATGATCCAGCCGGCGAACCAGCCGAAGGTGAGATTCGACAGCCGCGACGACCACTGGTAGATGGCGCCGGAGATCGGATAGCGCGCCGCCAGCTCCGCGAAGCACGCGGCGACCAGGAACTGCCCGATCAGTACGGCCGGCCAGGTCCAGAAGAACACCGGTCCGCCGAAGGCGTAGCCGAACGCGAAGAACTGGAAGACGGTCGTCAGGACCGAGATGAACGAGAACCCGGCGGCGAACGAGGCATAGCGGCCCAGGCTGCGGTGCAGCTCCTGGCGGTAGCCGAACTCGGCGAGCGAGCCGTCGCCGGCGGAGTCCGGGGGCTCGGGGCGGACGTCGGAGGGGGCGGTGGTGGTCACGGCGGCACCTGCCTTCGGCACAGGGAAGCGGAGTTCCTGTCGAGCGACAGAAATTAGGGAGCGGCTGTTTCGCTCCCATGACACGGCCGTGTCCGCTGCGGTCCGAAGTCCTCACGCGCTCGCGGCGAGGTCGAATCGCGATACGTCGCGTGTGTTGACGCTAGCATGGGGACGCGATATGTTCGGCTACGGATATTCGGATACGAGGGTTTCTGTGGTTGAAGTATCCGAAGCCGAGGTCTCTGAGGATGAGGTATGTGAGGTTGAGGGTGAGGTGAGGCCGTCGTGGCGACGAAGCGGCGCAAGCTCAGCAATCCGCTGGCGCTCGCGGTGATGGCGACGCTCGCGCAGAGGCCGATGCATCCGTACGAGATCGCCCAGACGCTGCGCCGCCAGGGCAAGGACACCAGCACGAAGATCAACTACGGCTCGCTCTACACGGTCGTGCAGAACCTGGAGAAGCACGGCTTCGTCGAGGTCACCGATGTGGAGCGGGCGGGCAACCGTCCCGAGCGCACCATCTACGGGCTCACCGAGGCCGGGCGCGAGGAGATGACCGAGTGGATGTCGGACCTGATGGCCGTCCCGGCACGGGAGTACCCGATCTTCGAGACCGCGCTGTCGCTGATGGGGGTGCTGCACCCCGACGAGGTGACGCGGCTGTTGACTGAGCGGCTCCAGGCGCTCGAGGTGCAGGCCGCGAGCGGCCGGGGAGCGCTGCGGAAACTCTACGAGTCGCTGCCGCGCATCTTCCTGGTGGAGACCGAGTACCAGCTGCACATGGTCGAGGCACAGGCCGAGTGGGTCCGTGGCCTCCTCGAGGAGCTCAGGGAGGGCTCCCTGCCCGGTGTGAAGGAGTGGCGGACCTTCCACGAGACGGGGGAGATGCCGCCGGAGTTCCAGGACTTGGAGGACAGCGACTTCAAGCAGTGACCCACGAGAAGTGACCCAGAGGTGAATCAGACCCCGGCAGGACTGTTGCAGCAGCCCCGCCAGGGTCTCGAACCCCGAACTGACCCCGCCGTGGGGCAGGTGCCAGGCGATCGAGGTGCGGCACACCCAGGATAGCCCGGCGCTCTTCACGCGGATCAGTCGTCGTCCGTCATGCGGATCAATCCGTCATGCGGATCAGTCGTCGTCCGTTGACGCGGACCCTTTCGTATCCGTTCAGTCAGGAGAGCAGTCGTCGTGAATACCCCTGCGCCCGCTGTCGAGGCGCGCCAACTGATCAAGACCTATCCCGGTGAAGTCACCGCGCTCAGCGGCATGGACATCACCGTCGAGCCGGGCACCGTCTTCGGGCTCCTCGGCCCCAATGGCGCGGGCAAGTCCACCACCGTCAAGATCCTCACCACTCTGGCCCGCCCCGACTCGGGCACCGCCACCGTCGCGGGCCACGACGTGCTGCGCCACCCGGACCGGGTGCGCCGCGCGATCGGCGTGGTCGCCCAGAAGTCCGGCGCCGACCCGGCGGCCACCGGCCGCGAGAACCTCCAACTCCAGGGCAGGCTCTACGGGTTGCGAGGCGCCGCCCTCAAACACCGCGTGGACGAACTGCTGGCCCGCTTCCACCTCGCGGACGCGGCAGGCCGTCAGGTCAAGGGCTACTCCGGCGGTATGCAGCGCCGGCTCGACGTGGCACTCGGGCTGGTCCACCGGCCCGAGGTCCTCTTCCTCGACGAGCCGACGACCGGCCTCGACCCCGAGGCGCGCACCGCGATGTGGGACGAGATCGCCCGGCTCGCCGGTGACGAGGGCCTGACCATCCTGCTGACCACGCACTACCTCGAAGAGGCCGACCGTCTCGCCGAGCGCATCGCCATCGTCGACCGCGGCCGTGTCGTCGTCGAAGGCACCCCGGACGCCCTCAAGGGTGAACTCCGCGGCGACGCCGTCCACGTGGAGCTGCGTGAAGCGGTCGGCGACTCCGGTCGTACGCTCCTGAAGGACTCCCTCTCCGCACTGCCCGGCGTGCACGAGGTGCTGTTCGACGGCCGCCGGATCAGTGTCCGGGCCGAGGACGGAGCAGCCGCCGTGCCCGCTCTGCTCGGCGCCCTGGAGCGGGTCGGGGTGGGCGTCGCCGCCGCCACCGTCGCCCGCCCGTCGCTCGACGACGTCTACCTGCGCTACGCGGGCCGCCGTTACGCGGAGGCCGAGGCCGCCGCGGACAGCACCGAAAACACCGAGAGCCTCGCCCTCGCCGGAGGTGCCCGATGAGTACCAACGCCCTCACCCAGACCTGGTTCATGACGCAGCGCCAGCTGATGGCGGTGCTCCGGCAGCCCGCGTACGTCGTGTTGATGCTGATCCAGCCGGCGGTCTGGCTGTTCCTGTTCGGCAACCTCTTCAAGAAGGTCGTCGAACTCGGCGGCTTCGGCACCACCACGTATCTGGACTACCTCGTGCCGGGCATCGTCGTGATGAGCGCGCTCAGCTCCAACATGTGGGCGGGCATGGGCACATTGGAGGAGATCGAGCGCGGCACACTCAACCGGTTCCTGACCACTCCGGTCAGCCGCGGCGCCCTGATGAACGCCAACGTCGTGCAGCAGGGGCTGACCACGGCCGTGCAGTCCGCGGTGATCATCCTGCTCGGGAAGCTCGGCGGCGCGGACTATCCGGGCGGCGCCGCAGGGCTGGTCGTGCTCGTCGTCGCGGCCTCGCTGCTGGGCACCGTCTTCGGCGCGCTCTCCAACGCCCTGGGCATGCTGGTGCGCGAACGAGAGTCGATCATCGGCATCAACACGTTCCTGCTGCTGCCGCTGACGTTCCTTTCCTCGGCCTTCATGGCACCGTCGCAGATGCCCGGCTGGATGCGGCACATCGCCGACTTCAACCCGCTCGACTGGGCGATGGTGGCGGGCCGTTCGGCGATGACGGCGAACCCGGACTGGAGCGACGTGCTCACTCGGGGCGGCGGGCTGCTCGCACTGGCGGTGGCGGCGGTATGGCTCTCCATCCGCACGTTCAGGTCGTACCAGCGGTCGGTCTAGGAAGGCTGTGCCGCGTCGACGTGGACGACCGCGCCCCGAGAGGGGCGCGGGGCTGTGACAGGGGCGGGGCCGTGCCATCATGCGGCTCCGCCCGCGGGCGCGACCAGCCACAAACGACCCGCGTTCCGTACCTGGGCACCGGAATTCAGGCGGAGCGGTCCTGCTCCGCCTCCACCTCTGCGTTCCACTGCCGCTTGGCCGCCTGCCAGCCGTCCTCGTTGTGGCCGAGGCGCCAGTAGCCGGAGATGGACAGGTCCTCGCGCGGGAACTGGTGCTCCACGCGCAGCAGTCGGCGCAGTTCCTTCACGAAGCCCGCCTCGCCGTGCACGAACGCGTGCACGCGGCCCTCCGGGAACTCCAGCGCCCGTACGGCCTCCACCAGTGCCTCTCCGATCGGCCGGTCGCCGCGGTGCAGCCAGACGATCTCCAGGTCTGAGGCGATCTTCTGCTCCTCTTCCGGCCCTTCGACCTCCACGAACGCGTACACCTCGGCACCATCGGGCATCGCCTCCAGCGTGGCGGCGATGGCGGGCAGGGCGCTCTCGTCCCCGGCCAGCAGATGCCAGTCGGCCTCGGGGGCGGGCGCGTACGCACCGCCGGGGCCGAGGAACCGTACGACGTCGCCCGCCTGCACCCGGGTGGCCCATGGTCCGGCCAGGCCCTCGTCGCCGTGGATGACGAAGTCGAGCGTCAGCTCGCGCAGCTCCGGGTCCCAGGCGCGCACGGTGTAGGTGCGCGTGACGGGCCACTGCTCGCGCGGGAACTCCTCGCGGATCCGCGCGACGTCGAAGGGCTCGGGATATGTCACGCCCTCGGCGCCGAAGAGCAGCTTCACATAATGGTCGGTGCTGGTGCCCGCGCTGAAGTCGGCGAGGCCTTCGCCGCCGAGGACCACCCGCTGCATATGCGGGGTGAGCCGCTCCGTGCGGACGACCCGCGCGGAATGGGGCTTCGGAGCCCTGCGTGCCGGACGCTCTGCCATGTCGGCCTCCCGAATTCACTAAGGCTTGCCTAAGTTAGCACCTCCCCCTAGTTAACACCTCAGGCTTGAAGAGTCGATGAGCACCCCCGGAGAATTCCTGGAGCAGTTCTGTAGAAGTCGATTACCAGTCTGCGGGAATCCGAAGCCCCGACCCGTCCGGGGGCGGGGAGCCCGACCCGTCGGGGGCCGGGGACTGGCGACGGGATCAGGCTCCGAGCGTCGCCAGCAGCCGCTTCAGCGAGCCGCCCAGCCCCCAGCGCACCGCGAGTGCGTCCAGGGCCGCCGGGTCGCGCGGAGCGTGCGGCAGCGCCGTGTCCACGTCCGGCAGCGGTACGTCCGCGGCCACCCGGACGACTTTGGGCGCGACGGCCACGTACGGCCGTGACTCGTCGAGTCGCTTGCGCTGCGAGGGTGTGAGCCTGGCCTTCGGGTCGTCGACCGCGGCCATGATCCCGGCCAGGTCGCCGAACTCGGCGAGCAGCTTGGCAGCCGTCTTCTCGCCGATGCCCGGCACACCGGGCAGCCCGTCGCTCGGGTCGCCGCGCAGCAGCGCCAGATCCGCGTACCCCGAACCGTCGACGCCGTACCTCTCGCGCAGCAGCGCCTCGTCCGTGAGCTGCAGCGAGCCGACACCCTTGAGCGGGTACAGCACCCGCACCTGCCGCTTGTCGTCGACCAGTTGATACAGGTCACGGTCGCCGGTGACGATGTCGACCGGGCCGGTGGCGCGGCCCGTGAACGTGCCGATCACGTCGTCCGCCTCGTACCCCTCGACCCCCACGCGCGCGATGCCCAGTGCGTCCAGGACGGTCTCGATGATCGGGACCTGGGGCGAGAGGGTGTCGGGCACCTCTTCCTCGTCCGGTCCGGTCTCGGTCTCCTCCGCGACGCGGTGCGCCTTGTAGGACGGAATCAGGTCGACCCGCCAGTGCGGCCGCCAGTCCGCGTCCATGCAGGCCACGAGGTCGTCGGGGTGGTGGTCCCGGACCAGGCGGTCGATGAACTCGAGCAGTCCGCGCACGGCGTTCACCGGCGTGCCGTCCGGGGCCTTCACCGAATCCGGGACGCCGAAATAGGCGCGGAAGTACAGCGAGGCGGTGTCGAGAAGCATGAGTCGTCGAATGGGCTGCGTCTGCTGCGTCACGCTTCGCATCATGCCGTACGTCACTGACAGTCCTCGTCCGCTGTGGACGGTCGGCTGGAGTCGACCCTTCTACAGGGCAAACGTAAACAAAATGTGAACCGGGCCACGCCCGCGTTTGTCCAGCACAAGCGGGGGCAGGCGCCGCTCCGGAGCGAGCCCGGTCGCATCTCCACTGCATCTGAACGAACAGCGACCGGATGAGCGGGCGGAACCCGCGTCGCTCTCCGGCCCGCCGGCGGGGGAGGCGGGCCGTTCTTGGTTCTACCTGAGAGGTACACGTGTCATCCAGGCTGCAGGCCGAGCACCTTTACAAGGTGTTCGGCAGACGACCCGACGAGGCGGTCGACAGACTCCGCCAGGGAGCGGACCGCGAGGAACTGCGGGCCGACGGCACCACCGCCGCGGTGATCGACGCGTCCTTCACGGTCGAACCGGGCCAGACCTTCGTCGTCATGGGGCTGTCCGGCTCCGGCAAGTCCACGCTGCTGCGCATGCTGAACGGCCTGCTGGACCCGACCGCGGGACAGGTGCTCTTCGACGGCCAGGACCTGACCGCGCTGAGCGCCCGCGAGCTGCGCGAGGTCCGCTCCAGGAAGATCAGCATGGTCTTCCAGCACTTCGCGCTCTTCCCGCACCGCAGTGTCCTGGAGAACGCCGCGTACGGCCTGGAGGTGCAGGGCGTGCCGCGCGCCGAGCGCGAGCTGCGTGCCACCGACGCGCTGGCGATGTGCGGTCTGGCCGGCTGGGAGAAGTCCTGGCCCGACGAGCTGTCGGGCGGCATGCAGCAGCGCGTGGGCCTGGCCCGGGCGCTGGCCACCGACGCCGGTCTCCTGCTGATGGACGAGTCGTTCAGCGCGCTCGACCCGCTGATCCGCCGCGACATGCAGGACCAGCTGATCGAGCTCCAGAAGAAGCTCAAGAAGACCATCGTCTTCATCACGCACGACCTCAACGAAGCCATGCGCCTGGGCGACCGCATCGCCGTCATGCGCGACGGCAGCATCGTCCAGATCGGCACCGCCGAGGACATCCTGGTCCGTCCCGCAAACGATTACGTGGCCTCCTTCACGCGGGATGTCGACCGCTCCCGGGTGCTGACCGCCGACGCCGTCATGGACAAGGACCTGCGCGGCGACGAGGCGGACTGCGGCTGCGAGACCGCCACACCCGACACCTCCTTCGTGGACCTCTGCGCCATCAGCGCCCGCGTGCCGCACGCGGTCGCGGTGCTCGACGGGAAACGACGGCTCGTCGGCGTCGTGCCACGGCAACGGCTGATCGGTTTCCTCGGTGACCAGCAGGGCGAGCCCACGCCCTGCGACGCACCGCGCGACAAGGCCGTCAAGGCGGTGAAGAGCGATGCCTAGGATTCCCTTCGGCGACTGGGTCAACGACACGGTGGACTGGCTGCTCCACCACATGGCGTGGCTCTTCGACTTCCTCAAGACCGTCTTCCTGGGCGCCTTCGACGGCATCAACGCCGTCCTGCAGGCCCCGGAGCCCCTCCTGCTCGCGGGTATCTTCGCGGTGATCGCGTTCTGGCTGCGCGGCACGGCCGCCGGCCTCCTCGCCTTCGCGGGATTCGCCTTCATCGACTCCCTCGAACTGTGGGAGGACGCGATGGTGACCCTGTCGCTCGTCCTCGTGGCGACGATCATCGCGCTCGTCATCTCCGTGCCCGTGGGCATCTGGGCGGCACGTTCGAACCGGGTGAGCAACATCGTCCGCCCGGTGCTCGACTTCATGCAGACGCTGCCCGCGATGATCTACCTCATCCCGGCGATCCTGTTCTTCGGCACCGGCGCGCCCGCGGGCATCGTCGCCACCCTGATCTTCGCGCTGGCACCCGGTGTCCGGATGACGGAACTGGGCATCCGCCAGGTCGACAAGGAACTGGTCGAGGCCGCCGACGCGTTCGGCACCACCCCGGGCAACACCCTGCTGCGCATCCAGCTGCCGCTGGCGCTGCCCACGGTCATGGCCGGGGTCAACCAGGTCATCATGCTGGGTCTGTCCATGGCCGCCATCGCGGGCATGGTCGGCACCGGCGGTCTGGGCGGCGACGTGAACGAGGCCATCGGCCAGCTGAACGTCGGCCTGGGATCCGAGGCCGGCGTCGCCATCGTCATCCTGGCGATCTACCTGGACCGCATGACCAGTTCCCTGGGCACCCAGGTCTCGCCGCTCGGCCGCCGTGCCGTCGCCAGGCTGCG
The DNA here is from genome assembly GCF_005786655.1 of Streptomyces montanus. NCBI lineage: Bacteria > Bacillati > Actinomycetota > Actinomycetes > Kitasatosporales > Streptomycetaceae > Streptomyces > Streptomyces montanus. The sequence continues at coordinate 93,192 of NZ_VBZC01000013.1, forward strand.
TGCCGCGCAGGGCCTGAAGATCTGGTCCTACCGTCCCCGGCCCGCCGTGGCCGTGATCGGTGTGGTGGTGCTCGCACTGGTCGCGGGCGGTATGGGCATCTTCGGCGGTGCGAGTTCCTCGTCCACCGCGGCCGACGCCGAGGACGTCGGCCAGGGCAAGAAGATCTCCATCGGCTACATCCCGTGGGACGAGGGCGTCGCCTCCACCTTCCTGTGGAAGGAGGTCCTGGAGCAGCGCGGCTTCGAGGTCGAGACGAAGCAGTTCGAGGCGGGACCGCTCTACACCTCGCTCGCCCAGGGCGACATCGACTTCCAGACGGACGCCTGGCTGCCGACCACCCACGAGCAGTACTGGAAGAAGTACGGCAAGCAGCTCGACGACCTGGGTGCCTGGTACGGCCAGACGTCCCTGGAGCTGAGCGTGCCCTCCTACATGAAGGGCATCGACTCCCTGGAGGACCTCAAGGGGCAGGCCTCGAAGTTCGGCGGGAAGATCACCGGCATCGAGTCCAGCGCCGGTGAGATGAGCCTGCTCAAGAGCAAGGTCCTCAAGGAGTACGGCCTCGACAAGGAGTACAAGGTCGTCGACAGCTCCACGCCCGCCATGCTGGCCGAGCTGAAGCGCGCGTACGCCAAGAAGGAGCCCATCGTCGTCACGCTCTGGTCACCGCACTGGGCGTACAACGACTACGACCTGACGAAGCTCAAGGACCCGAAGGACGCCTGGGGCAAGGGCGACGGCGTGCACACGACGTCCCGGAAGGGCTTCGCCCAGGACAACCCGGTCGTCGGCAAGTGGCTCAAGAACTTCAAGATGACCGAGAAGCAGCTCACCAGCCTCGAGGCGGAGATCAACAAGGCCGGTGAGGGCAAGCAGCAGGACGCCGTGCGCGCCTGGCTGAAGCGGAACCCCGGCGTCGTCGACAAGCTGGCCCCGGTCAAGGGCTCCACGGGTGGCACCCCGGCCGAGGCGAAGCGTCCGCTCGACGTCGCTTGGTTCCCCTGGGACGAGGACATCGCGGTCACGTACCTTTGGAAGAACGTCCTGGAGCGGCGCGGCTACCGGCTGAACCTGAAGCAGATGGACGTCGGCCCGGTCTACACGGGCCTGGCCACCGGCGACCTCGACCTCAACTTCGACGCGTGGCTGCCCTACGCCCAGAAGAACTACTGGGACAAGCACAAGAACAACCTGAGAGACCTGGGCACCTGGTACGCGCCCACCTCACTCGAAATCGCCGTGCCCTCGTACGTGAAGGACGTCAAGTCCCTCGCGGATCTCAAGGGCAAGGCCGACACCTTCGACGGCAAGATCATCGGGATCGAGCCGGGCACCGGCGAGATGAACCTCCTCAAGACGAAGGTCCTGCCGGGCTACGGCCTGGACAAGGAGTACAAGGTCGTCGACGGCTCCACGCCCGCGATGCTGGCCGAGTTGAAGCGCGCGTACGCCAAGAAGGAGCCGATCGCCGTCGTCCTGTGGTCACCGCACTGGGCCTACAGCGAGTACGAGCTCACCAAGCTGGCGGACGACAAGAAGCTGTTCGGCGAGGGCAACACGATCCGCACCATCTCCAACAAGACGTTCCCGGACCAGTACCCCCAGCTCACCAAGTGGATCAAGAAGTTCAAGATGAGCGAGGACGAGCTGGGCAGTCTGGAGAGCGAGATCCAAAAGCGCGGACAGGGGCATGAGGAGGACGCCGTCGCCGCGTGGCTGAAGGAGCACCCGGACATGGTGGACCGGATGACTCCGCAGTAGAGCGGCAGCAGCCGGCCGAGGGGTGGGCTTCGCGCGGGAACCACGCGGTTCCGTGCGCGAGGCCCACCCCTCGCGGCGTTCCCGAGGCTCCGAGACCGGTTCGTGCGCTCGACTCCAGCGCATTACGCGACTCCACCGCATTACGCGACTCCACCGCGGTACGCAACTCACCGGCTGCGCCGTCCAGTCGTACACATACGACTCCGGACACCAAGTGTGCCGAGTTGGTCACTCTCCGTTCGGGGGGCGGTAGTCGGGCCGCCCGTGAGCTGTCGGCGCCCCGATCACCGCTCCGGATGGGCATCCACTGCCCTGGCCAGCTTGTTTCGTCCCGGGGTGGAGATGGGGCGGGGCGACGCGGGACAATCGATCTACTGGCGCGAACAGTGACGCTCCGTCGCACGGCGGTGCGGCGATGTTTACGACGATGTGACAGGCGCATGAAACGGTTTGCCGAACGTGCGTAGGGTGCAAACACAACATCGGGAGACATTGGCTCGTATGTACAAAGGGCGGACCGTCACCGGGTCACACGCACCACACCATGCACCGACGACGCACAGGAGGGAGCCGAAGCGATGGACGACAGCAAAGAAGCCCTTCGGGTGGGCGCGGCCGTCCGGCGGCGGCGCCGGGCACTGGAGCTCACCCTCGCCGTCGTCGCCGAGCGCAGCGGTCTGTCGGTCCCGTTCTTGAGCCAGGTCGAGAACGAGCGGGCCCGGCCCAGCGTGCGCTCCCTCGAACGCGTCGCCGACGCCCTCGGCACGACCCGTGTCGAACTCCTCGCCGCCGCCGACCCGGCGCGCAGCGTCGACGTCGTGCGCTCGGACGACTCCGAGTTCACCCACGAGCCCCGCGTGCGCCCCTTGGTGCGCGGTCACCACCAGTTGCAGGGCATGGAGTTCAGCGGCGACCACGACGCCGGCCGCGAATTCCAGCACCGCAACGACAAGTTGATGTACGTCGCCGACGGTGCGGTCGAGGTCGAGGCGGAGGGGCGCGCGTACCGGCTGGGGCGCGGTGACACGCTGTATATGACGGGTGGCGTGCGCCATCGGTGGCGGGCGACCGAGCCGGACACTCGCGTGCTGATCGTCGCGGTCGCGGACCACATCGAGGCGGTGGAGAGTCCGCGGCAGTGAAGACCATGAGGGTGGTGTCGCTGGTGCCGTCCCTCACGGAGGCGGTGGCCGCGTCGGTGCCCGGGGTGCTGGTCGGGGCGACGGACTGGTGCACTCATCCCGTCGATCTGGAGGTCGTACGGGTCGGGGGGACGAAGAATCCGAACGTCGACCGGATCGTTCGGCTCGCCCCCGACCTGGTGATCGCCAACGAGGAGGAGAACCGGGAACCGGACCTCACCGCGTTGGGGGACGCGGGGCTCGATGTGCTGGTCACCGAGGTTCGGGACGTGCCGCAGGCGTTTCGGGAGCTGGAGCGGGTGGTGGGGGCTTGCGGGGGGCGGGGGCGGCCTCGGTGGTTGGACGAGGCCGAGGCGGTGTGGGCGGAACTGCCGGTTCCTGATCGCCGTCTTCGGGCGGTTGTGCCGATCTGGCGGCGGCCGTGGATGGTTCTCGGGCGGGACACGTTCGCGGGGGATGTGCTGGCGCGGTTGGGGGTGGACAACGTGTACGCGGTGCATGCGGAGCGCTATCCGCGGGTGCCTGTCGAGGAGTTGAGGGCTGCGGGCTTTGTTGTGCTGCCCGACGAGCCGTATCGGTTTTCGGCGGAGGATGGTCCTGAGGCGTTTGGGGGGACGCCGTGTGCCTTGGTCAGTGGGCGTCATCTCACGTGGTACGGGCCCTCGCTGGGGGAGGCGCCTCGTGTGCTGGGGGAGGCGTTGCGGGCGGCTGCGGGCTGACCAGGGGTTCCCTTTCCCCAACCCCACCCCTTCCCGAAACAGGGGGCTCCGACCCCAGCCCCCCCGGGTGTTCGCATTTCGGCTGCGGGGCGGTCGTGGCTGGTCGCGCAGTTCCCCGCGCCCCTGGGACTGGGGGCTGCGCCCCCTAGCCCTCGGGGTTCGTCTTTCGGCTGCGGGTCGGTTGTTGCTGGTCGCGCAGTTCCCCGCGCCCCTGGGACTGGGGGCTGCGCCCCCTAGCCCCTGGGGTTCGTCAGGAAGCGGCTCGGACCAGGCCTTCCATGACCCTTAGGTCCTCGCCCATCTCCGGGTGCCATTGGACGCCCAGCGTCCAGCCGGGCCCGGGTAGTTCCACGGCCTCCACCGTCCCGTCCGGCGCGTGGGCCGATGCCGTGAGGCCGGAGCCGAGCCGGTCCACGGACTGGTGGTGGTACGTCGGGACCGACGTCTCCTCCGGCACCAGACGGGAGTAGAGAGAGCCCGGCACCGGCTTCACCGGGTGCCGGCCGAAGACGCCCACGACCTCGACGTGCCCCTCGATGTGCTGCACAAGGGTTCCGCCGAGGGCGACGTTCAGCAGCTGCATCCCGCGGCAGATACCGAGCAGCGGTGTGCCGGAGGCCAACGCGGCGTCGATCAGGGCGAGTTCCCAACTGTCCCGCTCCCGGGCCTCGGGGCCCGTACGGGGCTCGCGGGCGGCGCCGTACCGCGCCGGATCCACGTCCGGGCCGCCCGCGATCACGAGCCCGTCGAGCCGGGCGACGGCCGCCGCGGCGTGCAGGGGCTCGTCCGGCGGCAGCATCGCGACGAGCCCGCCCGCGTCCCGCACCAGCCGTGGATATCCGGCGGGCAGCAGCGCCGCCTCCAGCTCCCACACGCCCCAGCGCGCGGACTCCAGATACGTACTGACTCCGATCAGCGGCCTGCCGCCCACCATGAACTCCATTCTCCTTGATCAGTTCCGTTCCAACTCTGCCTCGGCCGCCGCCAGCGCCGCGAACTCCTCCTCCGGAGCCTTCGCCACCAGACGCTTGCGGCTGTAGAGGCCGAAGTACGCGACCGCGACCACGTAGACCCCGAGCGCGATGAACGCCGCCGTCACGTCCACCAGGAATGTCGCCACCAGCGCGGCGCACGCCAGCACCAGTGCCACCGAGGACGTCAGCACACCACCCGGCGTACGGTACGGCCGCGCGAGCCCCGGCTCGCGGCGGCGCAGCACGATGTGCGAGAGCGATATGAGCGCGTACGAGATGGTGGCGCCGAAAACCGCCACGTTCAGCATGCGCGCGCCGTCGCCCGTCGCCGCGGCCAGGGCGAAGCCGATCGCGCCCGGCACCAGCAGGCCCAGGTAGGGGGCCTTGCGGCTGCTCGTCAGGGACAGGAAACGGGGCAGGTAGCCCGCCCGTGAGAGCGCGAAGAGCTGGCGCGAGCCCGCGTAGATCAGCGAGAAGAAGGAGGCGACCAGGCCCGCGAGGCCGGCGTAGTTGACGAACCGGCTCAGCGCCGTCGCCTCACCGTCCGGCTGGAGCGCCTCGACGAGCGGGTTGCCCGCCCCCTGGATCGCGTCCGAGCCGCGCGCCCCCGCGGAGGCGAAGAAGGTGAGTAGCGCCAGGATCACCAGGATGCCCATCGACCAGCGGATCGCCTTCGGCAGCGTACGGGCCGGGTCCTTGGTCTCCTCGGCCGCGAGCGGCACGCCTTCGACCCCCAGGAAGAACCACATGCCGAAGGGGAAGGCGGCCCAGATGCCCAGCAGACCCATGGGAAGCCAGGAACTGGAGCCGAAGGCGCTCCCGTCCACGGGGATGTCATCGAGGTTCGACGGGTCGAAGTCGGGGAACGCGCCGACCGCGAACACCAGGAGCGCCGCCACGGCGATTCCGGTGACGACGAAGCTGAAGCGCAGCGCCTCGCCGACACCCCACAGGTGGATGCCGATGAAGATCACGAAGCAGGCCAGGTACACCGGCCAGCCCGAGGTGAGCCCGAACAGGCCCAGCGACTCGACATAGTCGCCGATGAAGATCGAGATGGCGGCGGGCGCGAGGACGTACTCGATGAGGATCGCCGTGCCGGTCAGGAAGCCGCCCCAGGGCCCGAGCGCCCGGCGCGCGAAGCCGTAGCCGCCGCCCGCCGTCGGCAGGACGGAGGATAATTCGGCGAGCGCGAAGACCATGCATGTGTACATCAGGCCCATGAGGACCATGGCGATCGCCAGGCCGCCGAAGCCGCCCTCGGCGAGTCCGAAGTTCCAGCCGGAGTAGTCGCCGGAGACCACGTACGCGACGCCGAGGCCGGTGAGGAGCAGCCAGCCCGCGCTTCCTCGGCGCAGGGTCCTGCGTTCCAGATAGTCGTCCGCCTCTTGGTCGGCGGGGGGTTTGGTGGATTCGAGGGACATGGGCGGACTCCCCAGCGCAGCGGAACACAATGGATCGGATCCATACCTTTGCGGCCGCATGGCCGGAAGGCAAGAGGTCTGCGTCAGGTGAGGAAGCCGCGCAGCAGGGCGGCAGTCCCCGCGCAGTGCTCGCGCATCATCTCGCGCGCCCCGTCGGCGTCCCCGTCGAGTACGGCCTCCACCAGGGCGGTGTGCTGCTGCTGTGAGTGCTCCAGGTTCCGGACCAGCAGCGGAATGCAGTCCAGCAGATCGTTCACGGTCGCCCGTACGGCCGCGTACTGGGCGGTGAGGGTCGGCGACCCGCACAGTTCGGTGAGCGTGAGGTGCAGCAGCGTGTCCAGGCGGCGGTAGTCGGCGAGGGGCGCGTCGTGAGTGCGGGCGAGGGCGTCCCGCAGCCGTGCCGCCTGCTTCTCGTCCAGCCCGTGCTGGGCGCACAGGCCGGCCGCGCCCACCTCCAGGACCTCACGGAAGCGCAGAACGTCCTCGATGTCGGTCCCCTCGACCCGGCGGCGCAGCTCGTCCTCGCCGGGCGCCAGGGTCCTCGGCAGGACGAACGTTCCGCCGTACCGTCCGCGCCGCGACTCGACCAGCCCCTGGTCCTGCAGCACCTTCAGCACCTCGCGCAACGTCACCCGGCTGACCCCCAGCCGCTCCGCCAACTCCCGTTCGGAGGGCAGTCGTTCACCACCGGGCACCAGGCCGAGCCGTACGACCTGGAGGATCTGTTCCAGCGCCTCCTCGAATCCGTTGCCCGCCCGCACCGGCCGCAGCACCGGTGTCAGCTGATCGTTCACGCCGTGTCCGTCCGACTGCGACATCTGGCCGTACCCCCTTCCCAAGCAATGGTTCTCAGCAATACCTTATGGCTCTCGGCTGACCCAAGGAGGCCTTTCCCGTGGCAGACCGCACACCACCGCTCAGCGTCGAGGAGCTGCACGCCCTCGTCGCCGGCGGAGAGATCGACACCGTCGTCCTGGCCTTCCCGGACATGCAGGGACGGCTCCAAGGCAAGCGGTTCGCCGCGCGCTTCTTCCTCGACGAGGTTCTGCACCACGGTACGGAGGGCTGCAACTACCTCCTCGCGGTCGACACCGAGATGAACACCGTCGACGGCTACGAGATGTCCTCCTGGGAGCGCGGATACGGCGACTTCGCCATGCATCCGGACCTCGGTACTCTCCGCCGAGTCCCGTGGAACGCCGGCACGGCCATGCTCATGGCCGACCTCGCCTGGAACAACGAATCGCCCGTCGTCGCCGCACCCCGCCAGATCCTCCGCCGCCAGTTGGAGCGGCTCGCCGAGCACGGCTTCACCGCCAACGTCGGCACGGAGCTGGAGTTCATCGTCTTCAAGGACACGTACGAGCAGGCCTGGGACGCGAACTACCGGGGCCTCACCCCGGCGAATCAGTACAACATCGACTACTCGGTGCTGGGCACGGGCCGTATCGAGCCCCTGCTGCGTCGTATCCGCAACGAGATGGAGGGCGCGGGGCTGACCGTCGAGTCCGCCAAGGGCGAGTGCAATCCCGGCCAGCACGAGATCGTCTTCAAGTACGACGAGGCCCTGGTCACCTGCGACCAGCACGCCGTCTACAAGACGGGTGCCAAGGAGATCGCCGCCCAGGAGGGTGTCTCGCTCACCTTCATGGCGAAGTTCAACGAACGCGAGGGCAACTCCTGCCACATCCACCTCTCGCTCGCCGACCAGAACGGCAGGAACGCCATGGCGGGCGACGGCCCCGGTGGCATGTCGCCCGTCATGTGTCACTTCCTCGCCGGTCAGCTGGCCGCGCTCAGAGACTTCTCACTGCTGTACGCGCCCAACATCAACTCGTACAAGCGATTCCAGCCCGGCTCCTTCGCGCCGACCGCCGTCGCCTGGGGCTACGACAACCGCACCTGCGCGCTCCGCGTCGTCGGCCACGGCCGCTCGATGCGCTTCGAGAACCGGCTGCCCGGAGGCGACGTCAATCCGTATCTCGCCGTCGCCGGACTCGTCGCGGCCGGACTGTACGGCATAGAGCAGCAGCTGGAGCTGCCCGAGCCGTGCACGGGCAACGCGTACGCCACGGAGTACGAGCATGTCCCCACCACGCTGCGCGAGGCCGCCGATCTCTGGGAGACCAGTCCCATCGCCAAGGCCGCCTTCGGGGACGAGGTCGTCGCCCACTACCGCAACATGGCGCGCGTCGAGCTGGACGCCTTCGGCGCCGCGGTGACCGACTGGGAGCTCCGCCGCTCCTTCGAACGCATGTGAGAGGTCTTTCCGTGCCGTCCTTCTCCCCCTCCCCGTCCTCGTCCTCGTCCTCGTCCGAGCACGAGCTTCACGTCCTCAATCCGGCGACGGAGGAGGTCGTCGCCACCGTTCCGGCCGCGACCCCGCAAGACGTCCACGCCGCCGTCGTACGGGCGGCGAAGGCGCAGGAAGGGTGGGCCGCCCTCGCGCCCGGCGAGCGGGCCCGGCTGCTGCGCCGCTTCGCCGCCGTCGTCGACGAACACGTCGAGGAACTCGCCCGGCTGGAGGTCCGCGAGGCCGGACACACCATCGGCAACGCCCGCTGGGAGGCGGGCAACGTCCGTGATCTGCTCGACTACGCGGCCGGGGGAGTGGAGCGGCTGAACGGGCGGCAGATCCCCGTGCCCGGCGGCCTCGATGTCACGATCCTCGAACCCCTCGGGGTCGTCGGAGTGATCGCTCCGTGGAACTTCCCGATGCCGATCGCCGCCTGGGGCACCGCGCCGGCGCTCGCGGCGGGCAACGCCGTCATCCTCAAGCCCGCGGAGACCACTCCGCTGACGGCTCTGCGACTGGCCGAACTCGCCCTGGAGGCCGGGCTTCCCGAGGGTCTTTTCCAGGTGCTGCCGGGTGAGGGACCCGTGGCGGGCGATGCGCTGGTCGGGCATCCGCAGGTCGCGAAGATCGTCTTCACGGGGTCGACGCCGGTCGGCAAACAGGTGCTGGCGAAGGGGTCGGCCCTCCTGAAGCCCGTCACCCTCGAACTCGGCGGCAAGAGCCCGAACATCGTCTTCGCCGACGCCGACATCGAGGCCGCCGCCGCGGCCACCCCGATGTCCTTCCTCGACAACTCCGGCCAGGACTGCTGCGCCCGCACCCGCATCCTCGTCCAGCGCACGGCGTACGACCGCTTCCTCGAACTCCTCGCCCCCGCCGTCGAGTCCGTCCTCGTCGGCGACCCGGCCGACGAGAAGACCGCGATGGGCCCGCTGATCTCCAAGGTCCAGCTGGAGCGCGTTCGTTCGTACGTCATCGACGATGCGCAAGGCATCCGCGGCACCGCACCCGAGGGCCCCGGCTTCTGGTTCCCGCCCACCGTCCTGACCGGAGTCGAGCCCCACGCGCGCGTGGCCGTCGAAGAGGTCTTCGGGCCGGTCGCGGTCGTCCTGCCCTTCGAGGACGAGGCGGACGCGATCCGGCTCGCCAACGCCACCGAGTACGGACTGTCCGGCTCCATCTGGACCAGGGACGTCGGCCGGGCACTGCGCGTGTCCCAGGCCGTCCGCGCCGGGAACCTGTCCGTCAACTCCCACGCCAGCGTCCGCTACTGGACCCCGTTCGGCGGCTACAAGCAGTCCGGACTCGGCCGCGAACTCGGCCCTGACGCCCTCACCGCCTTCACCGAGACCAAGAACGTCTTCATCAGCACGGAAGGTCCAGCACAGTGACCGAAGAAAGCATCTGCCGCCGCCTCGTCGGCCGTACCGCCGTCATCACCGGCGCGGGCAGCGGCATCGGCCTCGCCACCGCGCGGCGACTCGCCTCCGAGGGCGCGCATGTCGTCTGCGGTGACGTCGACGAGACCCGCGGCAAGTCGGCCGCCGAGGAGATCGGCGGCATCTACGTGAACGTCGACGTCACGGACGCCGAGCAGGTCGAGGCGCTCTTCAGGACCGCCTACGACACCTACGGTTCGGTCGACATCGCCTTCAACAACGCGGGCATCTCGCCGCCCGACGACGACTCCATCCTGGAGACCGGCCTGGAGGCCTGGAAGCGGGTCCAGGAGGTCAACCTCACCTCCGTGTACCTGTGCTGCAAGGCCGCGATCCCCTACATGCGGCGCCAGGGCAAGGGCTCCATCATCAACACGGCGTCGTTCGTGGCGCGGATGGGCGCGGCGACCTCCCAGATCTCGTACACCGCCTCCAAGGGCGGCGTCCTCGCCATGTCCCGCGAACTGGGCGTGCAGTTCGCCCGCGAGGGCATCCGGGTCAACGCGCTGTGCCCGGGGCCGGTCAACACCCCGCTCCTGCAGGAGCTGTTCGCCAAGGACCCGGAGCGGGCGGCCCGCCGCCTCGTGCACATCCCGGTCGGGCGCTTCGCGGAGGCCGAGGAGATCGCGGCGGCCGTCGCCTTCCTCGCCAGCGACGACTCCGCCTTCGTGAACGCAACCGACTTCCTTGTGGACGGCGGGATCTCGGGCGCCTACGTCACACCGCTCTAGCCACGACACCCTCACCGTCACGACTGTGACGTCTTAGAGTGCCGGGATGAGCATGACGCCTCCGCCCGGCTGGTATCGCGATCCGTCGGCCCCGCATGTCGAGCGCTGGTGGGACGGGACCGCTTGGACCGAGCACCGGCGTGCGCCCGAGGCGCCCCAACAGCCCGTGGCACAGCCGGGTTTCGCTCCCGCGCCCGGCTCCGGTCCCGGCGCGGGCGCCGGCTCGGGAGCCGACCGGGCGAAGGTGGTCGCCCTCGTCGCCGCGGCAGCCGTCCTGGTGGCCGCGATCGTCACCGGTGCCGTCGTCCTGAACCGGGGCGACGGCACCACCGAGGCGAAGACCACGCCCACGCCCGCGCCCGCGTCGTCCGAACCCACCAGCGACCCGCCCTCGCCCTCGGCGTCCACCTCCGAACCGTCGGCCGACGACCCCTCCGTCGTCGTGGACGAGCTCAACGGCATCACCCTGCCGCTCCTCGACGGCTGGGTCAGACCCGAGAACGTCGCCGAGAACGACGTCGTGATGACCACACCCGGCATCTACACCTGCCCGGGCGACGACGGCATCTGCCGCCACGGCAGGGTCATCTCACGCACGGTGACCTCGAACGACGAGAAGTCGCCCGAGGCTCTCGCCAAGGGCGACATCTCGGATGCGGCGGACGCGGCATACGACCGTGACCTCATCGACCGCCGCCCCTACAACGGCATCGAGTCACACCAGTTGGTCAAGCAGGGGCCGGTCGCGGTCGCGGGCCGCGCCGGGTACTTCGTGCGCTGGCGGGTCAAGACCGGGGCGGGGCCGGGCGGTTACGTCCAGTCGCTGGCGTTCCCGTCCAGCGTCGGCTCCGAGGCGCCCGTCATAGTGCGGTTCGTCTTCGACGCGGGCAAGGACGGACCGCCGCTCGCCGACATGGAACGGATCACGAAGGGGATCAGGCCGGTGGGTGACGCGGACACGGGCGGCGGTGTGGGCAACAGCGTCGGCCCCACGCAGTAGCGCGAGGCCCGGAGGAAGAGCAGTGGCACCAGACGTGAGGAAGGCTAGAGGAAGGTGTGCCCTTCCCCTCGATACGTCGGGACCGTCGCCGTCACCGTCTCGCCCTCCACGAGGTGCAGCACCTCGAAACGCTCGCACAGCTCTCCGGCCTTGGCGTGCCGGAACCACACCTTGTCGCCGATGAGCAGATCGTCCGCGGGGGAACCGAGCAGCGGCGTCTGCACCTCGCCGGGTCCCTCCTGGGGGTCGTAGCGCAGTCCCTCGGGGAGGTACGGCACGGGCAGCCGGTCGGGGCCCGCCGCGCCCGAGGCCGGGTAACCGCCGCCGAGGACGGTCACGACGCCCACGCCCGGCCTGCGGACGACGGGCTGGGCGAAGAGCGCGGCCGGACGCCCGCTGAACGAGGTGTAGTTGTCGAAGAGACGCGGGAGGTAAAGCCCCGAACCGGCCGCGATCTCGGTGACGCAGTCCTCGGCGGCGGTGTGCTGGACGCTGCCCGTGCCGCCGCCGTTGACGAACTCCAGGTCCGGCGCCACGGCACGGACCGCGCGCACGACCTCGGCACGCCGCTGGGCCAGCTCCCTGCGTGCCGTGGCCTGCATCAGCCGGATGGCGCGCGACCGCAGCGGGTGTCCACGCACCGAGTCGCCCACGCCGGCGATGTGCCCCTCGTACGCCATGATCCCGACGAGCCGGAACCCAGGCCTCCGGGCCACCGCGCGGGCCATCTCGGCGACTTGGGCGGGGGAGTGCAGCGGCGAACGGCGCGCGCCGACGCGGACGCGTCCGCCGAGGAGCTTCAGCGAGGTGTCCAACTCCAGGCAGACACGTACCACTTCCCATCCGCCGTCCCGGGCGTCCTCGATCAGCCGCAGCTGCGCCGGGTCGTCGACCATGACGGTGACGGAGGCCGCGAGTTTGGGATCGCCCGCCAGTTCCGCGTACGCCTTCCGATCGGCGGACGGGTAGGCGAGCAGCACGTCCTCGAACCCGGAGCGGGCGAGCCACAGCGACTCGGCGAGCGTGAAGGACATGATCCCGGCGAAGTCGTCCCGGGCCAGGACGCGTTCGAGCAGGGCCCGGCAGCGAACGGATTTGCTCGCGACGCGTACGGGCTTCCCCGCCGCCCTGCGGGCGAGATCATCCGCGTTGGCGTCGAAAGCCTCCAGGTCCACGATCGCGACGGGGGCGTCGAGGTGGGTGGTGGCCCGGTCGTAGCGGGCTCGGTCTGCGGCGCGGGCGGTCATGCCCCGTAAGCCTGCCAGACGTGATTACCGCAAGGTAGGGGGATGTTCCGGGCAGATGCCACGGGCCGGCCGGCTGATTCCCGTTCGCACAGTGTCAACCCGTAGAGTGACGCGCACGCAGAAGGGGAACGGACCGGAGGAGTTCCCTGGGCGGGCTGGTGCCCGCGTTCGAGGAAACGGGGGGTGCATGAGCACGGAAGCGCGGCGCGCTCCCATCCCTCCACGCCCGTCGACTCCGCCCGGCGGCGGGGCTTCGCGCTCGCCGGACGAGTCCCCTTCGGCGGAGGGCGTCGAGTCGTCCGGGGGCACGACGCGGAGGACCGACACCGCGGGCGCCTTGCCGAGGCGTGATGCCGAAGGATCGTCGCGCAGGCCCGGCATCGCGGGTGCGCGGCCCGGATCCGGCGCCGCGGGCGGACCGCCCCGGCCACGTGCCGCCGACGAGGACCGCATGGGTGCCTCGGACCAGGACGGGACAGGTGCCTTCGTCGGGGAGGACGTCCACGTCATCGACGCGGGCGACGCCCGGGCGTTCGACGGGGACGGCATCCGACCCCTCGGGGGCGACGGCGTCCGCGAAACCTCCTCCGCCGCATCGGACCGCTTCCCGAATCTCCGGCCCGCCACCGGGCAGCAGCGGCCCCCGGTGATGCCGCCGCCCCCGGTGCCCTCGGCCCGCTTCCCGGACGCACCGCCTTCGGCGACCGGCTCTCTGCCTCGCGTGGACACCACGGGCATCCCCTCACGCCCGGCCGCCGCACCTCGCCCGACCGCGGGGGAGGGTGAGCGCACGCCCGTTCCGCCCCGCCCGGCCTCAGGACCGCGCCCGGACTCAGGACCGCGCCCGGCCGCGAAGGACGCCGCAGGAGCAGGCGAAGGAGCAATCGTTCCGCCGCGCCCCGCCACCGCGCCCAGGGCGACCACGGGCAACTCCCAGGAACGGTCGGCCCCGGCAGCTCCCCGCATCCCCGAGCGCCCCTTCGCGCCACCACGACCGAGTACCCCGGCACCACCGGTCACGAGGCCCACCGTGTCTCCCCGGCGTACCGGCGTGCCCGAGGAAGCCCGCACGGAGACCACGGCCCGGCTCCGCCCGGTCCCCGCCGAGCCGCCCGCGGCGCCCACCACGCCTCCGCCCACCATGCCGCCGTCCACCGCGACTTGGCCCACCACGACCCTGAGCCTCGCCGAAGCATGGGACTCGACGTCGGCGGCGCGCGCCGACCGCCCCTTCGTCTCGCTCGCGTCCCCGGACACCCACGACAACGACACCGCACGCCTGCGTCCCTTGGGGTCCCGAGTCCGGCCCGTCGGGCCCCGGGCCGCGGCGGCCGCGGCCTGTGTCGTGCTGGGGCTCGGACTCATCGGCGGCGCGGTGACCGGGAGTTGGCTGACCGGGGACAGCGCGGGCGCCGCCGGGGCGCGGGACTCGTTCACGGCGGCCGCCGACCTCTGGCACAGCGCGCCCGTGGACCAGCTCTTCCCGACCACCGTCGAGGGCGAGGGCGCCGGACCGGGCGGCGCCGACCGTTCCTGGACCCGCATCGCCGTCGCCCCGGACAGCGGCTGCGCGAAAGCGTTCGACCCGCTGCTGCGCAAGGTCCTCGCCCCCGCAGGCTGTCTGCGCCTCCTGCGCGCGACCTACACGGACGAGACCCGCAGCCACGTCATCACCGTCGGCCTCCTCTTCACGAAGGCGGACTCCGCCGCCATGGGGGTCCTGAACAGTCGATTCAAGGACGAGGGGCTCGACCGCCGGCGCGACCTGATGCCCCGCCCGTACGCAGCGAAGGGGACCGTCGCCGCCGGCTTCGGCGACGACCAGCGCGCGTCGTGGACGCTGTCGGTCCTGACCGATGCCCCGGTGGTCGTCTACGCGGTCTCCGGCTTCGCCGACGGCCGCACCGTCCCCGAGCCGCAGCCCGCCGAGGACGCCATGGAGACCGGCGCCACCACGCCGCCCGCCCAGGCGGGCCTCGGCCACGACGCACAGGGCCTCGCCGACCGCATCGAGCGCGGCCTCCGCAAGAACGTCGAATCGGCCACGGAGAAGCCGTCATGACCCGCACGGCCAGAGTGCCCGCCCCCCGCAGAGCGGGACTCTTCGGTGCCCGCGGGACCGGGCTCCTCGGCCCCCGCAGGACCGGACCTCTCGGCGTCCTCCTCGCCGTCTGCCTCGTCCTCGTCCCGTCGACCGCCGCCCACGCCGACGGCATACGTGCCCAGCAGTGGGCCCTGGACGCGATGCACACCCAGGAGGCCTGGCGGACGACGAAGGGCAAGGGCATCACCGTCGCCGTCCTCGACACGGGCGTCGACGCCCAGCACCCGGACCTCGCGGGCAACGTCCTCACCGGCAAGGACCTGGTCGGCTTCGGCGCCCGCCGCGGCGACCGCGCCTGGGCCCGCCACGGCACCGCGATGGCGGGCATCATCGCGGGTCACGGACACGGCGCCGGCAACGCCGACGGTGTTATGGGCATCGCCCCCCAGGCGAAGATCCTCCCCGTCCGCGTGATCCTGGAAGACGGCGACTCGGCCCGCGGCAAGGCCCGCAACACCCGCGGCAACGCCCTCGCGGAGGGCATCCGCTGGGCCGCCGACCACGGCGCGAACGTCATCAACCTCTCCCTCGGCGACGACTCCAAGTCCGCCCACCCGGAGGCCGCCGAGGACGCCGCCGTCCAGTACGCCCTGAGGAAGGGCGCCGTCGTCGTCGCCTCGGCCGGCAACGGCGGCGAGAAGGGCGACCACGCCTCGTACCCGGCGGCCTACCCGGGCGTCATCGCCGCCACCGCCGTCGACCGCTACGGCACCCGCGCCTCGTTCTCCACCCGCCGCTGGTACGCCACCGTCAGCGCGCCCGGCGTCGACGTCGTCATCGCCGACCCGGACCGCAAGTACTACGAGGGCTGGGGCACCAGCGCCGCCTCGGCGTTCGTCTCCGGCGCCGTCGCCCTGGTCAAGGCGGCCCACCCGAACCTGAGCCCCGCCCAGATCAAACAGCTCCTGGAGGACACGGCCCGCGACGCTCCCAGCGGCGGCCGCGACGACTCCCGCGGCTTCGGCTTCGTCGACCCCGAGGCCGCCATCAAGGCGGGCGGCAAGCTCAAGCCGGAGGGGCTGCGTTCGGCCGCGTACGGCGACAAGTACTTCGGCGCGGGCCCGGACGCCGCGGACGACGACGAGGGCGCGACCGCCTGGGCGGGCCCCGTCGCGGGCGGACTCGGCGGCGTACTCCTGGTCATGGCGGTCGTACTGTGGCGCGGCCGCCGCATCCCGCACCGGCCCGACCACGTCCACGATCAAGACCCCGACTTCTAGGCCTTGTCGGGCGGATCAGGTCCTAGACCTCGGGGTTCCGCAAGGACGACACCGCCGCCTTCGCCGCCGACTCCACCAGCGAAACCCCCTTCGCCATCGTGGAGTTGCCGTTCGAGAGCGCCGCGACGAGGTACGCATGGCCGTCGGCCGTGACCCGGCCGATGCTGTTGATGACCCAGAGCCCGGTCGTGCTGCGCGGCAACCAGCCGTTCTTCAGGGCGAATTCGGACCCGGCGGCCGAGACGCCCCACTGCTGGTCCACGGCGATGTCCTCCATGAGCCCCCTCAGGTACGTCCGTGAGGCCTCGCTCAGCTCCGATTCGTCCCCGAACACCTGGCCGAGCAAGGTGAGTTGATCGGCCGCAGTCGTCTGCGTGAGCCCCCACAGCGGACCGTTCCCGCCCTCGGTCTCGCTGAGCCCCAACCGCTCGTTCGCCGCCGCCAGCCCTTCCGCCCGTCCGATCTCGTTCCACAGTGCCGTCGCCGAGGCGTTGTCGCTGTTCTTGATCATCACGGTGGCGTTCGCCTTCTCCCGCGCCGTCAACTCCCGGTCGGCGTCCTGCGCCCGGAGCAGCAGCGCCGCCAGGATGTCGACCTTGACGATGCTCGCCGTTTCGAACGTTCCGTCCCCGTACGCCGAGCTCTCACCGGAATCCAGATCCACCACCGCAACCGACACCTTCGCGCCGTCCTCGACCGTCACGGAGTCCATCGTCCCGGCGAGCAGCGCGTCCCGGTCCACTGTGGGGGTCGGGACCGCCGCCACTGATTCCACTGCCGCCTCCGGTGTCCGGGATGCGTCCGATGCCGGCGCACTCGCGCCCACGTCCGCGCCCACGTCCGCGTCCGCGTCCGCGCTGGACGCCGCCGAGGACGATACGAGACCGGTGGTGCCGTGCGCCCGCGCCCTCACGTTCGCGGTCCCGCCGCCCGTGGCACTGACGAGCACGACGGACGCCACCGCGGCGTAGAGGAGAGGCTTGCGCCGGGACGGGCATGCGCGGGGCCGACGAGCTCTCTGCGGATCCATCCCGCGATGCTCGGCCCCGCGGCTGTGCGCACCGTTAGGCGGACGTCAGAAGCATGTAAGGGATCGCTGAGAATCCGCTGAGCCGCGTGAACAACGCGTTTCCGGGGGCGCGGGGAGATCGCCGGCGAGCCCCGCATAGAGTCGACGACCGTGGCGAACAAGAACATTCCCGACTCCCTCTTCTCCGACGACGACGGCTCCGCCGACCCCCGGCTGAGCGCCGCGCTCACGGCCTGGGCCGAGGACCGGACCGCGCACACTCCGGTCCTGGAGGCGCTCAAGGGCGCCCGGCTTCTCGTACCCGTCGTGGCCGTCCTCGGGGAGGTCGAGGAGGACGAGAACGGGCTGCGCCGCGAGAAGACGAGTGACATGGCCGTTCCCACGCTCAAGGCAGGGACCCGGACCGCCCTGCCCGCCTTCACGTCCACCGAGTCGCTCGCCCGCTGGGACCCGGCGGCCCGCCCTGTCGCGGTACCCCTGCACCAGGCCCTGCAGGCCGCCGCCCACGAGAAGGCCGACACGATCGTGCTCGACCTCGCGGGCCCCGTGCCGTACGAACTCACCGGGGCCGCCCTGCTCGCCCTCGCCGAGGGCCGTACGACCACGGACCCGCTCGCCGACCCCGCCGTGACCGAAGCCGTGCGCGCCGCGGTCGCCGCCGAGCCGGCCGTGCTCCGCGCCCACCTCGGCCCCGGCCAGGCCGACGGCACCCTGGCCCTCGTACTGGACCCGTCCGCCACTCCCGCCGAGACCGCCCGTGCCGTCGCCGGGCGCCTGGCCGCCGACGACACACTGAGGGCCCGCCTGGTGCACGGCCTCGATCTGGCACTCCTGCCGACCGGGGCGACACCACCGGGCGAGCCCCTGTATGTACGTCCCTGAACCTATGTACGTCTGAGGTTGTCGTACGCCCGTAGCACCCGGCGATGCTTCGCGCCGCCGCTCGGGCGGGCCTCAGCCGAAGACCGGACCCGTGTACTTCTCGCCCGGCCCCTGGCCCGGCTCGTCGGGGACGATCGACGCCTCGCGGAACGCCAGCTGCAGCGACTTCAGGCCGTCGCGCAGCGGCGCCGCGTGGAAGGAGCTGATCTCGGTCGCGCTCGCGTCCAGCAGGCCGGCCAGCGCGTGCACCAGCTTGCGTGCCTCGTCCAGGTCCTTGTGCTTCTCGCCCTCCTCGGTCAGACCGAGCTTCACGGCGGCGGCGCTCATCAGGTTGACCGCGACCGTCACGATCACCTCGACCGCGGGTACGTCCGCGATGTCGCGGGTCATGGAGTCGAAGTCGGGGTTCTCAGGAGGGGTGTCACTCATGCCCCACACGATAGGCCCCGGCACGTCGGCCTCGACCGGGGGAGTCGGAGCGGCGGGGCCGCGTCCGTCGCCGTTCCGTGAGTTCGCGGTACCACCCACTTGCTGCTAACCTTGTGTAACGACCGGCCGGACACGACTGTGCCCGGCCCGCAAGTGGAGGCTCCGATCTCCCACCTGACCGTCCCCCGGGACGGTGGGTCACCCGGTCAAGGCGGCCACCATCGTTCCGTACGGACGATGGAGTCGCTGGACAAGCGCCCCGCGGTTCACCGCGGCGGTGCTCCGGTAGTCCTCGGAGCCCCGCCTGTGTCCCGTCCGGGGCATTTTTCATGCGCCGTGGTGGTTGGTCCCAGTGAAACAGACGTACGCGAGCTGTCTGCCAGGCAGCCGTGTGGTGCTAACCGAGGAGGATCCATCAGCGCCGAGCCCCGCATCAACGACCGGATTCGCGTTCCCGAGGTGCGACTTGTCGGTCCCAGCGGCGAGCAGGTCGGGATTGTCCCGCTTGCCAAGGCCCTGGAGCTTGCGCAGGAGTACGACCTCGACCTGGTCGAGGTGGCCGCGAACGCGCGTCCGCCGGTCTGCAAGCTCATGGACTACGGGAAGTTCAAGTACGAGTCGGCCATGAAGGCCCGTGAGGCGCGCAAGAACCAGGCGCACACGGTCATCAAGGAGATGAAGCTCCGGCCGAAGATCGACCCGCACGACTACGACACCAAAAAGGGTCACGTCGTCCGGTTCCTCAAGCAGGGCGACAAGGTCAAGATCACGATCATGTTCCGTGGCCGTGAGCAGTCCCGGCCCGAGCTGGGCTACCGACTGCTGCAGCGTCTCGCGGAGGATGTCCAGGAACTCGGTTTCGTTGAGTCGAACCCGAAGCAGGACGGCCGAAACATGATCATGGTTCTCGGTCCGCACAAGAAGAAGACCGAGGCGATGGCCGAGGCCCGTGAAGCCCAGGCGGCCCGCAAGGCATCCGCGAAGGCCAACCCGGGCCGTTCGCAGAACGCCGCCGAAGAAGAAGAAGAGGCTCCGGCCGAGGCTCCCGCCGACGCCTGATCCCGGGACGCGAGTCCGGGGGTCCAGGTCCCTGGACGCCAGTCCGGGGATGCCAACCGACACAACTTGACGTTCCACCGTGCCCGGTTTCACGACCGGGCATCGGAACGCCACTGACGAGGAGAGAACGGCGCTATGCCGAAGAACAAGTCGCACAGCGGTTCCAGGAAGCGCTTCAAGGTCACCGGCTCCGGCAAGGTGCTCCGTGAGCGCGCCGGCAAGCGCCACTACCTCGAGCACAAGTCGTCCCGTCTGACGCGTCGCCTCACCGGCAACGCCGAGATGGCCCCGGGCGACGCCAAGAAGATCAAGAAGCTTCTCGGCAAGTGACGTCGGGCGCCGCGGCGCCCGACCTCTGACCGGGACCCAATCGTTTCGGGTCGTGTGAGTTCCCCCCACGGCCCCGCTACAAGGAGTTAATCAAGTGGCACGCGTCAAGCGGGCAGTCAACGCCCACAAGAAGCGCCGGGCGATCCTCGAGCAGGCCTCCGGCTACCGCGGTCAGCGTTCGCGTCTGTACCGCAAGGCCAAGGAGCAGGTCACCCACTCGCTGGTCTACAACTACAACGACCGCAAGAAGCGCAAGGGCGACTTCCGTCAGCTGTGGATCCAGCGCATCAACGCCGCTGCCCGCGCCAACGGCATCACCTACAACCGCTTCATCCAGGGCCTGAAGGCCGCGAACGTCGAGGTCGACCGCAAGATCCTCGCGGAGCTGGCCGTCAACGACGCGAACGCGTTCGCCGCGCTCGTCGAGGTGGCCCAGAAGGCCCTGCCGTCGGACGTCAACGCGCCGAAGGCTGCGTGACGCCGCCGCTGGCCTCAGCCGCATCTGGATGTGGACCCGCTTGCCTCTTGGCTTGCGGGTCCATATGTGTTTTCAGCAGCGGCAGACCCCGTAAGAAGAGCGGCAGACCCCGTAACACGACCCGATGAACCTGAAGGTGACGTAACCGCATGCCCGCCGTTCCCGAGCTGATCTCCCCCCGCTCGCCGCGCGTCTCCGCCGCGCGGCGGCTGGCCAAGCGGAATTTCCGGGGGAAGGAACAGCTGTTCCTGGCCGAGGGGCCGCAGGCCGTGCGGGAGGCTGCCGCACACACGGGCGGCGCGGGGACGGCCACGCTCGTCGAGCTGTTCACGACCCTCGACGCCGCGGAGCGGTACGCGGACATCGTGGCCGACGCGCGGGCCGTCGGCGCCCGCGTGCACCTCGCCGCGGACGAGGTGATCGCCGACATCTCCACGACCGTCACCCCGCAGGGCCTCGTCGGGATCTGCCGGTTCCTGGACACGCCGTTCGAGGAGATCCTCAAGACCCGGCCCAGACTGGTCGCCGTACTCGCGCATGTGCGGGATCCGGGCAACGCCGGGACCGTGCTGCGCTGCGCGGACGCCGCCGGGGCGGATGCCGTGGTCCTTACCGACGCCTCCGTGGACCTCTACAACCCCAAGGCGGTGCGGGCGTCGGTCGGTTCGCTGTTCCATCTGCCCGTCGCCGTCGGCGTCCCCGTGGAGCACGCCGTCGAGGGGCTCAAGGGCGTGGGCGTACGGATTCTCGCCGCCGACGGGGCGGGTGAGGACGACCTCGACGACGAACTGGACCAGGGCACCATGGGCGGGCCCACGGCCTGGGTGTTCGGCAACGAGGCCTGGGGACTCCCCGAGGAGACGCGTGCGCTGGCGGACGCCGTCGTGCGCGTACCCATTCACGGAAAGGCCGAGAGCCTGAACCTCGCGACGGCTGCCGCCGTATGTCTCTACGCGTCTGCCCGTGCGCAGCGACCCCGCGGCGCACGTCCCTGAGGGGGTCCGTACGGTCACTCCCAGCTAGTAGGGTGACGGGCTCGGGGGCCCTGCGCCGGTCTGAGAGGTGGGGTACGGGGATGGGTGTCGGAACGAGCGGTGCGAAAAAGGCACTGCGGGCGGGAGACGTGCGGAGCGCGGCCCCGTCCCGGCGCGGTGATCTCGCCGATCTCGGTATCGACCCCGACGAACTGCCCGACGGACTCGTGATCGCCGACGAGCGCGGCCGGGTGATCTGCTTCAACGCCGCGGCCGCCCGCATCACCGCCGTGCCCGCCGCCGAGGCGCTCGGCCGCCATCTGGACTGGGCCCTCCCCTTAGAGGATCTGGAAGGCCGCCGCTGGTGGCAGCTGACCGACCCGTACGGCGGTCTCGCGATCCGCGTCGGGCAGCCCGAGCGCAATCTGCTGCTCCCGGGCGGGCGCGAGGTACTGGTCTCCGCGCGCTACGTGCGCACCGCGCCCACCGGCCCCGTCCACCGCGTCGTCGTCTCGCTGCGCGACACCGAGGCCCGCCGCCGCACCGAGCGCAGTCACGCCGAGCTGATCGCCACGGTCGCCCACGAGCTGCGCTCGCCGCTCACCTCCGTGAAGGGCTTCACGGCGACCCTGCTCGCCAAGTGGGAACGGTTCACCGACGACCAGAAGAAACTGATGCTGGAGACCGTCGACGCCGACGCCAACCGCGTCACGCGTCTCATCGCCGAGCTCCTCGACATCTCCCGCATCGACTCCGGGCGCCTCGAGGTGCGCCGCCAGCCCGTCGACATAGGCGCCGCCGTCGGCCGGCACATCCAGGCGTACGTCGCCTCCGGCCAGTCCGCCGACCGCTTCCTGCTGCGCATCGGCCAGCCGCTGCCCGACCTGTGGGCCGACCCCGACAAGGTCGACCAGGTGCTCAGCAACCTCCTCGAAAATGCGGTGC
Source organism: Streptomyces montanus (assembly GCF_005786655.1). Lineage (NCBI taxonomy): Bacteria > Bacillati > Actinomycetota > Actinomycetes > Kitasatosporales > Streptomycetaceae > Streptomyces > Streptomyces montanus. The sequence goes on from NZ_VBZC01000013.1 coordinate 115,377, forward strand.
GCCACGGCGAGGGAACCGTCACCATCGACGTAGAGCCCGCGCCGTCGCCCCGAGAGCGGGAATGCGCCGGTACGTCGGTCACGGTGAGCGACGAGGGCACCGGCATCCCGGAGGAGTCCATGAACCGCGTCTTCACCCGCTTCTGGCGGGGCAGCAAGCGCGGTGGGACCGGCCTCGGGCTGTACATCGTCAAGGGCATCGTCGAAGCCCACGGCGGCACCATCACGGTCGGCCGCGCCCCCGGCGGCGGCGCGCAGTTCCGATTTACGTTGCCCGTGGGCACCCCGGCGTATCTGCAGTAACGCCGACGAGGCCCCACGGGCGCCTTCGCACCCCTGCGGGCTTCATCCAGACCGGGCGTCCGGGAGAGGCCCTCACCCCCGTTAGACTCGGCCTTTGGCACCTTTGCGTCCCCGTTCCAGGGACGACGCGTCCCCCGAGTCGTGACGGGACCTTCAGCCAGCCAACCGGAAGCACGGGAAGAGATGTCGGCACCGAACAAGTCGTACGACCCTGTTGAGGTCGAGGCACTGAAACCGGAAGAGATCGAGCGCATGCGGGACGAGGCGCTCGACGCCTTCGCCGCCGCGGACTCGCTCGACGCGCTCCAGGAGGCCAAGGTCGCCCACACCGGGGGTACCTCGCCGCTGGCCCTCGCCAACCGCGAGATCGGCGCCCTGCCCCCGCACGCCAAGGCCGACGCCGGCAAGCGCGTGGGCCAGGCCCGCGGCGCCGTGAACAAGGCGTTCGCCGCCCGTCAGGCGGAGCTGGAGGCCGAGCGCGACACCCGTGTGCTGGTCGAGGAGGCCGTGGACGTCACGCTGCCCTACGACCGCGTTCCGGCCGGCGCCCGGCACCCGCTGACGACCATGATGGAGCGGGTCGCGGACGTCTTCGTGTCCATGGGGTACGAGATCGCGGAAGGCCCCGAGGTCGAGGCCGAGTGGTTCAACTTCGACGCCCTGAACTTCGGCCCGGACCACCCGGCCCGGCAGATGCAGGACACGTTCTTCGTGCAGGGCCCGAAGGGCGCTGACAGCGATGGCGAGTCCGGTGTGGTGCTGCGGACGCACACCTCGCCCGTGCAGGCCCGCGCCATGCTCGACGGCGAGCCGCCCGTCTACGTGGTCTGTCCCGGCCGTGTGTTCCGCACGGACGAGCTGGACGCCACGCACACGCCGGTCTTCCACCAGATCGAACTGCTGGCCGTGGACGAGGGCCTGACCATGGCGGACCTCAAGGGCACCCTGGACCACATGGTCCAGTCGCTGTTCGGTGCGGATATGAAGACGCGGCTGCGCCCGGCCTTCTTCCCGTTCACCGAGCCGTCCGCCGAGATGGACATGCTCTGCTACGTCTGCAAGGGCGAGTCCGTCGGCAACCCCGACCGCCCCTGCCGCACCTGCTCCAGCGAGGGCTGGATCGAGCTCGGTGGCTGCGGCATGGTCAACCCGCGGGTGCTGACCGCCTGTGGTGTCGACCCCGAGAAGTACAGCGGATTCGCCTTCGGGTTCGGCATCGAGCGGATGCTGATGTTCCGCCACAACGTCGAAGACATGCGAGACATGGTCGAGGGTGACGTCCGGTTCACCCGGCCGTTCGGGATGGAGATCTGATGCGGGTCCCGCTTTCTTGGCTGCGGGAGTACGTCGACCTGCCGGCGACGGAGACCGGGCGCGACGTCCAGGCCAAACTCATTTCGGCCGGCCTCGAGGTCGAGACCGTCGAGCACCTCGGTGCCGACCTCAAAGGGCCGCTCGTCGTCGGCCAGGTACTGACCATCGAGGAGCTGGACGGCTTCAAGAAGCCCATCCGCTTCTGCACCGTCGACGTCGGTCAGGCCAATGGAACGGGCGAGCCCCAGGAGATCGTCTGCGGCGCCCGCAACTTCGCCGTCGGCGACAAGGTCGTCGTGGTCCTCCCGGGCGCCGTGCTGCCCGGCGGATTCGCGATCTCCGCGCGCAAGACGTACGGCCGGAACTCGCACGGCATGATCTGCTCCAGCGACGAGTTGGGCATGGGCGACGACGGCACCAAGGGCATCATCGTCCTGCCGCCGGAGCACGAGGTCGGCACCGACGCCATCGAGCTGCTCGAGCTCGTCGACGAGGTCCTCGACATCGCGGTCACGCCCGACCGCGGCTACTGCCTGTCGATGCGCGGCGTCGCCCGCGAGACCGCCATCGCGTACGGGCTGCCGCTGCGCGACCCGGCTCTCCTCGACGTGCCGGCCCCGAACGCGTTCGGCTACCCGGTGAAGGTCTCCGAGCCCGCCGGCTGCGACCGGTTCACCGCGCGCACCGTCACCGGGATCGCCCCCGAGGCGCGCTCCCCGATCTGGCTGCGGCGCCGGCTGCAGAAGGCCGGGATGCGCCCGATCTCGCTCGCCGTCGACGTCACCAACTACGTGATGCTGGAGCTGGGCCAGCCCCTGCACGCGTACGACCGCTCCCGCATCCAGGGCGCCATCGGCGTGCGCCGGGCCGAGCGGGGCGAGAAGCTCACCACGCTGGACGGCGTCGTGCGCACGCTGGACCCCGAGGACCTGCTGATCACGGACGACCGCGGGCCCATCGGCCTCGCGGGTGTGATGGGCGGCGCCAACACGGAGATCGCCGATGACGGGGACGCGGCCGGAGCCAGCACCGAAGTCGTCATCGAGGCCGCGCACTTCGACCCGATCTCCGTCGCGCGCACGGCCCGCCGTCACCGGCTGGCCTCCGAGGCGTCCAAGCGCTTCGAGCGCGGCGTCGACCCGCTCGCCGCGTCCGCCGCGGCCCAGCGGACCGTCGACCTGCTCGTGCTCCTCGCGGGCGGCACCGCCGAGGCCGGGGTCACCGAGGTCATCGCGCCCTCCGCACCGAGCACCATCACGATCCCGGCGAACCACCCGGACGAGGTCGCGGGCGTCGACTACGGCCGCGAGACCGTCGTACGCCGTCTCCAGGAGATCGGCTGCGACGTCTACGGTCAGGACGAGCTGATCGTCACCGTGCCGTCCTGGCGGCCGGACCTGACCGACCCCAACGACCTGGCCGAAGAGGTCATCCGGCTCGAGGGCTACGAGAACCTGCCCTCGACCCTGCCGAAGCCCCCCGCGGGCCTCGGGCTGACCGACCGGCAGCGGCTGCACCGCCGGGTCGGCCGCGCGCTGGCCGGCGCCGGGTACGTCGAGGCGCTGAACTACCCGTTCCTCGGCGAGGACGTCTTCGACCAGCTGGGCCTGGCCGCCGACGACCCGAAGCGCCGCGTCGTCAAGCTGGTCAACCCGCTCTCCGACGAGGAGCCCGCGCTCCGTACGACGCTGCTGCCGGGGCTGCTCGCCGCGCTGCGCCGCAACGACGGGCGGGGCTCGCACGACCTGGCGCTCTTCGAGACCGGCCTGGTCTTCCAGCCGCAGAACGAGCTGCGCGTCGCCGGGCGCCTGCCCGTCGACCGCCGGCCCACCGACGAGGAGATCGCGTCGCTCACCGCCGCGCTCCCCGTCCAGCCGCTGCACGCCGCAGTCGTCCTCGCGGGCGCGCGCGAGCAGGCCGGCTGGTGGGGCAAGGGACGCCCGTCCGACTGGGCCGACGCCATCGAGGCCGCGCGCACCCTCGCCCGCGAGGCCGGGGCCGAACTCCTCGTCCGCCAGGGCCAGTACGGGCCGTGGCACCCGGGCCGGTGCGCCGAGCTCGCCGTGGTGATCGACGGCGCCGAGCAGGTCATCGGGTACGCCGGTGAGCTGCACCCCGGCGTCCTGAAGGCCATGCACCTGCCCGCGCGCGCCTCAGCGATGGAGCTAGACCTGGACGCGCTGGAGCGGGCGAGCGCGGGTGTGCCCAAGGGTCCGCACATCTCCTCCTTCCCGGTCGCCACGCAGGATGTCGCGCTCGTCGTCGACCAGTCGGTCCCCGCCGCCGACGTCGAGGCCGCGCTGCGCGAGGGCGCGGGTGAACTCCTCGAGTCCATCCGGCTGTTCGACGTCTTCACCGGCGAGCAGATCGGCGAGGGAAAGAAGTCCCTGGCGTACGCGCTGCGCTTCCGCGCCGACGACCGCACCCTGACCGTCGACGAGGCCTCCGCGGCCCGCGACACGGCCGTCACCCTTGCGGGCGAGCGCACGGGGGCGGTGCTGCGCGGGGCGTGAGAGCGCCTTGAGCTGTTGGGTGTGAAGGCCTGAATCGCCTGAATCGAGGGGCGTGTCCGCACTGCCGGGCACGCCCCTCGCCCCTTGAGCACACACGAAACGCATCTCACTCATTTGAGTGAGATGTGGGAGCGATCTGGCCTGATCGGGGCATGCGCTCGACAGAATCGACCCGGCCGCACAGGCCGGTGCCTGCGCGCTCAACAGGGCTTCAGGGGGAGGCCATCGGAATGATCCGTACGAAGGCTGGGGCCCCGCGCCGGGCCGGGCCTCAGAGGGAACACCGTACGAGCCGGCGACAGACCATCGCCCGCTCGCTCGGACGCACCAGAGCCCGTACGCCTCGCCGATCCGAGACCCACGGACTCGGCCCGGAACAGCAGCGGGCGGGCCGGGTGCTAGCCATGGGGCTGCCCTGCATGTGGGGCGCTGTGGCGATCACCTACAAACTGACCTGTCCACTCGCCCATCATCACGAGCTCAGCGCCCGGATCGTCACCAGTGCCGTGTTCTTCGTGGTCGGCGCCGGCTTGATTCTCCACGTCAGGCAGGGGCTGCTGCGGGAGCTGCGGCAGATGCGCAAGGTCGCGGGCGCCGCACAGGGCGTCCTGCTGCGCCCGCTGCCGCCGCGCATCGACGGGCTCGACGTCGCCGCGGCGCAGCTCTGCACGGACCACGGAGCCACCGTCGGCGGTGATCTGTACGAGGTGATCGGCACCGAACACGGCGTACGGGTCGTCATGGGCGACGTGCGCGGACACGGTCTCGCCGCCCTCGGAACCGTCGCCGCCGTCCTCGGCAGCTTCCGTGAGGCGGTGCACGACGAGGCCGATCTGTCCTGCGTACTGCGGAGGCTGGAACGGGCCATGTCCCGGCACCTGCGGGAGCGGGCCCGGGCCGAGCACCCCTCGTCCGGTCTTGAGCCCGACAGCCCGGTCGCCGAGGAGTTCGTCACCGTGCTGCTGCTGGAGATTCGCCCCAACGGCGAGGTGTGGGCCGTCAACTGCGGTCACCCATGGCCGTATGCGCTGCGCAGCCATGTCGGTCCCTCCGGACTGCGAGGGTATGTGGAGCACCTGGCCGCCGGCGAGGTGCTGCCGCCCCTCGGGCCCTTCCCCCTCCCCGCCGAGCTGCCCGTCGTCAACTGCGGGCATCTCCTGTACGGCGAGGCGCTGTTCCTGTACACCGACGGCATCGAGGACGCGCGGGACAGCGGCGGGGTGTTCTTTCCGCTGCCCACCGCGCTCACTGATGCCGTGTGGGTCCAGCCGGTCTCGCCGCAGTCCGTGCTCCACTCCGTGCTGGCCGGGCTGCAACGCCACTGCGGCGGCCGCCCCACCGACGACGCGGCCGTACTGGTACTCCACAACGACCGACACCGCCAGCACAGGCGCGCGCCCGTAGGGGCGCGGGGAACTGCGCGACAAGCCACAACGGACCCGCAGCCAACGACCCACCTGTAGTGACCCTGCTCAACCGGCGGAGCCACCGGCGGAGCCGTCCGCCCCGCCACGGAGTGTCGGGCAGGCAGCTGGGCGGACGGCGCGGAGTCGGGCCGTCGCACTGTACGAGGGGGAGCCGACGGCCCGGCCGGCCTCTTTCGAGGCATTTCAGTCAACCGGCCGGAAACTCTCCGCAACAGCGCGCGTACTGCCCGGATTCGAGCACTCCGTTCACACCCCGTGTGAGCCGGAAAGCACTAGTCTGTCCGCACCGAGCCACCCGGAGGGCCCTCATGCAGCCCAACACTCTGCTCGATGCGATCCTCGACGAAGCCGGGATCTCGCATGCGGGACTCGCGGCCCATGTGAACCAGGCGGGGCGCAGTCGTGGCCTCGCACTTCGCTACGAACACACCGCCGTGGCCCGGTGGTTGAAGGGCCAGCGGCCACGCGGCCAGGTGCCCGACCTGATCTGCGAGGTACTCGCCGCCCGCTTGCAGCGACCCGTCACGCTCGACGACATCGGCCTCGGTTTACCCGGCGAACCGGCCGCTCCGCACGGCACGACGCTCTCCGGTTTCGTCGAGCGCGCCACGGCCCTGTGGCGCTCCGACGAACAGCAGCGCCCGCACATCCTCGGCGCCCCGGCCGTCACCGGGACGCCCGCCGTGATGCCCGTGTGGGAGTGGGAGAACCCGCCCGAGGACGTGGATGTCTCACGCGGCGGACGGCACCGGGTGAGCATGGCCGACATCGAGATGCTGCGCGCTGCCCGGGCCCACTACGAGCAGATGTACCGCAAGGCCGGCGGAGTCGCGACCCGCACGCGCATCGTCGGGTTCCTCAACTCCGAGACCGCACCGCTGCTGCGCGGCAGCTACACCGACGCCACCGGCCGTCAACTCCACCGCGCCACCGGCGGGCTGGTGGCGGTCGCGGGCATCTGCGCCTATGACTCCGACGCGCACGGCCTCGCCCAGCGTTACTTCCACCAGGCCCTGCGACTGGCGAAGGCCAGCGGGGACCGGGGACTGGGCGCGTACGTCATCGCCCTGCTGGTCAACCAGTCGTTGTTCATGCGCGAGTACCGGCAGGCCGTCGCCTTCGCCGAGGCCGCGCTGCGCGCCGCGGGGCGGCAGATCACTCCGGCACTCGCGTCGGACCTCTACGCGATGCAGGCCAAGGCGTACGCACACCTCGGCGACGGCAGCAGCGCGCTGTCCTGTATCCGGCGTGCCGAGCAGGCCGCCGAGCGCATCCGGCGCGGCCACGAGCCGGACGAGACCGGCTATGTCCAGCCCGGACTGGTCAATGTGCAAGTGGCGGAGGCGCTGTTGAGTCTCGGCGACCTGACCGCCGCGCGTGAGCACGCCGAGGCCGCCGTGGACAACCCGGCGCACGACCGGGGCCGGGTGCACCGGCTCGGCATGCTCAGCCAGATCGAACTGCGCCAGGGGAACGCGGACAAGGCGGCGGTCACGGCGGTCGAAATGGCCGAGCGGGCGCGGGGGATGGAGTCCCAGCGACTGCGCGACAGACTGCGGGCGGTACGCGAACATCTTGTGGCCAGTGGCTGTGCGGGAACGGCCGAGGCCGCCGAACTCATCGACGGGGCACTGCGCGTACCGCTCTGAGAAGGGCCCTCGGGGGAACCCCGTAGGCACCCCACCCCGTCCACTGCGGGGGACTTCGATACCACCGCGGTGCGGAACACTGCGCCTACCGCTGCGCTGCGAGCGGCCGCCATGAGTGCTGTGAGGACGCTCCTGCTGCGATATTGCCATCTACTCGGCGGAAGGTGGCAGAACCGTGCAGTGGACGAAACAGAACGAACAAACTGTGTACGCAAACCGCTGGTTCAGCGTCAATCTCGCAGATGTAGAGCTGCCGGACGGTCGGCACCTCGATCACTTTTTAATACGGCTGCGGCCCGTCGCCGTGGCCACCGTGGTGAATGAGGCCAACGAGGTGCTGCTCCTGTGGCGGCACCGCTTCATCACCGACAGCTGGGGGTGGGAGCTCGCCGCGGGCGTCGTCGAAGACGGCGAGGACATCGCGGACGCGGCCGCCCGCGAACTCGAGGAGGAGACCGGGTGGCGGCCGGGACCCCTGCACCATCTGATGAGCGTCGAGCCCTCCAACGGACTCACCGACGCTCGGCACCACATCTTCTGGGCCGACGAGGGCACGTATGTCGGACACCCCGTGGATGACTTCGAGTCGGACCGCAGGGAATGGGTCCCGCTCAAGCTCGTCCCCGACATGGTCGCCCGCGGCGAGGTCCCGGCCGCCAACATGGCAGCCGCGCTGCTTCTCCTGCATCACTCGAGGCTCGGGCAGGACGCCTTGCCCTGATCCCCCCCCGGCGTCCGGCGAGTCAGCGGCCCACGGCCTGCCAGATCGCCACGACGAGCGCGCCCAAGGCCGTGAGCGCCGCCACCGCGGGCAGCGGCCAGCGGGTGTGCTCCAGGGCGACGATCCGTGCGCTCAGGTCGTCGATCTCCTTGGCGGTCTGCTCGGTACGGTGACTGAGCAGGGTGATCCCTCCCTCGACGCGGGCATGCGCCACGTCAAGGCGGCGGCGTAACTCTGCGAGTTCACCGTTGACCACGGGATGCTCCGGGTCGGTGGCCACGAGTCCCACTCCTCTCTGTAGTCGTTTCATCCCTTCATGCGCACGTGAAGTCAACTCGCCTGGTCGACGCGTGGGGAGCGTGTGCGCGGGGCATATGCGTGCCCGGTGCTCACACGGTGTGTGAATCGCGCGGGCCCGTCCCTCCGAGGGAGTGCCGGGCCCGCGTCAGCTCGATGTGTACGGACCGTAGTCAGTACCCCGCTGTCACCAGGGCTTAGCCGTAGGTGTAGAAGCCCGAGCCCGACTTCCGGCCCAGCCGGCCCGCGTCGACCATGCGCTGGAGCAGCGGGGGAGCGGCGTAGAGCGGCTCCTTGTATTCGTGGTACATCGAATCCGCGACGGACGCGACCGTGTCCAGACCGATCAGGTCGGAGAGCTTGAGCGGGCCCATCGGGTGGGCGCAGCCCATCTCCATGCCGTTGTCGATGTCCTCGCGGCTCGCGATGCCCGACTCGAACATGCGGATCGCGGAGAGCAAATACGGGATCAGCAGCGCGTTGACGACGAAGCCCGAGCGGTCCTGGGCGCGGATCGCGTGCTTGCCGAGGATCTTCTCGACCAGCGCCTGCGACCGTCCGAGGGTCTCCTCGGAGGTGGTGAGGGCCGGGATCAGCTCGACGAGCTTCTGGACGGGGGCCGGATTGAAGAAGTGGATGCCGATGACCTGATCGGGACGCGAGGTGGCGACGGCGAGCTTCACCAGCGGGATTGACGAGGTGTTGGAGGCGAGGATCGCGTCCGGCCGGGTCACGACATGGTCCAGCACCTGGAAGATCTCGGTCTTCACCTGCTCGTTCTCGACGACGGCCTCGATCACCAGGTCACGGTCGGCGAACTCGCCGAGGTCGGTGGTGAAGCTGAGCCGCGCCTGAGTGGTGTCCCGCTCCTCCTCGGAGATCTTGCCGCGTTCGGCCGCTTTGGAGAGCGAGTTGTAGAGCCGGGTCCGGCCGATCTCCAATGCCTCGCCGGTGGTCTCGGCGACCTTCACATCCAGGCCGGCACGGGCGCACACCTCGGCGATGCCCGCTCCCATCTGACCGCAGCCCACCACTCCGACGCGTGAGATGTCTCCGAAGGTGTCCGTCACTTCGTCCCTTTCGCTGTTCTACCGGCGTGGCAGACCCCCGAAGGGCGCCTGCTCCATTCGTGCACGTTACTCTCGGGCTGCCGCTGATCGATCGTCCGGGTCCGGCCTTGCCGCCTGCCCGGACGGTGCGTGATCCGGCGGATCCGGTGCGTATGCGGGAGACCCATGGCGCGGGAGAACCCATGATGCGGGAGAACCCATGAGTCGAGTGACACGTAGGGCGTTCGCGGGCGCGATGCTGGCGGGGCTTGCCACGGCAGGCGGCGCGGCGGCTTGGGGCGCGACGACCGAGGACGACGGGAAGGGCGAGTCCCGGCGCCGCACTCCCTTCGGTGAGCTGCGCGGTATGTGGCTGGCGTCCGTCGCCAACCGCGACTGGCCGTCCAAGTCCGGGTTGACCGCGTCCCAGCAGCGCGCCGAACTGATCGCCCAGCTCGACACGGCCGTACGTCGACGGCTGAACACGGTGATCTTCCAGGTGCGCCCCACGGCCGACGCCCTGTGGCCCTCGCCCTACGAGCCCTGGTCGCAGTACCTCACCGGCGTCCAGGGCAAGAATCCCGGCTGGGACCCGCTCGGCACCGCGGTCAGGGAGGCCCATGTACGAGGGCTGGAACTGCACGCCTGGTTCAACCCGTACCGGATCGCCAACCACGCGGACCTCACCAAGCTGGTCGTGTCACATCCCGCCCGCAAGCACCCCGACTGGGTCGTGCCCTACGGCGGGAAGCTCTACTACAACCCGGGGCTGCCCGAGGTCCGCGCCTTCGTCCAGAAGGCGATGCTCGACGCGGTGAAGAAGTACCCCCTGGACGCCGTGCACTGGGACGACTACTTCTACCCGTACCCGGTCGCCGGCGCGGTCTTCGACGACGACGCCGCGTACAAGACGTACGGCGGGGCATTCGCGGACCGGGCGGCCTGGCGGCGCAGCAACATCGACAAGCTGGTGCGCGAGATGGCGGTCAGCGTGAAGAGGATCCGGCCCACCACACAGTTCGGGATCAGCCCGTTCGGGGTGTGGCGCAACGCCGCGAACGACTCCCGGGGCTCGGACACCCGGGCGATGCAGACGTATGACGATCTGCACGCCGACACGAGGAAATGGGTCCGCAGGGGCTGGCTCGACTACGTCTGCCCGCAGCTCTACTGGAACATCGGCTTCGCCGCCGCCGACTACGCCAAGCTGCTGCCCTGGTGGGCCGACGTCGCGCGGGGCAGCAGAACGCGCTTGTACGTGGGCGAGGCGCTGTACAAGGCCGGGGACCCGGCGCAGCCCGCCGCCTGGCAGGACGCGGCCGAGCTGTCCCGGCATCTCACCCTCGCCGCGGAGTACCCGCAGGTGCGCGGGCACGTCTTCTTCTCGGCCAAGGAGGTCGGCGCCGACCGGATCGGCGCGCTGGCCCGCGTGGTCGCCGACCACTACCAGCGGTCGGCGAACCCGCCGAGCTGACCTACTTGACCCGGTTCTCGCGGATGTGATGCTGGACGACGGTGTCAGGACCGGGGGACATCACGGTCTCGTGGCCGTCCTCGAAGCGGACGCGGAACGGAGGATTGCCGTCCGTTCCCAGTACTTCGACGACTTCCGCGACCCGGTCGTGCTGTCCGACGATCCTGCCGTGCACCAGCAGGTGGTCGCCTTTGTTTGCACGCATCTGGAGGGCCTCCTCGTCTGGCACGGGAGTAGCGGTCCGTGGCTGTAAGTCTACGGCTGGGGGCGCCGATTGCGACCGGCGTGTGCGGCCGGTCAGCCTCGCGCTCGTTGGGTGACCGCGATACACACCAGTACGGCCGCGGCCGCAAGGGGTGCGGCCGGCGTGAGGTGCTCGCCCAGGAGCAGCACCGACCACACCAGTGTGAGCAGCGGCTGCGCCAACTGCAACTGGCTCGCCTTCGGGATGCCGATCGCCGCCATGCCCCGGTACCAGACCACCAGGCCGAGGAACTGCGATCCGGCCGCGACCCAGAGCAGCCCCGTCACGCCGTGCGCGGTCAGATGCACGGGCTCGTACGACAGAGCGAGCGCCGCCGCGGGCACGGCGAGCGGCAGACACAGCACCAGTGCCCAGCCGATGACCTGCCAGCCCGGCATGACGCGGGCCAGCCGGCCGCCCTCGGTGTAGCCGGCCGCGCAGACCAGCAGCGCCCCGAAGAGGTACATGTCCGCGCCGGCCAGGGCACCACCGCTCTGCTGCACGGTGAACGCGATCACCACGGTGGCGCCGGTGAGTGCCGCGATCCAGAAGGTGCGCGAGGGGCGGTTGCCGACGCGCAGGGCCGAGAACAGCGCGGTGGTCAACGGAAGCAGCCCGACCACGACCGCGGCGTGGGCGGTCGTCGACGTCTCCAGGGCGAGGGTGCTGAGCAGCGGAAACCCGAGCACGACCCCACCGGCCACGACGGACAGGCCCGTCCAGTGGCGCCGGGCGGGCAGCGGCACGCGCAGGGTCAGCAGACAGGCACCCGCGATGACCGCCGCCAGGACGCTCCGCACGGCCACCAGCGACCAGGCACCGAAGCTCTCCAGCCCCCAGGCGGTGGCCGGGAACGTGAGCGAGAAGGCGGTGACACCCAGAGCGGCTTGGAACATGCCGGCGCGGGGCCCCGCGGGCGGCGGGGGAGGGGCGGCGCCGGTACTGCCTCCTGCGGTCGGGATCGCTATCGAAGTCGGCGTGGTAGCGCTATCCTGTGCTCTCATGTACGAGCGTAGCAGTGTGGCGGATCTGGCGAAACGGCTGCGCGAGGAGCTGGATCGCTACTCTCCAGGTGGAAAACTGCCGTCGAGCCGGTCGCTGGTAGAGCGGTTCCGGGTGAGCCCGGTGACCGTGTCGCGGGCCCTGGCTCAGCTGGCCGCCGAGGGGCTCGTGGTGACCAGGCCGGGTGCGGGGGCGTTTCGGGCCGCGCCGCGGACCGCCGGGCCCGTCGTGGGGGACACGTCCTGGCAGGAGGTCGCACTCAGCGCGGACGCCGCCACCGATGTCGTACCGCGCACGGTCGACGCCTCCGGAGTGCTGGTCTCGCTGGCCGTACCGCCGCCCGGGGTCATCGAGTTCAACGGCGGCTATCTGCACCCTTCGTTGCAGCCGGAGCGGGCGATGGCCGCGGCGCTGGCCCGGGCGGGCCGCCGGCCCGGCGCCTGGGCGCGCCCACCCGTCGAAGGGCTGCCGGAACTGCGCGAGTGGTTCGCCCGGGGCATCGGCGGTGCCATCACCGCCGCCGAGGTGCTGATCACGGCCGGTGGTCAGTCCGCACTGACCACCGCCCTGCGTGCGCTCGCCCCGCCCGGTGCGCCGGTGCTCGTGGAGTCGCCCACATACCCGGGGATGCTGGCCATCGCCCGCGCGTCCGGACTCCGTCCCGTACCCGTACCGGTCGACGCGGACGGTGTCCGTCCCCGCCTGCTCGCCGACGCCTTCCGGGCGACCGGGGCCCGGGTCTTCGTCTGCCAGCCGCTGCTCCAGAACCCGACCGGTGCCGTCCTCGCCCCGGAACGCCGTGGCGAGGTGCTGCGGATCGCGCGTGAGGCCGGCGCGTTCGTCGTCGAGGACGACTTCGTACGCCGACTCGTGCACGAGGACGCGGGGCCGCTGCCGCGCCCGCTGGCCTCGGACGACACAGACGGAGTCGTCGTCCACGTCTGCTCCCTGACCAAGGCGACCTCGCCGAGCTTCCGGGTGAGTGCCCTCGCCGCCCGCGGACCCGTTCTGGAACGGCTGCGGGCCATCCAGGTCGTCGACACCTTCTTCGTGCCGCGCCCGCTCCAGGAGGCGGCCCTGGAACTCGTCGGCTCGCCCGCCTGGCCACGTCACCTGCGGTCTGTGGCCGCGGAGTTGAGAAAGCGGCGCGACACGATGACCGCCGCGCTGCGCCTGAACCTGCCCGAGATCGCCCTCCCGCACATCCCCTCCGGCGGGTACCACCTGTGGCTGCGGCTGCCCGACGGCATGGACGAGCAGGCGCTGGTCGCCGCCGCCCTGCGCGCGGGCGTGGCCGTCACCCCCGGCCGCCCCTACTTCAGCGCCGAACCCGCCGCCGCGCACCTGCGGCTGAGCTTCGCGGCCGTGGCGAGTATGGCGGAGATCACGGAGGGCGTACGCAGGTTGCGCACCGCCTGCGACGAGGCGGGCAGGGGGAGTTGACGGCGCTCCGTTCCGGAGCGGGTGTGTGAGCCTCCCGGTAACCCTCAGACACCCCTTGACCTGGGCAGTTCCGCACTCCACGATCACCGCATGCACGTTCGTGTCACGCTCCTCGCCGCGGCGCGCAGCTCCCCGCTGCTCGCCGAGCGCTTCGACGACGACCGGCCGCTCGATCAGGCGGGCTGGAACGAGGTGCGGCGCGCCGCGCACGCGTTGGTGCAGTTGGCGGCGGCCGAGTTGCGGTACTGCTCGCCGACACCGCGCAGCCGGGCCACCGGTGACGCGCTCGGACTGGCGCCGTTGGCCCAGCTCGCCTTGCGGGACTGGGACATGGGCCGCTGGCGCGGGCTCACGCTCGGCGAGGCGATGGCCCGCGAACCCCGGGCGGTGGACGCGTGGCTCGCCGACCCGTACTCAGCGCCGCACGGCGGTGAGCCGCTGATCGCGTTCATCAAGCGCGTGGGCGATTGGCTCGACACGCGCCCCGCAGACGACGGCGGCCGCATCGTCGCCGTGGCCGAACCCGCGGTCGTACGCGCCACGCTGGTCTACGCGTTGAAGGCGCCCCCGTCGACATACTGGAACATCGACGTCCGCCCCTTGTCGATGGCCACGATCACGGGGCGGGCGGGGCGCTGGAACCTACGTCTCGACGACCAGACCGTGCAGGCCTAGTCGACCGGGCGCGTCGCGCGCGCAGCACGTGCGTGGTCCGTGGTGCGTGCGTAGTCCGTGGTGAGCAGCAGGTTCTTGGCCGGTCCGCCCACCCGCCACACGGTCCGCCAGTGGTCCGCGTCCAGGACGGTGAACTCACCCCGGTAGAGGTCCGCGGCGCACGGATGGTCGGCGATGTGCCGCCCGGACGTCAGGTCCAGGTCGTGGAAGGGGCGGCCGTCGGCGAACCGTACGTCGGCCCGGCTCGCCGATTCGCCCGGCAGGAACCGCAGCGTCCGCTCGGCGGGCCGGGCGACGCCCTGCCACACGAACGTGCCGGACTCGTGATGCAGCAGCCCGCCCCCGCCGAGCGGTTCGAACTCCGTGGTCCCGCCGAAGGTTCCCTCCGCTCCGCTCACGAGGTCCCGGACCGAGCGTTCCACGCGCCATATCCCGGACAGATAGGCCAGCACGTCGGTCACCGGCCAGAAACCGCTCATACCGTTCCGCCTCTCCGGTACGTCTTGCGCAACCCATTGACGCACTCAGACCCCCTCCCTATCTTTGCCGTTCGAAGTATTGACAACCGTCCGATATTTCGAACCTACAGAGCCGCGGAGTATCCATGTCACGCCCCCGCACCCGCACTCGCTGGAGACTCTCCCTCACGGCCACCGGACTCCTGGCCGCCTCCTTTGTCATCCCGGCCCCCGTGAACGCCGCCGCCGAGGACACCACCGACTACGCGATCACCGTCGACCCGAAGGCCTCGGGCGCCAAGATCGACGACACGATGTACGGCGTCTTCTTCGAGGACATCAACCGGGCCGCGGACGGCGGCCTGTACCCGGAGCTCGTGCAGAACCGGTCCTTCGAGTACTCGACGGACGACAACCGCTCGTACACCCCCCTCACCTCCTGGGCCACCTCGGGCACCGCGAAGGCCGTGAACGACGACGGCCGGCTGAATGCCCGCAACCGCACCTACCTCTCCCTGGACGGCGGTTCATCCGTCACCAACTCCGGCTACAACACCGGTATCTCCGTCGAAGCGGGCAAGGTCTACAACTTCTCGGTCTGGGCCCGTGCCGAACAGGCCTCCGCCCTCACCGTGACGCTGGCCGACTCCGAGGGCGCGCTCGCCGAGGCCCGGCGCGTCACCGCGCGCGGCGGCTGGACCAAGTACACGGCGAGGTTCACCGCGACCCGCACCAGCACCGCCGGCCGCCTCACCGTCGCCGCCGGCAGTCCGGTCGCGCTCGACATGATCTCGCTGCTCCCGCGCGACACGTACAAGGACCACGGGCTGCGCAAGGACCTCGCCCAGAAGATCGCCGCCCTCGACCCCGGCTTCGTCCGCTTCCCGGGCGGCTGCCTCGTCAACACCGGCAGCATGGAGGGCTACGACGAGGCGTCCGGCTGGCAGCGCAAGCGCTCGTACCAGTGGAAGGACACCGTCGGCCCGGTCGAGCAGCGCGCGACCAACTCCAACTTCTGGGGCTACAACCAGAGTTACGGTCTCGGCTACTACGAGTACTTCCAGTTCTCCGAGGACATCGGAGCGATGCCGCTGCCTGTCGTGCCCGCCCTCGTGACCGGCTGCGGCCAGAACAAGGCCGTGGACGACGACGCGCTTCTCAAGCGCCACGTCCAGGACACCCTGGACCTCATCGAGTTCGCCAACGGGCCCGTGACCAGCGTGTGGGGCAAGAAGCGGGCGCAGATGGGCCACCCGAAGCCCTTCCACCTCACCCATCTCGAGGTCGGCAACGAGGAGAACCTCCCGAACGAGTTCTTCGCCCGCTTCAAGCAGTTCCGCGCCGCCATCGAGGCGAAGTACCCGGACATCACCGTGATCTCCAACTCCGGTCCGGACGACACCGGTTCGACCTTCGACACGGCCTGGAAGCTGAACCGGGAAGCGAACGTCGACATGGTCGACGAGCACTACTACAACAGCCCGCAGTGGTTCCTGCAGAACAACGACCGCTACGACTCGTACGACAGGAAGGGCCCCAAGGTCTTCCTCGGCGAGTACGCCTCCCAGGGCAACGCCTTCAAGAACGCTCTCTCCGAAGCCGCGTACATGACGGGCCTGGAGCGCAACGCGGACGTCGTGAAGCTCGCTTCGTACGCCCCGTTGCTCGCCAACGAGGACTACGTGCAGTGGCGCCCCGACATGATCTGGTTCAACAACCACGCGTCGTGGAACTCGGCCAACTACGAGGTCCAGAAGCTCTTCATGCGCAACGTCGGCGACCGGGTCGTACCCTCCACCGCCACCGGCACGCCTTCGCTGAACGGCCCTATCTCGGGCGCCGTCGGCCTGTCGACGTGGGCGACCAGCGCCGCGTACGACGATGTGAAGGTGACCGGCGCGGACGGTGCGACGCTGCTCAGCGACGACTTCTCCGGTGACGCCTCGAAGTGGACCCACACGGGCGGCGGCAGCTGGAGCATCCAGGACGGGCAGTACGTGCAGACCGACGCGGCCGCCGAGAACACCATGGTGTCGGCGGGCGACCCGGCCTGGCACGACTACGACCTGCATGTGAAGGCCACCAAGAAGTCGGGCAAGGAGGGCTTCCTCGTCGCCTTCGGGGTCAAGGACACCGGCAACTACTACTGGTGGAACCTGGGCGGCTGGAACAACACCCAGTCCGCCGTCGAACAGGCCGTGGACGGCGGCAAGTCGACGCTCATCTCCAAGGCCGGATCGATCGAGACGGGCCGCGCGTACGACGTCGACATCAAGGTGCGCGGCCGTCAGGTCACTCTCTACCTCGACGGCAAGGAATGGGGCAGCTTCACCGACAACAAGCCGGCCGAGCCGTTCCGGCAGGTCGTCACGCGGGACGCGAAGAGCGGCGACGTGATCGTCAAGGTCGTCAACGCCCAGGCGGTGAACGCCCGTACGGCGATCGACCTCGGTGGGCTGAAGACGGCGAAGACGGCCGCCGTCACCACTCTGAAGGCCGCGCCCGACGCGGTGAACACCGAGAAGGAAACGGCCGTCGCCCCCGTCAAGTCCACCTTCGAGGGAGTCGCCGGCAAGTTCACGTACACCTTCCCGGCCAACTCGGTCACCTTCCTGAGGATCCGGGAGGGGTGATCCCGAGGATTCCGATCCGCATGAGGTGACCTCACCTCAGCCGGCAGATCGGCGGGCGGCTCAGGCGCCGAAGTACGCCTGGGCCGCCCGCACTCCTTCGACCAGCGCGTCGACCTCCTCCGGCGTGTTGTAGACGTAGAAGGTCGCCCGCGTCGTCGCCGGAATCCCGTAGCGCCGCACGATCGGACGGGCGCAGTGGTGGCCGGCGCGGACCGCGACGCCCCGCTCGTCGAGCACCTGGCCGACGTCGTGCGGGTGGACGCCGTCGACCGTGAACGAGACCGCCGAGCCGCGGTCCGTGAGATCGCGCGGACCGATGACGCGTACGCCCGGGAGCTCCTGGAGCTGCTCCAGCGCCCGAGCCGTGAGCGTGTCCTCGTACGCGGCGACCTCGGCCATGCCCAGCGCCCGGAGATAGTCCACGGCCGCGGCCAGGCCCACCGCCTGCGGTGCCATCGGGACACCCGCCTCGAACCGCTGGGGCGGCGGCAGGAACGTCGTACGGTCCATCTCGACGACCTCGATCATCGAACCGCCCGTGAGGAACGGCGGGAGATCTGCGAGGAGTTCACGCCGGCCCCACAGCACCCCGACGCCGTTCGGGCCGAGCATCTTGTGCCCGGAGAAGGCGAGGAAGTCGGCGCCCGACTCCCGTACGTCGACGGGCCGGTGCGGCACGGACTGGGCGCCGTCGACCACGACGAGCGCCCCGGCGGCGTGGGCGCGGTCGGCGATCAGGCGGACCGGATTGAGCGTGCCCAGGACGTTCGACTGGTGCGTGAGGGCGATGACCTTGGTGCGCTCGTCGAGCAGCTCGTCGATGCGGGAGAGGTCGAGACGGCCCTCGTCGGTGAGCCCGAACCAGTCCAGCGTCGCGCCCGCGCGTTCGGCGAGCTGCTGCCAGGGCACCAGGTTCGCGTGGTGCTCCATCTCCGTCACCACGATCCGGTCGCCGGGGCCGATCCGGCCGGCGTTGCCGAGGGCGTAGGCGACGAGGTTGATGCCCTCCGTCGCGTTCTTCGTGAAGACGATCTCGTCCTCGCCGGCGCCGACGAAGCGGGCGATCGTGCGGCGCGCGTTCTCGTACGCCTCCGTCGCCTCCGCGGCCAGCTGGTGGGCCCCGCGGTGCACGGCCGCATTGTGGGTGAGATAGAAGTCCCGCTCGGCGTCGAGGACTTGGAGCGGTTTCTGGGTGGTGGCCCCGGAGTCGAGATAGACGAGCCGGGCGCCGCTCTCCACCGACCGTCCGAGGATCGGGAAGTCCTTGCGGAGCGCGTCCACGTCGAAGGCCACAGCGGCTCACCTCTCACGGTATTTTCTCTCGTTCAGCGTGAGGAACGCTAAGTCTTCTCACGGTGAATCGCAAGCATTAACATGAGAGGCGTGGATCATGACGCCCCCCACTACCTGCACCAGCTCCCGGTTCCCGGCGAGGAGCGCTATGTCTCGCTCTCCCTGGTCAACACGCGTTTTACGCTGAGCCACGGCCTGGTCGACCTGCTCGACGACGCCGAGGCCGCGCACCTGTGGCTCGTACGCCATGAGCTGCTGCCGGACCGGGTGGCGTTGAACGGGCGGCAGTTCGGCCGGCTCCTCGGGCTGCGCGAGTCCCTGCGGCCGCTGTTCGAAGCGCGTGCGGCCCGCGCCGTGCCGCCGGGGGAGAGCCTCGACACCCTCAACTCCGCGCTGGCGGCCGCCCCTTCGACGCCACGGCTCGCCTGGACGTCCGACGGCCCGCACCGTGCCGACGAGCCCGACACGGGCAACCCGGCCGCCGCCGCGCTCTCCCTCCTCGCCGAGGACGCCACGGAACTCCTCACCGGCTCCGAGGCCGACCAGCTGACCGAGTGCGCCGCCCAGGGCTGTGCCCGCTGGTTCCTCCGCTCCCACGCGGCCCGCCGCTGGTGCACGACGAAATGCGGCAACCGGGTACGGGCGGCACGGGCTTACGCGGCCCGCAAGGAGCGGTGAGCGACGATCCGGCCTGGTCCGGGAAAGGCCTTGCGGATCTCTGCCCCGCCCTGTCACGATCATCCGCATGATGATGCGAGAGGCGGACACCGCCACCCTCTGGTGAGCGCCGTGCCGGATCCCCGAGGGGGATCACTCCGAGGCGCGCGCAGCGCGCGCAGTTCCTTCGCCTGGCCCGACTCCTCCGCCGAACGCGTGGCTCTGGCACGCGTGTTGAGTGAGGACTGGCTCAAGTACGGCTTGTCCGTCCGCCCGGCCGACCGGCCGAGAGCGGAGGCCGCCGTCACCGCCCTGTACCGCCTGATCGGCGCACCACCGCCCGATTTCGTCTGGGTTCCCTCCCCGGCCGCGGCGCGGCAGGTCACGCTCGACCACTACGACCGCTTCCGCCCCGTGCGGTTGGACGCCGCCGCAGTTCCCGCACAGGGATCCGACTGGCCCCTGGTCGCCCGGCTGGCCAATCTGGCGTCGGAACTGCGGGAACGCATGAACGACCGGATCGGCCACCGGCCGTCCGCACGGTCCTCATGGGCGTGGGCCGACCCCACGCCGGGGACGGCACGCACCCTGGCGCCCGACGAAGCGCTCGCGGCGGGCATCGCGGCGGCCGACGTGGTCGAGGCCGTCGTGTACGACGCGCTGACCGCCACACTGCGCGACGCGGTGTGCGCCCCGGTCCGTACGGAGCTGACGCCCCCGGCCGTGGGCTCGCCGGGTCTGGCCTGGTACGGCCAGCACGACGCCGCCTGGGTCGCCCACTACGACGTGTTCGCGCGCGTCGGCCTGGCCACCTACCTGGGCGATGACCAGGACCAACTGGGCCTGTGGACCGAACTGGCCCGGTCGACGGGCTGGTGGTGGCCCGGCGACGGCATGTGCGTGATGTCCGAGCGGCCCACCGAGATCCATACCGAGCCCCAGCCCAGCGGCTTCCACGGCGAGTTGCGACTGCACCGCGACGACGGACCTGCCGTCCGGTTCGCGGACGGCGCTGAGGTCCACGTCCTGCACGGCACCCACGTACCGGAGTGGGTGGTCAAGGCTCCGACCGTCGAGCGCATCCACGCCGAGCGGAACGTGGAAGTGCGCCGCAGCGCCATCGAACGCATCGGCTGGGGCAGCTACATCGAACAGGCCCGACTCCGGCGCGTCGGCACGGCCGGCGACCCAGGCAACCCCGGCTCCGACCTCCACCTCTACGACGTACCCCGGGAACTCTGGGGCCGTCCCGCGCGCCTGCTGCTCGTCGTCAACGGCTCGGTCGAGCCGGACGGCCGCCGCCGGCGCTACGGGCTCAGCGTGCCCGACCACATCGAGGACCCGCTCTCGGCGGCCGGCTGGACGTACGGGCTGTCCGGCGAGCAGTACGCCCGACTCGTCCGCCGTACCTGAGACGGCTCGGGCGGCCTCGGCCCTCATCCGTCGGCGCCGACCTCCCCGCACGCAGGTCTCAAGGATCTTCCCCCACTCATCGCCTTCACAGGCCCTCACACTCAAGGTGACCCACATGACCATGACCCTTGCCGATCTCACCGACCTCACCGGTCTCGACGTCCTCGACCACCTGGAGCGCCAGGTGACCATCCCCGTCGTCGACGGCCTCCAGGCCCAGGGCGACCTGATCGTCATCCCGTACGCGTTCGTCGAACACAGCGTCTCCCAGCAGTCGTACGTGCGGTGGCAGGATGTCCCGGCCGGGGGCATCGAGCTGCTGCGCAGCGCCGCGGGCGGCAACCCGCACTCGCTCGTCGCCGACCCCGGCACCTGCCGTTTCACCAACAGCCTCTACGACCCCACACGCCTGGCCCTCGGCGTCATCGACACCAAGGCGGTCGCGTATCTCATCCACCCCGAGCACGGCGGCACGGGCATCGCGCCCGGCCGCTATGTCATACGCCGTCAGCGCGAGCGCAGCACGGAACGCCGGGCGTGGTCCGCCAACCGCATGATCGCGGACTGACGCGCCCGACCGGCTACCCGCTCACGGTCACCGTCACCGACGCCTGCGCAGGGGCGTGCGCCCGGTTGTACGCGCGGACCCGGATCTCGTGGCGGCCGGGACGCAGCCGCAGGTCGGCCGTCAGCCGTCCGGTGGCCGGGTCGTAGTGGCCCGGCGCGTGCCGGCCGTCCACCTCGACGTCGACACGCGCGGTGTCCACGCCCGACAGCGCGTCGGTGATCCGGGCCGCCAGACGGATGTCGGGGCCGTCGACCAGGGTCCCGTCGGCCGGTGTGAGCCGGGTGATGGACGGCGCGAGCGGGATCGGGCTGCCGCGCCTGCGGGACCTGCGCTGGATACGGGAGACGGAGGGTGGGACGGAGCGGTCGCCGTCCGCCGAGGGGATCGTCGCCTCGAAGACCAGGGGATGGTCCACGCCCCGGCGCACGCCCTTCCCCGCGACGATCGTGAACTCCACGCTCGTACGGCCCTTGGCGGGCACGGTGATACGGTCCGGCGCCCGGGTCGGCCGTATCGTCCAGTCGCCGAAGGCGCGGCCGGTCAGCTCGACGGTCTGGGGCGTTTCGTTGAAGTTGTAGACGTCGACCGACATCCGGGTCGTCGTGGACAGCCGGTAGCCGAGGGGCGGTTCGGCGTCGCCGTCCGCCTTGTTCGGCGCCGCGTTCGCGAGGTCGAACCGCTGGCTGAGCACGATGTGCTCGGCGACGGACAGGGGAGGGGCGGGGGACAGGGGAGAGGTTGCGGAGAGGGGAGGGGTTGCGGGGCGGGAGTCCGGGCCACCCTTCTCCCCGACGGCTCGCTGCACGCCCTCCTGCACGACATAGACAGGGTCCCGCGACACCTTCACCCGCCCCTCGGGCCCGACCGTCCCCACATGCCGGCCCATGATGTCGAACAGCTCGGCGGTCGCCCCGGACACCACCGGAATCGCTGTCTCCCCGTCGACCTCTCCCTCCGCCGCTCCCTCCGCCTCTCCCTCCGACTCCGCATCCGTCGCAGGCTTCCAGGCCACCGTGACCCGCCGCCCCGCGCCCGCCGCGAAGACGTAACACGCGTCGGACAACCGCTCCACGAAGCGCGCCTCACCGAGCAGTGAGGTGAGTGCGGCGAGGGCGCTGTAGGCGGGCCAGGGCTGGAAGTCGCGGCTGAGAAGCCCGAAGTAGACGCCCTCGTCGTGGAGCGGCGGCCCGCCGAACCAGAACTGCTTCCCCGTCCCGGCCGCCAGGCTCAGCACCGTCGCGCGGACGAGATATCGGGCCTGGACGGCCTGTTGTGCCGGGGTGAGGTCCGTGCCGGGCCGTGCGTCGAGGAGGATCCCGGCCTCGGTCATCCACATTGGCAGCCGCTCCGCCCCGTACAGACGGCGCAATTCTCTTTGCATGTCTGCCGCTTCGGGGAACGCGGGGTCTTCCTGGTCGCTCGGATCCGGATAGCCGTGGAAGCCCCAGGCGTCGGCGTAGCGGGCCACGTCGTTCTGCAGCATGAGGATCTGGAAGTGGCTGCCCGCCTCCGCGATGCCGGGGAGCACGGTGGTCGTGGTCGTCGGGCCCGCGTCCGCGATCCCGAGCGCGGCCGCCTTGACGAAGGCCGCGTGCTGGTCGCCGGTGGAACTGGTCCGGTCGACGTCGGGCTCGTTCGACAGCTGGATCGCGTCGGGCGCGGCGGCGGCCAGACGGGCGGCGTAGCGGTACGCGTCGCGCAGATCTGCGGGCAGCGGCAGCGAGGCCTGGGTCATCGCCCACTCCGGGGCGGTGGTCAGTACGTCGAGCGTCGCGAGCCCGTGGCGGTGGAAGGCCCGTCGCACACCGTCGTACAGCCGTGTGTCGTACACGCCCCGGCGGGGCTCGGCGGCGGGCCAGGACATTCCGTCGCGTACCTGTCCGGCGCCCATGTCCTTCATCGCGGCGGCGAAGGCGTCGAGCCGGGAGGGCGGTACGAGGGAGAAGACGTAGGTGTTGACGCCGAAGCGGTTGCCGGGGCCGGGGACGGGCCGCCGATCCGGTAGCCGCGCGAAGCAGCCGGTCACGTCCCCTGCCGTCACCCGGTAATGCCCGGGCGGCAGTTGGCGCAGTTCCGGCAGCGTGATCGTTGCCCGTTCCTGGCCGGCCGGGACGGTCGCCCGCCCTCGCGCGACCTCGTTCCCGAAGTAGTCGGTGACCGTGAACGCGAGCGCGCGAAGCTCCTTCGTACGTGCCTCCAGGACGAAGGTCAGTCGCGGGAGTTCGGGCTCGTCGCCCCGGTACGTGCCCAGGTTGTGGGCCGGGTCGCCGAGGTGGATGCCCAGGGGCGCGACGCCGCCGGTCACGGGCGTCAGCGTGAACCGGTCGAGGAGGAACCGGTAACCGGTGGAGTCGGTCAGCACGGCCGGCTCATCGGCCACGAATGTGATCGTGTTCCGGCCGCTCACCAACTCGACGACGCCGAGGTCAAGTTCGGACAGGTCACCCCACGCGGGGGTGGATTCGTACCAGTACGGCTGCGAGCGGGCGACCGGGACCGGGGGACCGTCGCCCACCGCGAGCTTGAAGTACGAGCCGACCTCCTCGATGTGCGGCTGCTCGACCGGGACCGTGGCCACAGCGACGATCCGGTACGGCCCTTCGGCGGGGACGTCGACCTCGTATGTCGCGTACCAGCCTCGTTCCGGGGGCCGTCGTGCCGTCGCCAGCGCCAGTAACGCGCCACCCGAAGCCCGGCGGTCCCGGACCGTGGGGATGTTCGTGCGGACGGCCGACTCGCCCTGCACCGTGATCGCCGCCGCCCGCGTGCCCCCTGGGATCTGGAACAGGCCCGCACCCCCCTTGACCCCCAACGACCCGAGCCCCAACACCTTCACCGCCGTACGCCTGTCCATAGCCATGCGATCCAGCGGACCACGGGGCCGGGGACGCGGGCGTCGTACCGTCGAAGGGGCCGGCCCGGATCCACGTCGGGGGACGTCTCCTCCTACGGGCGGACAGCGACCCCGAGAGGGCAGGGGGTTCGGCCTCACCCATAGCCGCGGTCGTCCCAGGACTGGAATCCGGCGAATCCGACGGCGTCGTGGTGTCCCGGTGCCAGGACAGGCAGTGAGCCCTTGTCGGGGAGCTCGGGAAAGTCGGCGACGGCAAGCTCCACGTCCGCCGTGCACGCGTCGTGCCCGCATTCGCACGCGACCCGTACACCGTGTTCAGCGCACCGTCCGGAGCCCAGGGGCGGGCGGAGAACCGCTGGTACTGCGAGACGACGGCCCTGTTGGCGAACCGCGACAGCCGCCGGCGCTCGACGGCCGTCGCAGCCACGGGCCCTTCGGCCAGAGGCCCGGCGAACAGCGCCTCCACCTCCGCGACGGTGTCCGCCACGCTCTGTCGCCCGTCGACGACCAGCTTTCGCCCGCCGTACTCCTCCACCCGCGCCTCGATCTCCCGCCGCAGCGCCTGATACAGCGGGAAGGCGCCCTCGCCCGGCGACAGCCCCCGCTCGACGAGCCGGGCGTACTGCACCTCCGCCGTCGGCAGGAGCCACACGGCCCGCCCGGACGCGCCCGTTCCGCACGCGCCCGTTCCGCACACGCCCGCGACGGACGGTGTGACGGGTGTGCCCTCGGCGATGACGAGAGGCGACCGGGGGAGGGCGCGTACGTCGTCGGCGATCATCGCGCCACGCTCATGGTGCAGGGACATCGCGAGCAGGTCCTCGACCGGTGCCGTCCACCGCTCGGCGCGAGGAAGCCGCTCCCAGGCGATCGCGGCCGTGTGCCCGGCCGCGATCGCCCGGTCCCGGTGCCCCCACGTACGGGCGTCCGCGTTGTACCACCGCAGCCCGTGCCGCCGCGCGAGCACCCGGGCCACGGTCGTCTTGCCGGCCCCTGGCGGTCCGCCGAGCCACAGCACCGGGGGCATCTCGCCCATCCGCCCTCTCCCTTGCGTCTCACGATCCACCGAGCGACTCGCGGAGTCTCGCAGAACCCTCGCCAGCCGGCTGCGAGCGCCAGGCGGCCGAGAGCGCCGGGCTGCGGGCTGCGTGCGCCGGGCGGCGGGATCGGCCGAATGGTCGAGGAGCCGTCCCGCGAACCCTGACCGTTCGGCCGAGGCGCGCGCCCGGGCTCGCGGGCGAGGGTGGAGCCGCTTACTCCGCAGGCCACGAACCACCGCACCGCCACTGGAAGTTCGAGCGCCGGAAAAGACCAGAAGAGGACCACGTCACGTCATGAGCACCGTTCTGGCCGGTCACGGCCTCACCAAGAAGTACGGCTCCACCACCGCGCTGGCCGACGTGGACGTCGAGGTCGGCGCGCGCGACTCGCTGGCGATCATGGGACCGTCCGGTTCCGGCAAGTCCACCCTGCTCCACATCCTGGCCGGGATCATCCGCCCCGACGGTGGCCAGGTGCTGCTGCGCGGCGAGCGAAGCGAGATGGGGGTCCCCCCGGCCGAAGTCCCCCAGCCTTCGGCCGGGGGTGCCCCCAGGGGGAGGATCGACAAGCTGGGGGAGAACCGGCTCAGCGCCCTGCGCCGCAGGCGGTTCGGGTTCGTCTTCCAGTTCGGCCAGCTGCTGCCGGAGCTGCCCGCCGAGGAGAACGTCGCCCTGCCGCTGATGCTGGAGGGCATGCCCCGCCGGCGGGCCGTCGTCCGCGCCCGCCGCTGGTTCGCGCCGCTGGGCCTCGACGGACTGGAACGCCGCCGGCCCGGCCAGCTGTCCGGCGGCCAGGCCCAGCGCGTCGCCATCGCCCGCGCCCTGGTCGTCGAACCGGACGTCGTCTTCGCCGACGAACCGACCGGTGCCCTGGACCAGGCCACCAGCGAGGAGGTCGTGCGCCTGCTGACCTCCGTCACTCGCGATCAGGGCGCCGCCCTGGTCATGGTCACCCACGACGCCGACGTCGCCGCGCACTGCGACCGGATCCTCCAGGTCCGCGACGGCCGGATCAGCAGCCACAGCCAGTACACGGTCGCCTGACCCGACCGCGCCGAAAAGACCTCCGGAGATCTCATGCGTTCCCCTGTCCCACCCCTGACCTGGCACCTGGCCCGCTCATCCGGCCGCCGCGGCCTGCAGAGCCAACTGCTCGCGGCCGGGGCCGCCGCCGTCGGCTCGCTCGTCCTGCTGGTGCTGCTCGCCGCCTACCTCGGTTCCGGCGCCCGCGCCGACCGCACCGCCTGGCGCATCCCCGAGCCCGCCCGGCACGGCACCGCCGTCCAGGCCCTGGCCACGACGTTCGTCCGCGACGAGCCCGTCACCGTCGTGTCGCTGGCCCAGCTGCCCGACCGCAAGGCGACTCCCGCACCGCCGGGCCTGACCAGCTTCCCCAAGAAGGGCGAGGTGTACGTCTCGCCCGCCCTGGCCGAACTGATGCACAAGCTGCCCGCCGACCAGCTGGCCAACCGCTTTCCGAAGGCGGCCGATGGATCGTCGTACGGCACGATCGGTGCGGCCGGTCTTGCATCGCCCGACGAACTGGTCGCCGTGGTGGGCCGGGCTTCGACCGACCCCGCGGTGTCCACGGCGGCCGGGGGAGACGGCAGCTGGTTCGACGAGGGGCAGAGCGCGCGGGCCGGGATATCCGGGTTCTCCGGGACCGAGCCGAGCCTGTTCACCGCAGGCGACCAGGGCATCATGCTGCTGGGCGTGGGCTTGGTGGCCGTGCCCGTGATGGTGCTGGCCGCGGCGGCGGGGCGGCTGGGAGCGGCCCGGCGCGAGCAGCGGCTGGCCGCGCTCCGGCTGGCCGGCGCGACACCGCGCCAGATCCTCGCGATGACCGGCCTGGAGGCGACGGCCGTCGGCGCGGCCGGGGCTCTGGCGGGTGCGCTGGCGTACTGCGCCCTGCTGCCCGCCCTGGCCGAGGTTCCGTACGGCATCGGCGGCTGGTACACCGGCGAGCTGTGGGTGGGGCTGCCCTGGCTGGTGACGGTCGTGGTCGCGGTGGCCGGGTTGATCGCCTTCAGCGCGATGTCGATGCTGCGCCAGGTGGCGACCTCGCCCCTCGGTGTTGCCCAGCAGGCGAACCCGCGCCGCACTCGGCTGATCCGGCTGGTGCTGTTCGCGGCAGCCCTGGTCTACATCCGATCGTCCATGGACGGTGGCGACCTCAAGCCCGGGCAGATGGTCGCCCTGATGACGCTGTTCTACGGCGCGTTCTGGCTGCTCGGCCCGTGGGTCGTGGACCGGCTGGGCCGGATCGTGGGCCGTCTCGCCCGCCGCCCGGCGACTCTGCTGGCCGCGCGCCGGCTCAGCGACGATCCGCGCGGCGCCTGGCGCACCGTCAGCGGTCTCGTGCTGGCCGGGTTCGTGGCCGGGTTCTTCACCGTCGGCCAGCTCGGTGGCATCGGCTTCGACTACCGGGGTCAGGTCGCTCTGCCCACCGCGAGCGCGGCCAAGGCAGGGCACGCGGCCGCCGAGGCCCGTACGCTGCTGCGCGAGGCCGGGGTCACCGCGAAGGTCGGCATCGGGGGCAACGACATCCTGGTGGATGACAAGGGCGTGATCGTTCGCGTCACCGGCGGCCCGGCTCAGGTCGACACGGCCCTCACCGTTCTGCAGCCGCTCACGTCCGGGCCGTTGCCGCGCACCCAGAACTACCTCAACGCCGAGGACGACATATACACCAAGCGCCTCGCCGACCTGGGCACCGTCCTCCTGGCCGTGAGCTTCGCCGTGGCCATCGCCTCCGCCGGTCTCACCGCAGCCGCGAACGTCCTTGACCGGCGCCGGGTGTACGGCCTGCTGCGACTGACCGGCACCCCGCTGAAAGTGCTGGACCGGGCAAGGGTCCGGGAGACGGCTCTGCCGTTGGTCGTCCTCGCCGGCGGCACGACCGCGACCGGCATCTACGCCGCGTTCCAGTTCAACAAGGCGGCGGGCAGCACGATCAGCACCTCCGGCGCGGTACAACTGGCCGTGTGCGTCACGGTGGGCGTGCTGGTCATGTTCGCCGCGATCAGTGGCAGCAGGCCGCTGCTGCGGAGGGTGACGGCCGACCCGGCACAGACCGCGGACTGACAGCGGCGGCCCGGGGCGGCGACGGGATCGTAGCCAATTGCATAAACGTGCAGCGAAACGTATAGTCATGCCATCCCAGGAGGAGGGTTCCATGACGGTACGTGCGGCGGTGGCGGGAGCGAGTGGGTACGCGGGCGGAGAGCTGCTGCGCCTGCTCCTGGCCCACCCCGAGATCGAGATCGGCGCTCTGACCGGCAATTCCAACGCCGGTCAGAGCCTCGGTGCGCTGCAGCCGCACCTGCTGCCACTGGCCGACCGCGTGCTCCGGGAAACCACTCCCGACGTGCTCAGCGGGCATGACGTCGTCTTCCTGGCGCTGCCCCACGGACAGTCCGCCGCCGTCGCCGAGCAGCTCGGCCCGGACGTCCTGGTCGTGGACATGGGGGCCGACTTCCGGCTGAAGGACGCCGCGGACTGGGAGAAGTTCTACGGTTCGGCGCACGCCGGGACCTGGCCGTACGGCCTGCCCGAACTGCCGGGTGGCCGCGCCGCGCTGGAGGGGTCCCAGCGCATCGCGGTACCCGGCTGCTACCCGACGGCCGCCTCGCTCGCGCTCGTCCCCGCGTACGCGGCGGGGCTCGCCGAGCCCGAGGCCGTGATCGTCGCCGCCTCCGGGACCTCGGGCGCGGGCAAGGCGCCCAAGCCGCATCTGCTGGGCTCCGAGGTCATGGGCTCCATGTCCCCGTACGGCGTGGGCGGCGTCCACCGGCACACCCCCGAGATGATCCAGAACCTCGGCGCGGCCGCCGGTGAGCCGGTCACCGTCTCCTTCACGCCCACCCTCGCGCCGATGCCCCGCGGCATCCTCGCCACCTGCAGCGCGAAGGCCAGGGACGGCGTCACGGCGGAATCCGTACGGGCGGCCTACGAGAAGGCCTACGGCGACGAGCCGTTCATCCACCTGCTGCCCGAGGGGCAGTGGCCCTCGACCGCGTCCGTCTACGGCTCCAACGCCGTTCAGATCCAGGTCGCGCACGACGCGACCGCGCACCGCATCATCGCGATCAGCGCCATCGACAACCTCACCAAGGGCACCGCGGGCGGCGCGGTGCAGAGCATGAACATCGCCCTCGGGTTTCCCGAGGAGCTCGGGCTTACCACGATCGGAGTCGCACCGTGAGTGTCACCGCTGCCAAGGGCTTCACCGCCTCGGGCATCGCAGCAGGCATCAAAGAGAACGGCAACCCGGACCTCGCCCTCGTGGTCAACAACGGCCCCCGTCTGGCCGCCGCGGGCGTCTTCACCTCGAACCGGGTGAAGGCCGCGCCGGTGCTGTGGTCGGAGCAGGTCCTCAAGGGCGGCCTCGTCTCCGCAGTCGTCCTCAACTCCGGCGGCGCCAACGCCTGTACGGGACCCAAGGGCTTCCAGGACACGCACGCCACCGCGGAGAAGGCCGCCGAGATCCTCGGTCACAACGCCGGGGAGGTCGCCGTCGCCTCCACCGGCCTCATCGGCGTACTGCTCCCCATGGACAAGCTGCTGCCGGGAGTCGAACAGGCCGCCGCCGCCCTGGACGAGCACGGCGGTGAGAAGGCCGCCATCGCCATCAAGACCACCGACACCGTCCACAAGACCTCCGTGGCCACCGGCGACGGCTGGACCGTGGGCGGCATGGCCAAGGGCGCCGGCATGCTCGCCCCCGGCCTCGCCACCATGCTCGTCGTCCTCACGACGGACGCCGATGTCGAGAGCGACGTACTGGACGGGGCGCTGCGCGCCGCCACCCGCACCACGTTCGACCGTGTCGACTCCGACGGCTGCATGTCCACCAACGACACCGTGCTGCTGCTCGCTTCCGGGGCTTCCCAAGTCACCCCGGACCACGAGGAGTTCGCCGAAGCCGTACGCGCGGTCTGCGACGACCTCGGCCGGCAGCTCATCGGCGACGCCGAGGGCGCCAGCAAGGACATCAAGGTCGAGGTGATCAACGCCGCGACCGAGGACGACGCCGTCGAGGTGGGCCGCTCCATCGCCCGCAACACCCTCCTCAAGTGCGCCATCCACGGCGAGGACCCCAACTGGGGCCGTGTCCTGTCCGCCATCGGCACCACCACGGCCGCCTTCGAGCCCGACCAGCTGAACGTCGCCATCAACGGCGTATGGGTCTGCAAGAACGGTGGCGTGGGCGAAGACCGCGACAAGGTCGACATGCGTTACCGCGAGGTCCACATCGTCGCGGACCTCGCCGCGGGCGGCGAGACCGCCACGATCTGGACCAACGACCTCACCGCGGACTACGTCCACGAGAACAGCGCGTATTCCTCATGAGCAATGTGACGCGGAAACACACCGCACTGCCCAAGGCCCAGATCCTCATCGAGGCCCTGCCCTGGCTGACCCGGCACAACGGCAAGACGGTCGTCATCAAGTTCGGCGGCAACGCCATGGTGAACGAGGACCTGAAGGCCGCCTTCGCCCAGGACGTCGTCTTCCTGCGGCATGCCGGCCTCAAGCCCGTCGTGGTGCACGGCGGCGGCCCCCAGATCAACGCGCAGCTCGATCTGCACGGACTGGAGAGCGAGTTCAAGGCCGGGCTGCGGGTGACGACGCCGGAAGCGATGGACGTCGTACGCATGGTCCTGGCCGGACAGGTGCAGCGCGAGATCGTGGGGCTGCTCAACCAGCACGGACCGCTCGCCGTCGGACTCACCGGCGAGGACGCGCACACCATCACCGCCACCAAGCACCAGCCCGAGATCGACGGGGAGTTGGTCGACATCGGGCGGGTCGGCGAGATCACCGAAATCGACACAGGCGCGATCGAGGCGCTGCTCTCGGACGGCCGGATCCCGGTCATCTCATCGATCGCCCGCTCCCAGGACGACGGACATGTCTACAACGTCAATGCTGATACGGCGGCTGCGGCACTCGCTGCGGCACTTGGCGCCGAAACCCTCATGGTCCTCACGGACGTCGAGGGCCTCTACGAGGACTGGCCGAACTCCGACGAGGTGATCAGCCGCCTCACCGCCTCCGAACTGGAGAAGCTGCTGCCCGACCTGGCCAGCGGCATGGTGCCGAAGATGGAGGGGTGTCTGCACGCCGTGCGCAACGGCGTCACCACGGCGCGCGTGATCGACGGCCGGGTCCAGCACTCGATCCTGCTGGAGATCTTCACCGACGAGGGCATCGGCACGATGGTCGTGCCGGACGAAAAGACCGAGGGGGACGCATGACCGGGACCTCGATGAACACCGAGCTCACCCAGCGGTGGCAGGGCGCGCTCATGGACAACTACGGCACCCCGCGGCTGCCGCTCGTCCGTGGTGAGGGCGCCAAGCTGTGGGACGCCGACGGCAAGGAGTACCTCGACTTCGTCGGCGGGATCGCGGTGAACGCGCTCGGCCACGCCCACCCCGCGATCGTCGAGGCCGTCAGCAAGCAGATCGCCTCACTCGGCCATGTCTCCAACCTCTTCGTCGCCGAGCCTCCCGTCGCGCTCGCCGAACGGCTGCTCCAGCTCTTCGGACGTGACGGACGCGTGTACTTCTGCAACTCCGGAGCGGAGGCCAACGAGGGCGCCTTCAAGATCGGCCGGCTGACCGGGCGTGCGCACATGGTGGCCACCCAGGGCGGCTTCCACGGCCGGACCATGGGCGCCCTCGCGCTCACCGGGCAGCCGGGCAAGCAGGAGCCGTTCCTGCCGCTGCCGGGCGACGTCACGCACGTCCCGTACGGCGACGCGCAGGCGCTGGCCGCCGCCGTCACCGAGGACACCGCGCTGGTCGTCATCGAGCCGATCCAGGGTGAGAACGGCGTGGTCGTGCCGCCCGCCGGCTACCTCAAGGCGGCCCGTGCCATCACCGCGGCTACCGGCAGCCTTCTCGTCCTCGACGAGGTGCAGACGGGGGTCGGGCGGACCGGGCACTGGTTCGAGTACCAGGCCCACGAGGGTGTCCTCCCGGACATCGTCACGCTGGCGAAGGGGCTCGGCGGCGGACTGCCCCTCGGCGCGACCGTCGCCTTCGGCAGGGCCGCCCAGTTCCTGAAGCCCGGCCACCACGGCACGACGTTCGGCGGGAACCCGGTCGCGTGCGCCGCCGGACTCGCCGTCCTCGACACCATCGAGGCCGAGGGCCTGCTGGAGAACGTGAAGCGGGCGGGCGAAAAGCTGCGGGACGGAATCGAATCACTGGGCAACCCGATGATCGGCCATGTCCGGGGCTCGGGCCTTCTGCTGGGTATCGTGCTCACCGAGCCGCTCGCGCCCCAGGTGCAACAGGCGGCTCAGGACGCCGGCCTCCTGGTGAACGCGCCCGCCCCCGATGTCGTACGGCTGATGCCGCCGCTGAACCTGCGCGACGACGAGGTGGACGCCCTCCTCCGGGCGCTGCCCGGCGTCCTCGACGCAAGCGCGAGCGCGGCGAAGGCTGCGAACGCGGCGAAGGCAGCCGACGGGGACGGACGATCCGGAGAATGAGACGACGATGAGTCAGGCGCAGGATCACGAGCAGGCCGGGCCTGCCGTGCCCCAGACCCGCACCGCACGCCACCGCCGGATCGTGGACATCCTCAACCGGCAACCGGTGCGCTCCCAGAGCCAGTTGGCAAAGCTCCTCGCCGACGACGGGCTGACCGTCACCCAGGCGACGCTCTCCCGGGACCTGGACGAGCTGAACGCGGTGAAGATCCGCAACAACGACGGTGACCTCATCTACGCGGTACCGAGCGAGGGCGGCTTCCGCACCCCGCGCGCGCCGCTGGGCGAGTCGGCCAAGGAAGAGCGGATGCGGAGGCTCTCCGCGGAGCTGCTGATCTCCGCGGAGGCGTCCGCCAACCTCGTGGTCCTGCGTACGCCGCCGGGTGCGGCCCAGTTCCTCGCCTCGGCCATCGACCAGGCGGAACTGCACGACATCCTCGGCACCATCGCCGGCGACGACACCCTGCTGCTGATCAGCCGCAACCCGACGGGCGGTCAGGCGCTGGCGGATCATCTGCTGCGACTGGCGCAGCACAACAACCACCACTGACGACCGAGACAGGCGGGCCCTAACCGAGACGGGCGGCGAGACCTCCGGTGCACCGGACCTCGTCGCCCGCCGTGATGAGCAGCGCCTCGATGCCGGGCAGGGATTCCAGCCAGCCGAGGGCCTGCCGGGAGCCCATCGCGAAGGCCGCCGTCGCCCAGGCGTCCGCCCAGGTGAGCCGGGGGCCCACCACGGTCACGGCCACCAGGTCGGTGACCGCGGACCGGCCGGTGCTCGGGTCCACGATGTGGGTGCCGCGCTCGGCGGAACCGGACGTGGCGATGGCCAGTTCGTCGGCGCCGGCCGCGGAGACGACCGCCGCGAGGGAGCCGGGGCGCAGCGGATCCGACACACCGACCCGCCACGGCCGCTGCGGCCCCGGCGTGCCGCACAGCTGCACGTCGCCCCCGCCGTTCACGCTCACGCCGGTCGCCCCGGCCGCGAGCAGATGCCGGGCCACACGCTCGACCGACCAGCCCTTCACCAGCCCCGTCGGGTCGAGGACACCCGCGTACTCCGTGCTGAACCAGCCCTCGCTCAACCGCTCGGCCTGGGCGCACAGTTCGAGGACCTCGGCGACCTCCGGGTCGCACGCGTCGACGGTCAGCTCGCCGCGGCCGAGCCGGGAGATCTGGCTGTCCTCCCGGTAGGTGCTGAACACCGCGTCCACCGTGTGGAGCTGGGCGATCGCCTCCTCCAAGGCGGTCCGGACCGCCTTGGGTTCGCCGCCGCGTATGTCGAACGAGACGACCGTGCCCATGACCTCCTCCGCGTGGCGCACCGCCGCGGGAGGAGCCTCCGTGGGCTCAGCCACCGGCCTGGTCCAGGGCGGACTGCAACGACTGCTTGTAGCCGGCGCTGGTGTAGGTGGCGCCGGAGACGGCGTCGATGTCGGCGCTGCCCGCGGCGACGGCCTCCTGGTTGAGCTTGGGCACCGAGTTGCCGCTGATCTGCGTGCTGCGCCCGCCGCTGGGCTTCTGCAGCGCCTCGGCCTCGGTGACCTTTCCGCCGCTGACGGTGACACGGACCTGGACCGGGCCGTACTGGGTCTGCGCGACGTCGCCGGTCAGGACCTGCGTCTGCCCCGAACCGGAGCCGGCTCCCGCTCCGGAGCCGGCACCTGCCCCGGCACCGGATCCGGCCTCGGCACCGGAGCCCTGGCCCGACTCCTGCCCGCCGCCCGCCGCACCGGCCTGGTCCAGGGCGGACTGCAGGGACTTCTTGTAGCCGGCGCTGGTGTAGGTGGCGCCGGAGACGGCGTCGATGTCGGCGCTGCCCGCGGCGACGGCCTCCTGGTTGAGCTTGGGCACCGAGTTGCCGCTGATCTGCGTGCTGCGCCCGCCGCTGGGCTTCTGCACCGCCTCAGCCTTGGTGATCTTGCCGCCGCTCATGGTGATGCGGACCTGGACCGGGCCGTACTGCGTCTGGGCCACGTTGCCGGTGAGCGTGCCGGCCCCGCCGGCCTGCTGCTGCGAGCTGCCGCCCTGCGGCGACTGGGCCGCCCCCTGGGGCGCCCCGCCCTGCGCGGACGCGGCCGTAGGATCCGACGCCGGCTTCAGCGACAGGACCAACACGATTCCGGACACGGTGGCGGCAGTGGCGAGGACGGCACGCCGAATGGGGTGGCTCTTCTTCATGTCTCCTGACTCCCGTCGCTCACATCTCGAACGACTCGTGATGGATGCGGCGGGCCGGAACGCCCGCGCCGCGGAGTGCTTCGTACACCTGCTGCGCGAAGCCGGGAGGCCCGCACAGAAAGACGTCATGGCTGTCGATGTCCGGCAGCTTCCGGCGCAGGGTCTCCGCCGAGATGTCCGGGCGTTCCCCGTCCGGGCTGTTGACCGCGTACATGAGCCGGGCGCCCCGCTCGTCGGCGATCGAGGCCAGCTCGTCCCACAGGGCAAGGTCCTGGGTGCTGTTGGCCCGGTAGAGCAGCGTCAGGTCACCGGCCGCGCCGGGCAGCGTCTCGAACAGCGCCCGCATCGGGGTGATCCCGACACCGCCGGCCACCAGCAGCACCTTGCCGCGGCTGCGCCGGGACGCGGTCATTGCCCCATAGGGGCCTTCGGCCCATACGCGGGTACCGGGCTCCAGCTCGCGCAGCCTGCTGCTGTGGTCGCCGATCGCCTTCACCGTGACGCGCAGCATGTTGGGGCGCGGCGCCGCCGACAGCGAGTACGGGTGCGAGCTGAACCGCATGCCCGGCGCCAGGAAGCGCCACCGGAAGAACTGCCCGGCCTCGGCGCCCAGCCGGTGCAGCCGCCGTCCCGAGATCAGCACCGAGACGATCCCGGGCGCCTCCTCGACGACCTCCGCGACCCGCATGCGGTGCCGCATGTTGAGCCGGACCGGCACGAGCACCCGGTACCAGAGCGCCAGTGCGGTCACGGACCCGTACAGCACGTACCAGGCCGTGGTCGCGGCGGGCTGGACGGCGAAGTCGTTCCCGGTGGTCAACTGGTGCCAGAACGACAGGTACACCGCCGCGTACGTGAGCAGGTGGATGTGGTACCAGGTGTCGTACCCGATCATGCGCCGGATTCCGCCGGTGGAGATCAGGCCGATGAACAGCAGCAGGCCGGTGCCGATCGCGGCCTTGCCCATGTCCGGCAGCGTGTTGATCGATTCGATGGTCTGCTGCACGATCCCCGAGAAGCCGAGGCCGGCCTGCAGGGCGTAGCCGTACATGGTCAGCACGAGATGCGCGAGCACCAGACAGAGCGTGTAGCGGCCGCTCAACGCGTGCCAGCGTGCCACCCGGTCGGAGCCGACCCGGCGTTCCAGCGCGGGTACGCGGGCCATCTGCAGCACGACCAGAGCCATCAGATACCCGGCGAGCAGACCGGTGATCCGGCCCGCGTTGAGTATCCGGCTTGTGTTGTCCGCGATGGCGGGGGTGTTGCTCCACCACAGCCAGACCACCGCCACCGCGCCCGCCCAGACAGCGAGCAGCAGCGGGACGGCAGGGTTGCGGCGAGGGCGGATACGGCGCATTGTCTGGCGCCGCGCAGCGCGACCGCCGGCGATCGTACTCACGGTTCCTCCGTGGGACTGGCGAAAGGGGAGTGGCCCTTGGCCCAGTGGTACGTGCGGCGGCGGCTGTGCGTTCAGAGACCGGCCGAGTCCGGTGCGGACCGGAGTGACTGTCGGTAACGCTCGTCCTCAGTAGCGCGTGATCGCCGTCGGTCCGCTCGCCGTGCCGATGGCGATGTGCGGTGTGCGCGCGGGGTCGGCCCAGTCCAGGATGCGCCGCATCGCGTTCCGCGGCACCGAGACACAACCGGCCGTCGCTCCACGCCCGTTGACATGCAGGAAGATCCCCGCGCCTCGCCCACGCACGGGCCGCTCGTAGTTGAAGCCGATGACGAGCGCGTACGCGTACTGCCTGCCGTACGAGATCAGGTGCTCGGCCTCGGCGGCGCGGCAGTCGGCCGGGCGCGGCTCGGTCCAGCGGTTGTAGGAACGGGAGTCGTTGTCCTGGCACCACCAGGAGTTCTGGTGCACCCGGCGGTACGTGACGGCCGTCCCTCGCGGCGCAGGTCCGATGCCGAACGCGTACGGCAGGTCGTACAGGCCGGTGGGTGTGGTGTTCGTGCCCTGTTTGCGGGAGCCGCCCTCGGCGAGCCCCCGCGCCCCGAAGCGGGCCGGCGCGGAACCGGTCTTCACCCAGTGGCCGTCGCGCCGGTCCCACCAGGTGACCGTGCCCGTCGTCGAGGAGGTCCGGGAGGCCCGCGCGATGATCAGCTGGCTGCCGCCGCCGGTGTCCGCCATACGCTCGGGCAGCGGCAGGCGTTCGGCGGGGCCGCCGGGGGCGAGGACGAGGAGGGACGCGGACACGAGGACAGCGGCTCCGGGGCGCATGGCTCAGACGGTACTGGGCGGCAGGGGCAGCGGCAGCCCGGGTAGGCCATCCAGGCTGGTCTCCACGTGCTCCTTCTTGCGGAAGTACGTGTTCAGCGACGCGTCGTCCTCACGCGCGAACCGCTTGGCGTGCAGGTCGCGCTCCTCCTCGTACGCCATGAAGGGCACCGCGTAGCCACAGGTGTCGCGGACGAGTTCCGCCGTCACCACGATGATCGCGCGCAGACCGTGCGGAGTCGTGTCGATGTCCGGAAAACGGGCCAGGAGTTCCTTGAAGCGCGGGTCGTCACGGAAGACCGGCTCGCCGCGGCCGTGTACGCGGACGATGGTGGGCGGGCCCTGGAAGGCGCACCACATGAGGGTGATCCGCCCGTTCTCACGAAGGTGGGCGATGGTCTCCGCGTTGCTTCCGGCGAAGTCCAGGTAGGCGACGGTGAGTTCGTCGAGTACCGCGAACGATCCCTTGAGGCCCTTGGGGGAGAGGTTGACCGTGCCGTCGCCGGACAGGGGCGCGGTCGCGGTGAAGAAGAGGGGCTGCGCCTCGATGAACGTACGCAGCCTGCCGTCTATGCGCTCGTAGGTCTTTCCCATGGCGACGATTATCGGTGAAAGTCCTTCGGCGGTCTAAGGATTTCTCCGGGCTCGCCGCGCGGGCTCCGTGGCCGCCCCGGCCGACGTTCGGGGCGACCACGGAGGTCGTTACACGGTGGCGCTACTTGTTGAGGGTGCAGGCCGCGAGGGCTTCGAGGCCCTCGGGCTTCTCGGCGGCGCGTCCGATGGCGGTCTCGATGCGGTTGAGCGCGGCGACGCGCTTGTCCTCCAGGGGGCCGAGGATGGCGTTCTGGACGAAGTTGGGTCCGCCCTGGCCGACGGTGTCGACGAGCCGCTGGTTGGCCTCGGCGATCTGGGTGTCGAGCTGGGTGAGGTTGCGGTCGACCTCGGCCTGGGCCGAGGCGGGGATCTCGGGAAGGCTCGGCTCGACGTCGGGGCAGCTGATGGTGCCGGCGGCGCCGGCGTTGCCCGCGTCCTCGGCCTCGCCTGCGTCCTCCGCGTTGCCCGCGTCCCCGGCGCCGTTCGCGTTGCCGGCGCCGTTGGCGTTCCCGCCCGCCGCTTCGTCGGCCGCCTCGTCCTCGGCGCCGGCGTCGGCCGCACCGCCCGTGTCGAGGGTGCAGGCCGCGAGGGCTTCGAGGCCCTCGGGCTTCTCGGCGGCGCGTCCGATGGCGGTCTCGATGCGGTTGAGCGCGGCGACGCGCTTGTCCTCCAGGGGGCCGAGGATGGCGTTCTGGACGAAGTTGGGTCCGCCCTGGCCGACGGTGTCGACGAGTCTCTTGTTCGCTTCGGCGATCTGGGTGTCGAGCTGGGCGAGGTTGCGGTCGACCTCGGCCTGGGCCGAGGCGGGAATCGCCGGCAGGCTGCCCTCCACCGCCGGGCAGTTCACCGTGCCGGGAGACGCTTTCGTACCGGCGGCCTGATCGCCGCTGTTCGACGTCTCTCCGGCCAGGGCCGATCCAGCGATCACCGCCCCGGACAACACCACCGCGGCGGCGCCGCCGATGATCGCCACGCGGCGCTTGTGGTACTTCGGGAGAGCCCTGGACATACGGAAGCCTCGCTCCTGGTCGGGGGTGGGGCCGCCCGTGGTCGATCGGGCGGCGCACTCCTGTGCGGGTGAAGTGGTTTACAAACGCGGCGCCGGCGTTCAGCGGGAGATACGAGAAAGCGGTTTCTCGCGTTCAAACGAAACCTGAGATTTGTTCTGCGGTGATCCGTCGGCGATCCGCCGGTAACCCGAGATTGACGAACCATGCAGAGTCCTGCATACTCATGCATGTCAGCGAATGCACTGTGAGGAGAAACCCGTGACCGAGCGCGTCGTACTCGCCTACTCGGGCGGCCTGGACACCTCCGTCGCCATCGGCTGGATCGCCGAGGAGACGGGCGCCGAGGTCATCGCCGTTGCCGTGGACGTCGGCCAGGGCGGCGAGGACCTGGACGTCATCCGCAAGCGCGCGCTCGCCTGTGGTGCCGTCGAGGCCGAGGTCGCGGACGCCAAGGACGAGTTCGCCGACGAGTACTGCCTCCCGGCGATCAAGGCCAACGCCCTCTACATGGACCGCTACCCGCTCGTCTCGGCGCTCTCCCGGCCGACGATCGTCAAGCACCTCGTCGCCGCCGCGCAGAAGCACGGCGCCTCCACTGTCGCCCACGGCTGCACCGGCAAGGGCAACGACCAGGTCCGCTTCGAGGCCGGCATCGTCGCCCTCGCCCCCGAGCTCAAGTGCATCGCCCCGGTCCGCGACTACGCGATGACCCGGGACAAGGCGATCGCCTTCTGCGAGGAGAAGGGCCTGCCGATCGCCACCACCAAGAAGTCGCCGTACTCCATCGACCAGAACGTCTTCGGGCGCGCCGTCGAGACCGGCTTCCTGGAGGACATCTGGAACGGCCCGATCGAGGACGTCTACGAGTACACGCAGAACCCGGCGCTCCCGCGTGAGCCCGACGAGGTGATCGTCACCTTCAAGGCGGGTGTCCCGGTCGCCATCGACGGCAAGCCCGTCACCGTCCTGCAGGCCATCCAGCAGCTCAACCAGCGCGCCGGAGCCCAGGGCATCGGCCGGATCGACATGGTCGAGGACCGGCTCGTGGGCATCAAGTCCCGCGAGGTCTACGAGGCTCCCGGCGCCATCGCGCTGATCACGGCCCACCAGGAGCTGGAGAACGTCACCGTCGAGCGCGAACTGGCCCGCTACAAGCGGCAGGTCGAGCAGCGCTGGGGCGAGCTGGTCTACGACGGCCTGTGGTTCTCGCCGCTCAAGCGCGCCCTGGACGGCTTCATCAACGAGGCGAACCAGCACGTCTCCGGCGACATCCGGATGACCCTGCACGGCGGCCGCGCCGTCGTCACCGGCCGGAGGTCCGAGGAGTCGCTCTACGACTTCAACCTCGCGACCTACGACTCGGGCGACACCTTCGACCAGTCCAAGGCCCAGGGCTTCATCGACATCTTCGCCCTGTCGTCCAAGATCGCGGCCAAGCGGGACCAGGCGTAGGCGCTCCGCTTGGACTCCGGGACATGACGTGCGGGTCTATGGGGCTGATCGCGCAGTTCCCCGCGCCCCTGACGGGGTGTGGTCCCGTAATAGCCTGACGACCGCCTCCTCACTGGAACAGTGAGGAGGCGGTCGCACATCGCCTTCTTTGAGGAGCACAGCAAGTGAGCAGCAACAGCGGTGACGTACGGCTCTGGGGCGGCCGTTTCGCCGACGGTCCCGCCGAGGCCCTGGCGAAGCTGTCCGCGTCCGTCCACTTCGACTGGCGGCTCGCGCCGTACGACATCGCCGGCTCGCGGGCCCACGCGCGCGTGCTGCACCAGGCGGACCTCCTCACGGCCGACGAACTGGAGCGCATGCTCGCGGGCCTCGACCGGCTCGAAGCCGATGTCGCCGACGGCTCCTTCGTCGGCACCATCGCCGACGAGGACGTCCACACCGCCCTGGAGCGGGGCCTGTTGGAGCGGCTCGGCCCGGACCTCGGCGGCAAGCTGCGCGCGGGCCGGTCGAGGAACGACCAGGTCGCCACGCTCTTCCGGATGTATCTGCGCGACCACGCCCGCATCATCGGCGGCCTGATCGCCGACCTCCAGGACGCGCTGATCGGTCTGGCCGAGGCCCACCCAGACGTCGCCATGCCGGGCCGTACGCACCTTCAGCACGCCCAGCCCGTCCTGTTCGCCCACCATGTGCTGGCCCACGCGCAGGCCCTCTCCCGGGACGCCGAGCGCCTGCGCCAGTGGGACGAGCGGACGGCCGTGTCGCCGTACGGTTCGGGGGCGCTGGCCGGCAGCAGTCTGGGACTCGACCCGGAGGCCGTCGCGCGCGACCTGGGCTTCGAGCGCGGCAGCTCGGGCAACTCCATCGACGGGACGGCCTCGCGGGACTTCGCCGCCGAGTTCGCCTTCATCACCGCGATGATCGGCGTGAACCTCTCCCGGATCGCCGAGGAGATCATCATCTGGAACACGAAGGAGTTCTCCTTCGTCACCCTCCACGACGCCTTCTCCACCGGCTCGTCGATCATGCCGCAGAAGAAGAACCCGGACATCGCGGAGCTCGCGCGCGGCAAGTCGGGGCGGCTCGTCGGCAACCTCACCGGGCTGATGGCCACGCTGAAGGCCCTCCCGCTGGCGTACAACCGCGACCTCCAGGAGGACAAGGAGCCGGTCTTCGACTCCTGTGACCAGCTGGAGGTCCTGCTCCCGGCCTTCACCGGCATGATGGCGACCCTGACCGTCCACCGCGAGCGCATGGAGGAGCTGGCCCCGGCCGGATTCTCGCTCGCCACCGACATCGCCGAGTGGCTGGTCCGGCAGGGCGTGCCCTTCCGGGTCGCGCACGAGGTCGCGGGCGAGTGCGTGAAGGTGGCCGAGGCCGACGGCGTCGAGCTGGACGATCTCACCGACGAGCAGTTCGTGAAGATCTCCGCGCATCTGACACCCGACGTGCGGAGCGTCCTCAACGTCCCCGGCGCCCTGGCCTCCCGCCACGGTCGCGGCGGCACGGCACCCAGCGCGGTCGCCGCCCAGCTCGCCGAGGTCAAGGCGGACGTGGCGGCCCAGCACGAGTGGGCGAGGGCCCGCAAGTGAGCGCCTGATCAGGTATGGGTGATCGCCCGCGTGTGCGCGCCGGGGCACGCGTCGGCGGGTGCCCCGGCAGTGAAGCGAGCGCCTCGCGGGTTACGTTGGGTCGGCAGCCGTAAAGGAGCGACCGAACGGAGCCCGCGATGCCCTTCGCACGACTCGCCTCTGCGACGACCCCCACCTGCCACATCGGCCTGGGACTCGCCGCCGTCGGGCGCCCCGGCTATATCAACCTCGGCCGCGCGTCCGATCTCCCGGAATCCCGCAGCGTCGACGCGCTGCGGGAACGCACCCATGAACTCCTGGAGGCCGCCTACGCCCAGGGCGTGCGCTACTTCGACGCGGCCCGCTCGTACGGCCGCTCCGAGGAGTTCCTCGCCGACTGGCTGCACACCCGGCCCGACATCGACGATGTCGTCATCGGCAGCAAGTGGGGCTACACGTACACGGCGGACTGGCGCACGGACGCCGAGGAACACGAGGTCAAGGACCACAGCGTGGGCACGTACGAGCGGCAGCGCGCCGAGACCGCCGAACTGCTCGGCGACCGGCTCGACCTCTACCAGATCCACTCGGTGACTCCGGACAGCCCGGCCCTCACCGACAAGGAACTTCACGCCAAACTGGCGGAAGCGGCCGCCGAGGGACTGACCGTCGGCTTCTCCACCAGCGGTCCCGCGCAGGCCGACGCGATCCGCGCCGCACTCGCCGTGACCGTCGACGGCGAGCCCCTCTTCCGTACCGTC
Organism: Streptomyces montanus; assembly: GCF_005786655.1. Classification (NCBI taxonomy): domain Bacteria; kingdom Bacillati; phylum Actinomycetota; class Actinomycetes; order Kitasatosporales; family Streptomycetaceae; genus Streptomyces; species Streptomyces montanus. The sequence goes on from NZ_VBZC01000013.1 coordinate 157,700, forward strand.
CAGGCCACGTACAACGTGCTGGAGACCTCCGCCGCGCCCGCGCTCGCCGAGGCGCACGACGCCGGACACACCGTGATCGTCAAGGAAGCCATGGCCAACGGCCGCCTTGCCGATCCGCACGCCCCGGACGCGGTGCGCGCCATCGCCGAACAGGCGGAGCTCGGCTCCGACGCGGTGGCTCTGGCTCTGGTCCTGCGGCAGCCCTGGGCGGGCGTCGTCCTCTCCGGCGCGGCCACCGTCAACCAGCTCGTGTCCAATCTGCACGCCGCGGTGGTGGACCTCGACGACGACCAGCTGGCCCGGCTCGCGGCGCTCGCCGAGGAACCGGGGGCGTACTGGGAGCGGCGCGGGCAGCTGCCCTGGCACTGATCAGCTGCCCTGGCACTGACCAACTGCTGCGCCTGAGGGCGGCGGGCGCGGGCGCGGCGGCCGGTCCGGCCGCGGGCACGATGGCGCCCGCCATTCGGTGCACACCGTCGTCGCGGGCGGGCTCGCCGCGATCGGTGGCGCAGCGATCGGCCTCGCGCTGGGCGCGCTCACGCTGCTGAGCCAGTCCACCGGTTGTCCGCTGCTCGGCGGTATCGCGCTGCTCGGATCCATCGCCACCGGCGCATACGGCGGCTTCGCCGCTCCGCCCGGTACGCCCCCGGGCAGCCGCCGTCGCGCACGAGTCCCTGGGCGGCGCGGTGGAGTCCGCACGCGAACGGCGGGCTGCCCCGAGGAGCAGCCCGCCGTGTGCCGAAGTCGTGTGCGGTTACGCGGCTTTGGCCTTGGTGGCGTACATGTCGACGTACTCCTGACCCGACAGACGCATGACCTCCGCCATCACGGAGTCGGTGACGGCGCGCAGGACGTACCGGTCGCGGTCCATGCCCTCGTACCGTGAGAACTCCATCGCCTCGCCGAAGCGGACCGTGACGCGGCCGGGGCGCGGGATGCCGGCGCCGCCGGGCTGGAGCTTGTCGGTACCGATCATCGCGAAGGGGACGACCGGGGCGCCGGTCATCAGGGTAAGACGCGCGATGCCCGTACGCCCTCGGTAGAGGCGGCCGTCGGGGGAGCGGGTGCCCTCCGGGTAGATGCCGAAGACCTTGCCCTCCTCCAGGATCCGACGGCCCGTCATCAGCGCCGCTACGCCGCCGCTCGCACCGTCCCGGTCCACCGGGATCATGCCGACGCCTGTGAAGAACCAGGCCATCAGGCGGCCCTTGATTCCCTTGCCGGTGACGTACTCGTCCTTGCCGATGAAGAAGACCTGACGGTCGCAGACCAGCGGCAGCACGATCGAGTCGATGAACGTGAGGTGGTTGCCGGCCAGGATGACGGGTCCGGAGCCCGGGATGTGCTCCGCGCCTTCCACCCGTGGGCGGAACATCAGGCGCATGATCGGTCCGAGCACTGCCTTGATGAACACGAAGCGGGACAACGGGCCCTCCGGTGTCAAGGGATTTGGTGAAGGTCTCTGCAGGTGAGGACGATACTCGTGGCTACCGGGGTATTGCACACCGGGTTCACGAACTGGATACGCAGTGTCGCCACATGTTTACCTGGGGTGGCGTCCCGTTTCACGCGTGACATGCGGACGAGACGTTGTGACGAATCCCGCACCGCCGCCTCCGGCCCAGAACCATGGTTTTCGCCCCCGCCGCGTTCCTGGGGGCTGCGCCCCCAGACCCCCGTATCGGCCTTGCGGCCTCGTCCTCAAACGCCGGACGGGCTGATTGATGCCGGCCGGGCCACGAAAATTCAGCCCCTCCGGCGTTGGAGGAGCGGGGTCTGGGGCGGAGCCCCAGGGGACGGGAATGGGTAGGGGCGGCGGGGGCGAGAAAACACGGTGAAGCCGACGCCCCGTCAACTCGCAGCCCCCGTACGACATCCAGCATCACCCACGTGTTCCGTCGCAGGTCTCCCACCCGTCACCCAAGCCCACCTACGATCGACCCGCTTCGACAGGTCAGGGCGGCACAACGGGAGGAGAGCTCATGGGGACGCAGACGCCGGACGAGCAGGGACGGGGCACGGGACGGCGGACGCTGCTCGGCGCAGCGGTGCTGGGCGCGGGCGGAGCGGTCCTCGGACTGCCCGGCGCCGCGAGAGCCGAGAGCGCGGCCGCCGAGCAGCGCCCCGGCGGCGGAGGCTACAAGAGCCTGCCCGTGCCGACGGTCATCGGACACCGCGGCGCCAGCGGCTACCGCCCGGAGCACACCTTCGGCTCGTACCAACTGGCCCTCGACCTGGGCGCGGACGTCATCGAACAGGACCTCGTGCCCACCAAGGACGGCCACCTCGTGTGCCGTCACGAGAACGACATCACCGCCACCACCGACGTCGCGGCCCACCCCGAGTTCGCCGACCGCAAAACGACGAAGAGCGTCGACGGCACCTCCCTCACCGGCTGGTTCACCGAGGACTTCACGCTCGCCGAGCTGAAGACGCTGCGCGCCAAGGAACGCATCCCGGGCACCCGCCAGCGCAACACGCTCTACGACGGCCGGTGGGACATCCCCACCTTCGAGGAGGTCCTGCGCTGGGCCGCCCGCGAGAGCCGTGAGCGCGGCAAGGAGGTGTGGCTGCACGTCGAGACCAAGCACCCCACCTACTTCCGGAAGCTCGGCCTGGGCCTGGAGGAGCCGCTCGCCAAGCTGCTGCGCAAGTACGGCAAGCACACGAAGAACGCCCCCGTCTTCCTGCAGTCCTTCGAGCCGAGCAGCATCCAGCGCCTGAACAAGCTCGTCGACAACCCGCTCGTCGTGCTGCTGTCCTCCGCGAACAGCCGCCCCTGGGACTTCGTCCAGGCCGGTGACCCGCGCACCGTCGCCGACCTGGTCAAGCCCGAGGGCCTGGCGTGGATCGCCTCGTACGCGCAGGGGATCGGCCCGACCGTCGACCTGATCATCCCGAGGGACGCGAGCGGCAACCTCACCACGCCGACCACACTCGTCGACGACGCGCACGACGCGGGCCTGATCCTGCACCCGTACACGATGCGCAACGAGAACACCTTCCTGCCCGCGAACTTCAGGAAGGGCACCGACCCGAACGCCTACGGTGACGCCTTCGGCGCCTTCCAGGTCTACTTCAAGACCGGCATCGACGGCATCTTCACCGACAACGCGGACACCGGCCTCCTCGCCCGCGAGGACTTCGTCAACGGCTGAGCCCACCGGCCCCGGTTGGGGTGACAGACGGCCGCCCCGGCAACCCTTGCCGGGGCGGCCGCGTCGTGCCCGATATGCCGCACAACATGGTTGCCGCGCTGCGCCCGCTGCTCGCGGCCGAGGCCTCCGCCGAGGCGTATGCGTCCGGGACCGAGCCGGGCGACCTGGAACAGGCCGTCTGGCTACGGCTTCTCGAACGCTTCGAGGCGGAGGGCCCGCCCAACGACCCGGCCGCCTGGCTGCGCGGCGCCGTCCGCGCCGAGGCCCGCCGCACCCGGCGCACCGCGAGCATCGAGCTGCCGTACGGCTCGGAGCCGGCCGACGACAGCGGACCAGGGCCGGAACAGCTCGCGCTCACCGCCGCCCGGCGCCGCGCGCTGCACTCCGCCGTACGTCGGCTGCCCGGCCGCTGCCCGCGCCTCGTGGCGGCGCTGCTGTCCCCGCAGGACCTCACGTATCGGGAAATCGCGGGGGAGTTGGGTATGTCACAGGGCAGCCTGGGACCGGAACGTTCCCGATGTCTGGGATGTCTGCGCAGAATGCTCGCGGCAGAGGTTGCGGCTCCGGACCCACGGGGAAAGGAGTGAGGGACAACCGGCGGAGCAGGTGAGCGGGAGGCATGCACACATGGGCATGAGCGTGACCATCTCTGCGGCGACCGAGCAGGACGCCGAACAGATCCTCAAACTGCAGTTCCTCTGCTACCAGAGCGAGGCCGAGCTGTACGGCGACTACAGCATCGAACCCCTCACCCAGTCGCTCGCCTCCCTCAAGGCGGAGCTCGCGGGAGGCACGGTTCTGGTGGCCAAGCTCGGCGACGAGGTGGTGGCCTCGGTGCGCGGCGCCGTGGACGCCGATGGCACGGCACGTATCAACAAACTGATCGTCCATCCGCGCATGCAGCGTCATGGCCTGGGGGGCCGACTGCTCGACGCCATCGAAGCGAAGCTCTCCGAGGGCAGCGCCGCCAAGAGCTTCCAGCTCTTCACGGGCCACCGCAGCGAGCACAATCTGCAGCTGTACCGCAGGCACGGGTACGAGCCCGTGTCCCGGCAGCGCGTCGACGAGCGGCTCACTGTGGTGACCCTCGCGAAGGGCGCGGATGCGGGCGCGTTCGTCGCCAGTGCGTGAGCGCTCCGCTTGGGGGGCGGATGTCCGTGTGGGGTGGGGCCTGGCCGGTGGTCAGGTTGCGGTCGTGGTGGGCTGGTCGCGCCCACGCGGCGGAGCCGCATGTTGTCGCAGCCCCGCGCCCCCTACGGGGCCGGTTCGCCGCCCTACTCCGGGCTGCGAGCCCTGCGTAGCCAGAAGATCGCTGTCACCGGCAGCAGGACCGGGATGAACAGGTACTCCATCCCGTAGTCGGACCAGACGGTGGAGTCCGCGAAGGCCGACGGTTCCACGAGCGTCCAGGTACCGACGCCGAGTACGCCCAAGAGCTCGGCGGCGCAGCACACCAGCGCCGCCCTGCGGGCCGTCTCACCGCCACGGACGAGCGAGTACGTGATGAAGCCGTACACGATGCCGGCCACGGCGGACAGCGAGTAGGCCAGCGGCGCCCGGTCGAAGTCCGTGGAGATCTGGAAGACCGAGCGCGAGACCGCGCCGACCACCATCACCCCGTACAGCCACACCAGGAGCGTGCCGGGGCCGCTGATCAGCTTCTGACGCTTGCCGCTCTCCGAGATCCCGGTCACCTCAGCCTCCCCAGATGTCATAGAGCCGCACCTCGAGGACGGCGAGCACGACACCGCCGGCCGCGACCGTCACCGAGCCCCAACGGGTGCGTTCCGCGAGGGACATGAAGCCCGCCGCCGGAATACAGGCGAAGGCGCCGATCAGGTACGCCACGAAGATGGTCGTGCCCTGCTCCGGCTTCTCGCCGCGCGCCAGCTGGACGATCCCGACCACGAGCTGGACGACGGCGAGCAGCGACACTACGGCCATACCGATGAAGTGCCAGTCCTTGGTCGGCTGGTCACGGTAGGCGGCCCAGCCGCACCACGCGGCGAGCACCAGGGCGGCGACGGCGGTCGCCACCGTCAGGGCATCAAGCATGCCGTGACCCTATTACGGGCCAAAAGACCCGATGCTCTCGCCCCCGGGGGTGCCCACTTAGGGTCGGGGCCATGAAGTTCCATGCCGACGCCCTGCTGTTCGACAACGACGGAACGCTCGTCTCATCCCTTGAGTCCGTGTACCGGTGCTGGACCCGGTGGGCGGAGGACTACGGGATCGCCGCCGACGACTTCGCCCGCGTCGAGTTGCACGGCCGCCCCGCCGCCGAGATAGCCGCCGACCTGCTGCCTGCCGGCCTCGTCGCCGAGGCCGTCATACGCATCGAGCAGCTGGAGGTCGAGGACGTCGCGGGTGGAGTCCATCTGCTGCCGGGGACGAAGGCGCTCCTGGATTCACTGCCCGCCGACCGCTGGGCCGTCGTCACCTCGGCCACGCGCCGCCTGGCCGAGGCCCGCCTCGCCGAGGTCGGTATCCGCCCCAAGGCCCTGATCGCGGCCGACGACATCACGCTCGGCAAGCCCGACCCCGAGCCGTTCCTGCTGGCCGCCCGCGAACTCGGTGTGGATCCAGCCCGCTGCGTCGTCTTCGAGGACGCGCCCGCGGGGCTGCGGGCAGGTCGAGCGGCCGGAATGATCACCGTGGCATTGACCACAACCCACCAGGCCGCCGAGCTCGACGCGGATGTCGTGGTCGATGACCTCGCGGCCGTGTCGGCGCTGGTCACGGCCGGAGGAGTCGAGATCTCCACCCGGGACTGACGCACGTCCACCGCTGTCCGGCATGTGGACGGCGGTTCCGGGTCCCGCTCGTACGTCTGTTTTACTTTCCTCATGACCACGACGAGCTGCCGCACTGTTGCGACCGAGGCGACCCCCACGCCCGGTGCTCGTTGTATGTGTCGAATGTGCGCCTTCTAGAGGGCCCCCCGCACCACCCGGAGTTTCGCGCCCCGAAGCGAGACCGCTCATGTCTGCCCATATGCCTTGGTATGCCGACTTGGTACGCCACCTCGGCACGCGACTGAGCATGCCCCGCGCACGCAGTTCATCTGAAATCCCCGGCTGACCCCGGCTTTCATCGCCACCGCGAGAACCGTGCCGCGTTCCCACCGAATGCACCCGTGCCCGGCGCACACCCACGCCCTGCACTCGACAGTGACGGAAACCCAGTGATCACGACCACAGGCCTGACGAAGATCTATCGGGCTCATCATGCGCGCGACCGCGAGGTCACCGCCCTGGACGGCGTCGACCTGCACGTCCGCGAAGGCGAGGTGTTCGGCGTCATCGGCCAGTCCGGCGCCGGCAAGTCCTCACTCATCCGCTGCGTCAATCTTCTGGAGCGACCCACCTCCGGTACCGTGACCGTCGCCGGCCAGGACCTCACGGCCCTCGTCGGCCGCGGCCCGCGCGCCGGCAAGGAACTGCGGAAGGCGCGCAGTCGCATCGGCATGGTCTTCCAGCACTTCAACCTGCTGTCCTCGCGCACCGTCCAGGACAACGTGGAGCTGCCGCTCGAAATCCTCGGGAAGTCGGGGAAGGAAAGGGCCCGCAAGGCCCTCGAACTGCTCGACCTCGTGGGCCTCTCCGACAAGGCCAAGTCCTACCCCGCCCAGCTCTCCGGCGGCCAGAAGCAGCGCGTCGGCATCGCCCGCGCCCTGGCCGGCGACCCGAAGGTGCTGCTCTCGGACGAGGCGACCAGCGCCCTCGACCCCGAGACCACCCGCTCCATCCTCCAGCTCCTTCGCGACCTGAACCGGCAGTTGGGCCTGACCGTCCTGCTCATCACCCACGAGATGGACGTCGTCAAGAGCGTCTGCGATTCGGCCGCCCTCATGGAGAACGGGAAGATCGTCGAGTCCGGCACGGTCAGCGAACTGCTCGCCACCCCCGGCTCCGAGCTGGCCTCGGCGCTCTTCCCGGTGAGCGGGGACGCCTCCGCGGACGACCGCACCGTCATCGACGTCACCTTCCACGGCGATGCCGCGACCCGGCCCGTCATCTCGCAGCTCTCGCGCACCTACAACATCGACATATCGATCATCGGTGCCGCGATGGACACCGTCGCCGGCAAACAGGTCGGCCGTATGCGCATCGAACTGCCCGGCCGCTACGAGGAGAACGTCGTACCGATCGGCTTCCTGCGCGAGCAGGGACTGCAGATCGACCTCGTCGGGACGGGCTCGCCGGCAGATGCCGAAGCAGAGCAGCCCGTACTCGTGAAGGAAGGTGCCAAGTGACCTGGTCCGAGATGCAGCCGCTGCTGGAGCAGGCATGTTGGGACACGCTCTACATGGTCGGCTGGTCCACGCTCATCGCCGTCGTCGGCGGCCTCCCGCTGGGCATCCTGCTCGTCCTCACGGACCGGGGCGGCCTGCTGCAGAACACCGCGCTGAACAAGGTCATCGGGCAGATCGTGAACGTCGGCCGCTCGCTGCCCTTCATCATCCTGATGGTCGCGCTGATGAACTTCACGCGCTGGATGACAGGGACGACGATCGGGCGCGAGGCGGCGATCGTACCGCTCGCGGTCGGCGCGATTCCGTTCTTCGCACGCCTCGTTGAGACGGCTGTCCGCGAAGTGGACCACGGGCTCGTCGAGGCCGTGCAGTCGATGGGCGGCAACACCTGGACCGTCGTCCGCAAGGTCCTCGTACCGGAGTCCCTGCCCTCCCTGATCTCGTCCACGACCACCACCGTCGTGGCGCTCATCGGCTACTCCGCGATGGCCGGCACCGTCGGTGCCGGCGGCCTCGGCGACATCGCCATCCGGTACGGCTACCAGCGCTTCGAGACCGGACTGATGTGGATCACCGTGGCGATCCTCGCCGTGGTCATCTCCGTCATCCAGTTCGCCGGCGACCACGCCGCCCGCACACTGCACCGGCGCGGCGGCCGCTCCGGCCGGCCGCTCCTCCTCAGGGCCCTTCGCGGGATCTTCCCCGGCACAGTCACCGCCGAGGCGACGAAGACCCGCTGAGGCCTCCTCGTTCTCCCCGCACCACCCGAAGCGGGGCAGCACCACCCATAAGGAAAGGCACTTTTCGTGCGTAACACCGCCAAGATCACCACCGCCGTTCTCGCCGCCGGAGCCCTCACCCTCGGGCTCAGCGGCTGCGGCGCGGACAAGGCCTCCGGCTCGGACGGCCCGCTGGTCGTCGCCGCGAGCCCCACCCCGCACGCCGAGATCCTCACCTACGTCAAGGACCACCTGGCGAAGAAGGCGGGCCTCGACCTGGAGGTCCGGGAGTTCACGGACTACGTCACGCCGAACACGGCGACCGAGGACGGGTCGGTCCAGGCGAACTACTTCCAGAACCAGCCGTACCTCGACGACTTCAACAAGAAGAACGGCACCCACATCAAGCCGGTCGTCACGGTGCATCTGGAGCCGCTCGGTCTCTACTCCCGCGAGGTCAAGAAGGCCGGCGACCTGGGGAGCGGCGCGACCGTCGCCGTCCCGAACGACACGGTCAACGAGGCGCGGGCGCTGAAGCTCCTCGACGCCAACGGGATCATCACGCTCAAGGACGGCGCGGGCAACGACGCGACCCCCAAGGACATCGCGAAGAACCCCAAGAACCTGAAGTTCAAGGAGCTGGAAGCGGCCCAGACCCCGCGCTCCCTGGGAGACGTCGACGCCGCGGTGATCAACGGCAACTACGCCATCGAGTCCGACCTCAAGCCCTCCGAGGACGCCGTCGTCCTGGAGTCCCCCAAGAACAACCCGTACGGCAACTTCCTGGCCGTGAAGGAAGGAGAGGAGAAGGACGCGCGCGTGAAGAAGCTCGCCAAGCTCCTGACCTCCGACGAGGTCAAGAAGTTCATCGAGGACAAGTACGCCGGCTCCGTCGTCCCGTCCTTCTGAGAGGACGATCCGGGCCTCGGGCCGACGTCCCGACAGCCACCCACGGGGTCCGCTCCCTCACAAGGAGTCGACCCCGTGGTGCAGTTCGGTGCTTCCATGCTGCATGCTGGGCAGTTCAGCAGGTCCGACGGTCCCTGAACGTTACGGAGCGGCGCATGACTAACACCTTCCCCGACATCTCCCTCAGCACGGATCGGTTGGTGCTGCGCCCTCTTGAGGACGACGACGTTCCCGCTCTCACCGAGATGATGAACGACGAGCTGGTCGGGGCCTGGACATCGGTGCCCCAGCCCTTCACCCAGGAGGCCGCCCGCACCTGGGTCAGCGAGCACGCGCCCACCGAGCGCACCGAAGGCCGGGGTCTCGACCTCGCCGTCACCGAGTTCCTCACCCAGCGCCTGGTCGGCGTCATCCAGCTGGGCAAGACGAACTGGCACGTACGCTCCACCGAGATGTCGTACATCATCGCCCCCTGGGCCCGCGGCGAGGGCTACGCGTCCGAGGCCGCCCTCACCACGGCTCAGTGGCTGCTGCGCGACCAGAAGTTCGAGCGCCTGGAGCTGCGCACGGCGGCGGACAACACCGCCTCCCAGCAGGTCGCCCAGAAGATCGGCTGTATCAGCGAGGGCGTCCTGCGCGGCGCCTGTATAGCCCGCTCCCGCACCGAGGACGGCGGCTGGGCCGAAGTGCGCACCGACTACATCGTGTGGAGCCTGCTCCCGGAGGACCTCGAAGGCGTCGGCGAGCAGTACGCCGACACCGGGGGTTTCACCTCGTACTCCGACTGGAACTGAACCGAAAGGGCGGCTGCCGACCCCCGCCCACCCGCATCACCACAAGTCACCAGGTACGCTCACGAGGCTCCGCATGCCCATCTGACGACCTGCGATGACTCCAGGAGACTGAGGACGATGGCCGACCGGGTCACGGTGATCGGCTGGGACGGCTCGCCGCTGACCGACGCGGCGCGCTCCGCACTCGCCGCCGCCACACTGGTGGCCGGCGCGGCCCACCATCTGGCGCTCCCCGAAGTGCCCGCTGCCGCCGAGCGCATCCGGCTCGGCAGCCTGGGCCTCGCCGCCCGCCGTATCGCCGCCCACCGCGGCACCGCCGTCGTCCTGGCCGACGGCGATCCGGGCTTCTTCGGAGTCGTACGCACCCTGCGCGCCCCCGAGTTCGGCCTCGAGGTCGAGGTGGTGCCCGCAGTCTCCTCCGTCGCCGCCGCTTTCGCCCGCGCGGGAATGCCCTGGGACGACGCACAGGTGGTCGTCGCCCACCGTCGCACCCTGCGACGCGCGGTGAACGTGTGCCGCGCCCACGCCAAGGTCGCCGTCCTCACCTCGCCCGGCGCCGGCCCGGCCGAACTCGGTCTGCTCCTCGAGGGAGTGCACCGTACCTTCGTCATCTGCGAGGAACTGGGAACCGAACGCGAACAGGTCACGATCGTCACCTCCGACAAGGCCGCCGACCACTCCTGGCGCGACCCCAATGTCGTCATCGTCATCGGCGGCCCCGTCGCCTCCGCGGAGGGCGGCGGCTGGATCGCCGGACGCGACCCGGGCGCCGGCCCGCGCGGCTGGGCCCTGCCCGCCGAGGCGTACGGCGGCGGGTTCGGCGAGGGCGAGACCGAGGTGCTGCGCGCCGCTCAACTCGCCCGCCTGGGACCGCGCGTCGGCGACCTCGTGTGGGACATCGGCTCCGGCAGCGGAGCCTTCGCCGCGGAGGCCGCGCGCCATGGCGCCGCCGTCATCGCCGTCGACCGCGACCCGAACGCCTGCGCCCGCACCATGGACTCCGCCCGCCGCTTCGGTGTACAGCTCCAGATCGTGTGCGGCACCGCCCCGCACATCCTGGAGAATCTGGCCGAACCCGACGTCGTACGCGTCGGGGGCGGGGGAGCCCCGGTGGTCTCCGCCGTCGCCGACCGCAGGCCCCAGCGGATCGTCACGCACGCCGCGACACGCGACGCCGCCGAACTCATCGGAAGGGACCTGACGGAGCACGGCTACCACGTCGAATGTGCGCTTCTGCAGTCCGTCGAGCTGGACACCCGTGCCTGGACGGAGAAGGAACGGAGCGTCGCGTTCCTGCTCACCGGGCTGTTGCCCGACCGCGACCGGTGATCCTGCGGCCGTATCGCGCGCGGTAGGCTGGCCGACCGTTGTACCGCACTCGGGTGGCCCGGCGCTTCGTCGGTCAATGTCCGGAAAACACGCCCGCTTTGGGGTGTGTGTGGTACGGCGGAACCGGAGGGCGCGCAACGTGGCGCAGTCCACAGCCGGCCGTGGCTGATGATGCTGTCGCGGCGGCCGGTCGGCCGCGACAATGCCTGTTAATGGTTTTGTCGACCGGTCGTTCGTGCCGCCCGGCACGCATGCTCGTTCTTCATGACGAGCGGTCGGTGCGCCGCTCCGGACGAGCAGGTCGTAGGAGCACTAACCGATGGGCGAGGGGTACGCATGACCGACACCGGCCAGGTCCCGGGCGAGGGATTGCCGGAGAACGCAGGCAGGGTGGAGCAGCCGGGCGCCCACGCGCCGGGTGCGTACGCCTACCTCTCCGAAACCCCCGCCGAGGACGAAGACCTGTTGCTGCTGCCGGGCGCCCAGGGCGCCTGGGGCAACGAGGTACCTCCGCCGCCTCCGGCCCCCGTCGTAGAAGCCGTGCACGAGCCCGGCCCGCACGAGATGGCGGGCCGTGACAGCGGTTCCGTCGACCTCGGTGGAGTACGGATGTCCGAGCTCGGTCCTTCGTCGGCGCCTTCACCTTCGCCCGGGCCTGCGTCTGCGCACGCGCCGCAGCCGCCCGTGGCGCGCCGTCCGCTGCACCTCGGCCCGCCGACGCCGGACACCGCCGGGAGCCCGGTGCGTTCGCTCGCAGACCGCGGCCCGGCGGGAGCGTCGGCGGGCTCCGGTCCCGTACGGCAGTCCGGTCCGCCCACGGTCGGTCCCGAGTACCTCGACATCCCGCGCGACGAGGTCGCGTTGCAGGGGGCGGCGCCTTGGGGAGCCCAGCATCAGGCCGCTGCTCAGACGACTGCTCAGGCGGCTGCCCAGCCCGCGCCTTCGGTGGCACAGCCGGTGGCACAGCCGGTGGCACAGGTGAACTCCGAGGGAACCCCTGCAGAAACGGTCGTCCGGAGCGCAGGGGAGAGCGCGGGATCAGCAGCGCAGGCGCCCGGGTTCGGGCAGGTTCCGGGGGCGCCGGTCACCGAGGGCCCGGGCGTCGGCGAGGCCGCTCCCAGGCCCGACGCGGTACAGGGTTCCGGCGAGATGCCGGCGGCCGAGTCCGCACAGGCATCGCAAGCACCGCAGGCACCGCAGGCCGCGGAACCCGCGCAGGAGTTCGCGTCGGTACCGCAGAACCCGGAGGCCCCGCAGAACCCTGAGGCCGCTCAGGCCGCGCAGGTCCCGCAGGCTGCTCAGGTCGCCCAGGACCCGCAGGCCGCCCAAGTCGCGGACGGCGCGCAGGTGACGGATCCCGCGCAGCCCGTCGATCCCGCGCAGGCTCCGCAGCCCTCTCAGGTCGCCGAGGGCGCGCACTTCCACGCCGCACCGGCGGTCTCGCACTTCCCGCAGGCGGCCGAGCAGCCGCACCTGCCTCCGCACGTCGCCGCCGAACACCAGGCGCAGGTCCCGCAACAGCCCATGAACAACCCGCACATTCCGCAGGCCGCGCCCCCCACCGAGCCCCAGCTTCCGGACTCGGCCGCGCAGTTCACCGAAGCCCCGCAGGCCTCGGTGCCCGAGACGGGTGAGGCATACGAGACGGCGCAGCACGCCGTCGCCGAGCAAGCCCCGCAGACCGAGCAAGCCCCACAGGCTCCTCAGCCCGCGCAGGCTCCGCACACCGTTCCGGGGCCGGGGCAGGAGCCCGTGGAACCCGCACAGACGCCCGCACAGTTCGCCGCCCCCGCCCCCGCCCCCGCCGAGCCGCAGCAAGCCGTACCGGACGGCGCCGCCGCACCGACCGAGGTACCCGAGGTACCCGAGGCGACGGCGGCACACGGCAACGAACCGCACAGCAACGCACCGCACAGCGGTGAGGCCCCCGCCCCGGCGGCTCCACCGGAGCCCCATGCGGACGAGCCCGTCGGCCAGTTCGTGCCCGTGGAAGGCACGGTTCCGACCTCCCCGCACCTGGCTCCGACGCCTCCGCACGCCATGACCGTCCCGCCTCTCCCGGAGGAGGAGCACCCCGAGGCCAAAGACCCCGCGGAGTCGGCCCCGGCCATCGAGGAGACGGCACAGCCCGCACCCGCACCCGCCGCCGCGGCAGCCCCGGAGACCACCGAGCCGGAGCCCGCGGCGCCCCAGGGACCCGTCGTCACGCTGCCCGGCCCCCGGGAGGCCGAACCGACCCCCGCGGCCGAGGCAACTCCCGTACCGGAGACTCCCGTCGAGGACCCGGAGCCTCACGTCGCACCGCACGCGGAGGACCTGGACCCCCAGGCCGCCGACCAGGAAGAGAGCACGGCTGCCGTGGCAAAAGTACGTGAGCCCACCGGCCCCGCGGCGCCCGGTTACGACGACGCCGAGCGCGACGCCGTGCTGCGCGTCATGCGCGAGCGCCGCGACATCCGCAACGGCTTCCGCGGCGACCCCATCCCGCACGAAGTGCTGCTCCGCGTCCTCGAAGCCGCCCACACGGCACCGTCCGTCGGCCACTCCCAGCCCTGGGACTTCGTCGTCATCCGCTCCGCCGACACCCGGCGCTCGATGCACGAACTGGCCATGCGCCAGCGCGACGCGTACGCGAAGTCGCTGCCCAAGGGGCGCGCGAAGCAGTTCAAGGAACTGAAGATCGAGGCCATCCTCGACACCCCGGTGAACATCGTCGTCACCGCCGACCCCACTCGCGGCGGCCGTCACACCCTGGGCCGCCACACGCAGCCGCAGATGGCCCCTTACTCCTCCGCGCTCGCCGTGGAGAACCTGTGGCTCGCCGCCCGCGCCGAGGGCCTGGGCGTCGGCTGGGTCAGCTTCTTCGACGAGCGTGAGATGGTCCGCGCCCTCGGCCTGCCCGAGCACCTGGAGGTCGTGGCCTACCTCTGCGTCGGCTATGTCGACGAGTTCCCGGCCGAGCCCGAGCTGATGCAGGCCGGCTGGTCCAAGCGCCGCCCGCTGGCCTGGGTCGTCCACGAGGAGACGTACGGCCGCCGCGCCCTGCCCGGCGAGGACCCGCACGACCTGCTCGCCGAGACCGTCTCCAACATCCGCCCGCTGGACGCAAAGGCGCTCGGCGAGGCGTGGGAGCGCCAGAAGCGCATGACGAAGCCCTCGGGCGCCCTCGGCATGCTGGAGATCATCTCCGCTCAGCTGTCGGGCCTGTCCCGGATGTGCCCGCCGCCCATCCCGGAGCCCGCCGCCGTCGCGATCTTCGCGGGCGACCACGGTGTACACGCCCAGGGCGTCACTCCGTGGCCGCAGGAGGTCACGGGTCAGATGGTGGCCAACATCCTGGGCGGGGGAGCGGTCGTCAACGCCTTCGCCAGCCAGGTCGGCTCCGAGGTCTGCGTCGTCGACGTGGGCGTCGCCTCCGACCTGCCCGCGACCCCGGGCCTGCTGCCGCGCAAGGTCCGGGCGGGCACCGGCGACATGACGACCGGGCCCGCGCTGACCCGCGAGGAGGTCAAGTCGGCCATCGAGGTGGGCATCGAGACGGCCCGCGACCTGGTAGCCGCCGGCAACAAGGCTCTGATCACGGGCGAGATGGGCATCGCGAACACCACCGCGTCCGCCGCCCTGATCTCCGTTTTCACGGACACCGACCCGTCCGAGGTGACCGGGCGCGGCACCGGCATCAACGACGAGACGCTGGCCCGCAAGACGGAGGTCGTGCGCCGCGCCATCGAACTCCACCAGCCGGACCCGGCCGACCCCATCGGCGTCCTGGCCGCGATCGGCGGCCTCGAACACGCCGCGATGGTCGGCCTGTTGCTCGGCGGCGCGTCCCTGCGTACGCCGGTCATCCTGGACGGCGTCAGCGCCGGAGCCGCCGCCCTGGTCGCCCGCGCCATCGCCCCCGAGGTCCTCGCGGCCTGCATCGCGGGCCACCGCAGCGCCGAACCGGGCCACGTGGCCGCCCTCAACAAACTCGGCCTCCGCCCCCTCGTCGACCTCGACCTCCGCCTCGGCGAGGGCACCGGCGCACTCCTGGCCCTCCCCATGGTCCAGAGCGCAGCCCGAGCCATGCACGAGGTGGCAACGTTCGACTCAGCCGGGGTAACAGAGAAGTAAGCGAGCCGTTGGTCTGTGGCCAGTCGTTGCCGTTGGTCTGTGGGCCGTCGTTCCGCAGGGCGATGGGGGTCCCCCCCCTGCTCGAGCGAAGCCGAGAGCTTGGGGGAGGGTGGGCGCAGACCAACGACGGCCCGCGCCCTAGGAACGCTGCCCAGCCCCCACCGGGGCCGGGGCCCAGGGGGCGGAGCCCCGGTTTCGGGAAGGAGTGGGCTTGGGGAAAGAACCCACCCACCCCAGCCACCCACCACCCCGCGCCGTAAAATCCGCATGTCAGGGCCACTCCAGAGCCGCAGGGGCCCGTCTCGCACCGCCCCCACGAGGAGCCGCACCGCCATGGCCGAAAACCCCGCCTACCCCGTAGGCCTCCGCCTGACCGGCCGCCGCGTAGTCGTCCTCGGCGGCGGCCAGGTGGCCCAGCGCCGCCTCCCGGCCCTGATCGCGGCGGGCGCGGACCTCCACCTCGTATCCCCGGAAGCCACTCCCTCCGTAGAGGCGATGGCGGACGCGGGCGAGCTCACCTGGACGAGGCGCGCGTACCAGGAGGGCGACCTCGCCGAGGCCTGGTACGCCCTGATCGCCACGAGCGACCACGACGCGAACACCCAGGCCTCGGCCGAGGCGGAGGCCCACCGAGTCTGGTGCGTACGCTCCGACGACGCCGATGCGGCCACAGCCTGGACCCCGGCAACCGGCCACAGCGAGGGCGTCACCGTGGCCGTCCTCACCACGGACGCCCGGGGCCGCGACCCCCGCCGCACCGCGGCCATCCGCGACGCGGTCGTGGAGGGGCTCCGCGACGGCACTCTCGTGGCCCCCCACCACCGCACCCGCACCCCCGGCGTCGCCCTGGTCGGCGGCGGCCCCGGCGACCCCGACCTGATCACGGTCCGCGGTCGCCGCCTCCTCGCCGAGGCGGACGTGGTCATCGCGGACCGCCTGGGCCCGCGCGACCTGCTCGCCGAACTCCCGCCCCACGTCGAGGTGATCGACGCGGCGAAGATCCCGTACGGCCGTTTCATGGCGCAGGAGGCGATCAACAACGCGCTGATCGAGCATGCCAAGCAGGGCAAATCCGTGGTGCGCCTGAAGGGCGGAGACCCCTTCGTCTTCGGCCGCGGCATGGAAGAGGTCCAGGCGCTCGCGGAGGCGGGCATCGCCTGCACGGTCGTGCCCGGCATCTCCAGCTCGATCTCGGTGCCCGGCGCCGCGGGAATCCCTGTCACGCACCGCGGCGTGGCCCACGAGTTCACCGTCGTCAGCGGCCATGTCGCCCCCGACGACGACCGCTCCCTGGTCGACTGGCCCGCGCTCGCCAAGCTCCGCGGCACCCTCGTCGTACTGATGGGCGTGGACAAGATCGGCAAGATTGCCGAGACGCTCGTCGCGCACGGCAAGGCGCCCGACACCCCCGTGGCCCTCGTTCAGGAAGGCACGACGGCCGCGCAGCGCCGGGTGGACGCGACCCTCGAAACGGTCGCCGAGGCCGTACGCGCCCAGGACGTGAAGCCGCCGGCCGTCATCGTCATCGGCGACGTGGTGAGCGTGGGCCCGGACGCCATCATGACCGGGCGCCCGGCGACCTCCGCGTAACCGCGGGTAACACACTCGGTCCCAGCCGTTGGCAGCACACTCAGGACAAGGCAGTATCACCCTGTGGCCGATCTCATCACCGTTGAGGATCCTGACGACCCGCGTCTGCGCGACTACACGGGGCTGACCGACGTGGAGCTGCGCCGCAAGCGCGAACCCGCCGAAGGCCTGTTCATCGCCGAGGGGGAGAAGGTCATCAGACGGGCCAAGGACGCCGGTTACGAGATGCGTTCGATGCTGCTCTCCGCCAAGTGGGTCGACGTCATGCGCGACGTCATCGACGAGCTGCCGGCCCCGGTGTACGCGGTCAGCCCCGAACTCGCGGAGCAGGTCACCGGCTATCACGTGCACCGCGGCGCGCTCGCCTCCATGCAGCGCAAACCGCTGCCCACCCCCGACGACCTGCTCCAGACGGCCCGCCGGGTGGTCGTCATGGAGTCGGTCAACGACCACACCAACATCGGCGCGATCTTCCGTTCCGCCGCCGCCCTCGGCATGGACGCCGTGCTGCTCTCACCGGACTGCGCGGACCCGCTCTACCGCCGCAGCGTGAAGGTCTCCATGGGCGCGGTCTTCTCCGTCCCGTACGCGCGTCTGGACTCCTGGCCCAGGAGCCTGGAGTCGGTCCGCGAGGCGGGCTTCGGCCTCCTGGCGCTCACCCCCGACGAGAAGGCCAAGACCCTCGACGAGGTGGCCCCGCACCGGATGGACCGCGTCGCCCTGATGCTCGGCGCGGAGGGCGACGGCCTGTCCACCCAGGCCCTGGTGGCCGCGGACGAATGGGTGCGCATCCCGATGGCTCACGGCGTCGACTCACTGAACGTGGGCGCGGCCGCCGCGGTCGCGTTCTACGCGGTGGCGACGGGCCGCCCGCAGACATAGCGGTCGACGGGCCGCCCGCAGACCTGGCAAGTGTCAGACACCACTCGGCGCGCCCCGCCGTCTCACCTCGAGATGTTCAGCGTCGAGTCGTACCGCTCGGACATCAGGGGTCCGTCCAGCGGTTTGTAGTCGGGCGCCACGCGCTCCTGCTTCCGCTGCTGCTCCGACACGCCCGCACCGCCGTCACCGCCGAGCCCGCGCTCCGTTGCCTGGCACCCCTGCGCGGCCGCGATCCCGAGCGCCACCAGCAGCGTCACCACGACGAACACGAAGAGCCGCTGCCGCAGCAGGCGGGGGTTGGCGGGCCGCCGCCCGGCCCCGGTGGTGCGGGGCGCCGTACGCCCGGCCCCACTGCGTACCGGTGTGGACCTGCCATCCTTCGAGCGGGTCGAGTTGCCCCGCGACGGCGCCGGCCGTGACCCCGAGCGCGACGGCGTACCGTTCCGCGAAGGCGGGGGAGTGCCCTGGGTACGCCGCTGGGTGCGCTGGTCCGGATAGCTCTCGGTGACCCGGCCCGCCGGCCGGTCGCCCTCGCTCGCTCGCGGTGCGGGCGGCCGCGCGTCGCCCAGCCCGTGCGCCTCACGGGCCGCGATCTCCTTGAGCCGCAACGACAGTTGGAGCGTGCTGGGCCGTTCCTCCGGGTCCTTCGCCAGGCATGCCTGGACGAGCGGAGCCAGCGCGTCCGGCACTCCCTTCAACTGCGGTTCCTCGTGCACCACTCTGTACAGCATCACTTCGGAACTGCCGTGCCCGAAGGGCGAGTCGGAGGTCGCCGCGTACGCGAGCGTGGCCCCGAGCGCGAACACGTCCGTGGCCGGTGTGACTGCGGCACCCCGCACCTGCTCGGGCGCGAGGAATCCGGGGGACCCCACCGCCGTACCGACGTGGGTGAGCGTGCTCGCCCCCGTCGCCCAGGCGATGCCGAAGTCGATGATGCGCGGCCCTTTCGGGGACAGCAGGATGTTCGACGGCTTGAGATCCCGGTGCACGACCCCGGCCTCGTGCACGGCGACGAGCCCCTCGGAGAGGGCGGCGCCGACGGCGGCGACCTCGGCCGCGGTGAGCGGCCCCTCCTCGGCGACCTTGTCGTGCAGGGAGGGCCCGGGGACGTACTGCGTCGCGAACCAGGGCCGGTCCGCGTCCAGATCGGCGGCTACGAGCCGCGCGGTGCACCCACCCCGGATCCGCCTCGCCGCCGACACCTCGCGGGCGAACCGCGACCGGAACTCCTGGTCCTCCGCCAGATCCGGCCGGATCACCTTCAGAGCGACCCGCTGGCCACGCCGATCGGAGCCCAGATAGACCACGCCCATTCCACCCGCGCCGAGCCGTCGGTGAAGCCTGAACGAGCCGACGACACGCGGGTCCTCGCGCCTCAGGCGCATCATCGCCATGTCCATCCCCGCTGCCCGGTCCGTTTGACGAGCCACAGCTTACGTTTCCGTGGCCGGGCGCGCGCAGAGGCCGCGCCCTCGCGGCCCGATCGATTGTCAGTGCCCGGTGGGAAGCTTGAAGGACGGTCAGGGGACGGGGGAGCCAGGGGGCGTTGAGCTCGCCGGATGCCCAACCGTCCGTCGCGGAAGGGGGATTGGATCAGTGAAGGGTGATCGCGTGGAGATAGTCGTGGACGCGGGGGACACGACGCGCACGTACGAGGTGGTGGCGAGCCGGGCGGGCCGCCGGGTGGAGACGGCGGTCCGCAGGGGAGTGGTGGAAGTGAGCGAAGTCACTCGCTCCGGATCCGTGGTCCGCACGGCCCGCTTCATGGCGAACCGGGTGCTTGCCCTGGTCGAGCAGCCAGTCCCCCGGGAGGACAGCTCGGAATAGACCGGGCAGATCGGGCGTCCCCTCCGGGAAGACCCCGAGACCTAGGTCCTCGTCTCCACCCAGGGGAGTACTCACCAGGTCACCGCTCATCCTCCGGGAGGCCCGGCAATCGGTACGAGGGCATGACGCCCCGCGGGCCCCGCCCGCCTAGATTTGAGGTCAAGCGGCGGGTGCAGCACTCGTCCCCCGAGGTCAGACACCCGCCGCTGCCAGACAACAAGAGCTTTCAACAGAAGGTCAGGAGAGGGACCATGGCGGACACTGCATCGCGGACGATGATCCGCACGCGGGGACGCAGGGCGTACATCGCCGCGTTCGGTACCCGCCGGTCCGGTCAGCGCCACCCGTTGGTGGCGACGGCCATGGTCCTCCCCCTGGCAGCCCTGCTCGTGGTCGTCTTCGGCGGCTGGGAAGCAGTGGTCACACAGGCGTCGTCCGTGGGCGTGATGCTGGGGCGCTGAGCGGCGCCCCAGGCCCGGAAGAGCGGTCCGGGCGGGGACATCCGGCCATGAAACCCCGTGGGGACGGGGGTGCGGCGGACGGCACAAATGCCCGCGCAGCTGGGGAGCTGCGCGGGCATTGCTCTTGTCTGCGTACGCTCGCGGGGGCAGATCCGGCGACGTACGACCCCAGGAGGGCCCGAGTGACCGCAGGCGTTGTGCCCGCGCTGACCGCGAGAGTACGAGCCGCGGTCCACCCGGCAGCGGACCGGTGCGGCTGCGGTACGGACACCACCGTCCTGGCCGACCGCCCCGACGGCACCGTCGTCCGGCACGCCGACACCGTGGCGAAGGCGCACGCCCCCGGCACCGACCCCGACGAGCTGGCCGCCCGGATGGCCGTCGCCGCGCACCCGGCGCTCACCGGTGTCCTGCTGCCGCCCCTCGGCGCGGGCGCCGTCGACCTGCACGGCCGCCTGGTCACGTTCTGGCCCTACGGCACCCCCGTGGACCCCGACACACCCGAGGCCGCCCCCTGGGAGGACGCCGCCACCCTCCTCGCCCGCCTCCACCGGACACCGGCGGCCGCCCTCCCGCCCGGCCTCCCTCCGATGCGCGGCCCGGCGAAGGCGGCCCGCGCCGTCGCCCGCCTCCGAGCGGCGGGCCCACACCCCGCGGCCGCCCCGGTCCTGCGTGCCTGGTCCGTCCTGCCCGCCTGGGCCAGGGGTGAGGCGCCGATGCCGCACCGGCCCATGCTGTGCCATGGCGATCTGCACCTGGGTCAGCTGGTTCGCGCCCCGGCCGGCGAGTGGCTGCTGATCGACATCGACGACGTCGGGTGGGGCGAGCCGGCGTGGGATCTCGCCCGGCCCGCCGCCTGGTTCGCCTGCGGCCTCCTCCCGCCCGACGAGTGGACCCGGTTCCTGGCGGCGTATCAGAAGGCCGACGGCCCGGCCGTCCCCGCGGATGCCGACCCCTGGCCCGCGTTGGACATCCCGGCCCGCGCCCTCAGCGTGCAGACCGCGGCCCTGGCGATCGCGAAGGCGGCGGAGGCCGGCCGTCCGCTCGACGAGGTGGAGCAGGCCGTGATCGACGCCTGTGACCGAATGGCCGCTCACCCGCCGGAGTTGCCGGCGGGTCCGTCGAAGTAGGGTGCAACCGACCGAAGCCGGGCAGTGTCTGTCCTGGCGAAGCAGTACCGACCGGCGAGGAGTTGAGCCGACATGCAGTGTCCGAAGTGCCGAGCGCCCATGCATACGTACAACCGCAACGGCGTCCAGATCGAGCAGTGCAGCGGCTGCCGCGGGATATTTCTCGACTACGGCGAGCTGGAGTCGCTGACCCGCCTGGAGTCCCAGTGGCAGCAGCCCGCGCCGCCACCCCCGGCCGCCCCTCAGTCCTACCCGTCCGCTCCCGCACCCGCGTGGGGCGCCCCGCACGGTGGCCACGGAGGCCACGGAGGCCATGGCGGTCATTACGGTCACAAGCGCCACAAGAGCTTCGGCCACATGCTCTTCTCGTCCTGAGCACTCTCGGGAATCCTTCTGAGCGGGAGCAGGACTTGAGCACCACAAAGCCCCCGGCCGTACGAGACGGCCGGGGGCTTCGGCTGGTGCGCGATACTGGGATTGAACCAGTGACCTCTTCCGTGTCAGGGAAGCGCTCTCCCGCTGAGCTAATCGCGCCGGGGTGGAACCGCGGACGGGACCCGTCGGTCGTGCGACGGGGCCCGCTGGTAGTGCATGGTGCGTGCGCGATACTGGGATTGAACCAGTGACCTCTTCCGTGTCAGGGAAGCGCTCTCCCGCTGAGCTAATCGCGCGGGATCCGGTGAGCCGGACCAGTGGACGATACTGGGATTGAACCAGTGACCTCTTCCGTGTCAGGGAAGCGCTCTCCCGCTGAGCTAATCGTCCTTGGAGGTGGAGACGGGATTTGAACCCGTGTAGACGGCTTTGCAGGCCGTTGCCTCGCCTCTCGGCCACTCCACCAGGTATGCCGGGGGTCGGGAAGATCCCCTGCTCCTGCGAGCGGACGACGAGGTTCGAACTCGCGACCTCAACCTTGGCAAGGTTGCGCTCTACCAACTGAGCTACGTCCGCCTGTCGTTTCGGTTGGCTTGCGCGTCCCGACGACGTGTTGAACTCTAGCGGATTCCGGGGCCAGTACAAAAACGCGTTTGTGCAGCGTGCTGCGGTGCGACCGCGGGGAGACGCGGCCGAGGCGCCCGGAGGTCACCCGCCATAGACTCACAGCCGTGCACGACCTCCCTGCTCTCGCCCGCTTCGGCGGCCTGGTCGCGACCGGCCTCCTCGATGTGACCAGCGACCCGGCGGCCCTGGACTCCCGTGGCTTCTGGGCCGTATCCGCCTCCTTCGAGGGGCGTCTCGTGTGCGCCCGCTTCCGTGACGTACGTCACGATCTCGTGCCCGCGCCGGTACCGGGGCAGTGGCGGGGGCCCGCGGTGGACGACTGGACGTCGTCGCTCGACCACGCCGCGTACACGGCCGGCGTGGGGCGCATACGGGAGTACATCGCGGCCGGTGAGGTCTACCAGGCGAACCTCTGCAGGGTCCTGTCGGCACCGGTCGCCGAGGACGCCGACGTGGACGCGCTCACCGCGCTGCTCGCCCGTGGCAACCCGGCACCCTATGCCGGAACGATCCGCCTCCGTGATCATGGCGTCGAGACGGCCACCGCTTCCCCCGAACTCTTCCTGCGCCGGACCGGCCGGATCGTGGAATCCGGCCCGATCAAGGGCACCGGACATACCGAGGCGGACCTCCTGGAGAAGGATCACGCCGAGAACGTGATGATCGTGGACCTCGTCCGCAACGACATCGGGAAGGTCTGCGCCACCGGCACGGTGACCGTCCCCGACCTGTGCGTCGTCGAGAAGCATCCCGGCCTGGTCCACCTCGTCTCGACGGTGCGCGGCGAACTGCGCGAGGACGCGGGCTGGCCGGAGCTGCTGGAGGCCACGTTTCCGCCCGGCTCGGTCACCGGAGCTCCCAAGTCCAGCGCCCTGCGGATCATCGAGGCCCTGGAGACCGCGCCCCGCGGCCCGTACTGCGGTGGCATCGGCTGGGTCGACGCCGACCGGGGGACCGGGGAACTGGCCGTCGGCATCCGCACCTTCTGGATCGACAGGTCCGCCGAGGACGCCGCCGTGCTGCGCTTCGGCTCCGGCGCCGGTATCACCTGGGGTTCGGACCCCGAGCGTGAGTGGCAGGAGACCGAGCTGAAAGCCGCGCGACTGCTCGCTGTAGCGTCAGGGGCGTATACGTCGGGGGTGTATACGTCGAGGGCGTATACAGGGGCGTACGGTGCAACAGGGGCGTACGACGCGGATGAAGGGAACCCCTAGGTGAAGATCTGGCTCGACGGCGGGTTGCAGGACATCGAGTCGGCCCGTGTCTCCGTCCTCGACCATGGGCTGACCGTGGGCGACGGCGTCTTCGAGACCGTGAAGGCGGTCGACGGCCGGCCGTTCGCGCTCACCCGCCACCTCGACCGCCTGGCGCGTTCGGCCGGCGGGCTCGGACTGCCCGAGCCCGACCTCGACGAGGTGCGCCGGGCCTGCGCCGCCGTCGTGGAGGCCAACCCGATGCCGCTGGGCCGCCTGAGGATCACGTACACCGGCGGTCTCTCCCCGCTCGGCTCCGACCGCGGCGAGCACGGCCCGACTCTCGTCGTCGCCCTGGGCGAGTCCTCTCGCCGTCCTGACTCGACCGCCGTGATCACCGTGCCCTGGACCCGTAACGAGCGTGGCGCGCTCACCGGCCTCAAGACCACGTCGTACGCCGAGAATGTCGTCGCCCTCGCCCGCGCGCGCGAACAGGGGGCGTCCGAGGCGTTGTTCGCGAACACCGTGGGGCAACTGTGCGAGGGCACCGGATCCAACGTCTTCGTGGTCGTCGACGGCGAGCTGCACACCCCGCCGATCGCTTCCGGCTGTCTCGCGGGCATCACCCGTGCGCTCACCGTCGCGTGGACCGGCGCCAAGGAGACCGACCTGCCGCTGGATGTTTTGGAACGCGCCGAAGAGGTCTTCGTGACCTCGACACTGCGCGATGTGCAGGCCGTTCACCGGGTCGACTCGCGCGAACTCCCTGGTGCACGGGGGCCGGTGACCGCCAAGGCCATGCGGATCTTCGACGAGCGGGCCGGGAACGACCTGGACCCGTGACATGGGCGCCGACGGCCCTAATCGGATGACGCAAAGGCGCTGCGCGGGTAAAACACCCCTGATGACCACGACCCTGCGGCCGACCGAGCCGCTTCAGCGCGCAGCCGACGGGGCGCTGTCACGCCACTTCACGGTGTGCGTGAACAGCCGTCCCGTCGGTGCGATACACCTCGCGACCCACGCCGCCTTCGGCCCGTCCGTGGCCCAGATCCGTGAGCTGGGGATTGATGAGCCGGACCGCCGTCGGGGGCGGGGCACCGTGGCCGCGCTCGCCGCCGAGGAGGTGGCGCGAGGCTGGGGCTGCCGGCGGATCGAGGCGGCGGTGCCCGCCGCCGCGGAGGCCGCTCTGCGGCTGGCCACGGCGCTCGGTTACGTGGTGCGCTCCCGCAACATGGAGAAGCGGCTCGGCGACACCCCGCCCGCACTGCCCGCCGGCAGCCGGAGCCGCCCGATGACGGAGGCGGAGTTCGCGCCCTGGCTCGAGCGCGGCACGGAGGCCTACGTCCGGGACTGGATCGCCCGTGGCGTGCCCGAGGCCGAGGCCCGCGCCAAGGCACAGCGGGACCATGCCGCCGCGCTGCCGGCCGGGTTCGCCACTGAGGGCATGGTGTTCAGCGTCCTCGAACACGAAGGCACACAGGTCGGCACACTGTGGCTGTCGGCGGGCGACGGCATCGCGTTCGTCTACGACGTGGAGGCCGACGAACGGTACCGGGGCCGGGGACACGGCCGTGCGCTGATGCTGCTGGCGGAGGCGCAGGCGATCGCCGCCGGACGGACCGGGATCGGCCTGAACGTCTTCGCGGAGAACACCCCGGCCGAGCGGCTCTACGAGTCACTCGGCTACGAGACGACCACTTACCACGTTTCCAAGAGCCTGCTGTAAAGCCGTAAAGACCGTAGAGGACGTGGGGGGGCATGGAGGTCGCGGAGGTCAGGCCTCCTGCCCGGCCAGCAGCCGGTCCACGATCGCCTCGACGCGCTCGCGCAGCCCCTCCTGGCTCTTGCCGCCGTCGAGACGCTCGCCGTCGATGACGTACGTCGGGGTGCCGGTCACGCCGATGGCCTTGCCCTCGGCCTGGTCGGCGTCGACGATCAGGATGTGCCGGCCGTCCACCAGGGCGGTGTCGAACTCCTCGGCGTCCAGGCCGAGTTCGCGAGCCACCTCGACCAGGAAGGGTTCTCCCCCGCGGTCCAGTTCCTCGACGCGGCCCAGCACCGCCTCGACGTACGGCCAGGCCCGGCCCTGTTCCGCGGCCTCCTCGGCGGCCTGCGCGGCCGCGAACGCGTGCTTGTGCTTCTCCAGCGGGAAGTGCCGCAGCCGCAGCTCAAGCCGGTCACCGTAGCGGGCCCGCAGCGCGCGCAGGTCGTCGAGGGCGCTGCGGCAGTCGGCGCACTGGAGTTCGCACCACACGTCCAGGACGGGGACGACGGGGCGTGTGGGGGAGGAGTCACTCATGGGAACCAGTGTCCTACAGCGCTCGACCGAGCCTCGCAGAACCCACCGAGCCTTGCACAGCCCACCGGGCCCTGAGGAGGAGGCGACCCGGAGATGACCCTAGGGTCTGCTCGGACCATGGCATACCGGGCACGGAGCGGTGCAGGATGGAAGAGACGCAGCAAGTCGCTCGACCCATCCCTGCCTGGAGGACCGGATGATTGCCGAGACCGTCTGTTCCGCCGTCTCCGCGGCCGGCCTGGGCATCGCCGCGGTCACCGCGTATCGCAAGCGCTTCCTCAAGGCGGCCCGCCTGGTGGCGTACTCGCTGGTCCCCCTCGGCCTGGTGATGACCGGGGCCGTCGAGTGGGCGGCTGAGACCGCCTTCAGTCCGGTGGCCTGGGCGGGCTTCGGGGTGCTCGGCGTCTCCTGGCTGCTGTTCATGACGACGCGCGCCGTCGAGCGGCGTGGCGGCGGGACACGAAAAGAGCGCAAGGCGGCCGCCCGGGCCGCGCAGAGCGAGGCGGTCGCTCCCGCGGCCTCGGCGCCCTCGCTGGGTCCGGCGAAGCCCCCGGCGACCCGTCCCCAGCCCAAGGCCAAACCTCGCGCGGCCGACTCGTCGGACGACTTCAGCGACATCGAAGCCATCCTGAAGAAGCACGGCATTTGACGCCGACGGGGCACGGCACATGCCGTTCTGAAACGACACAGTGAGCCGGACGGCCCACGGAAGGCCCCCATGTCGCGCCCGCTATCCCAGATGCTGGACGGTCGCGTCACGGATTTCGGCTAACTACCCCATTTTCCGGGCGTGTTGATCGCCCCGGGAGTCTCAGCTGCGCCATCATCGCCCGCGAGATGCTGGACACAACACAGAGCGACACCGCCGTGCCTCCCGAGGAGCGGCGAGGTTGTCTCTTCGCACTTTCCCAGCCACCGCTGATGATCTTCCTTGCGGTGATCGGCTGTCTCCTGCTCATGGCTTCGCTGCACGATCTGCTGCTGCTCTGAGCCGTATGCGGAGTCCCTGGCGTCACCCGCCGAGGGCTCCGTCAGCCGGCCGCCTCCTTGCGCCGCGCCCGGTAGGCGGCCACGTGCAGGCGGTTTCCGCAGGTCCGGCTGTCGCAGTAGCGGCGGGAGCGATTGCGGGAGAGGTCGACGAAGGCACGCCGGCAGTCGGGCGCCTCGCAGCGCCGCAGGCGCTCCTGTTCCCCCGCCACCACGAAGAACGCCAGAGCCATTCCGCAGTCGGCCGCCAGATGGTCCGCGACGGACGCACCGGGCGCGAAGTAGTGCACATGCCAGTCGTAGCCGTCGTGGTCGGTGAGCCGGGGCGTGGTGCCCGCCGCGGCGACCAGCTCGTTGATCAGCGCGGCGGAGGTCCGGGCATCGGACGCCGCGAAGACCCCGGCGAAGCGCCCGCGGATCTTGCGTACCGCCGAGAGATCGAGTTCGGACAGCGTGCCGACATCGCTGATCTCGTGGGTTCGTACGAAATCGTTCAGGGCCGCGATATTCGCGAGCCCGTCCGTCGTGTCGTCCTCCGGTGCGGTGTTCACCAGATCGACCACGGTGTCGAGGGCGCACCGGGTGTCGTGGGTGATCAGCACGTTTCGCTCCCTGGCCTGGGGGGTCGGGCGGACGCCCGCCGATGCTCGCCGATGCTAGCGGCTGTGCGACACGAGGCCTCGGCGCCGGCCGCGTCGAACAGCCGGACACGCGGAGCGGCCGGCACGGGTGATGGTGTCGAGCGTACGTCCGGTGGAGCCGAACATACGTCGAGCCGACGCACGGGCACCGGGCACGGGCATCGGCCACGGGTACTGCGCACCGGCATCGGCGTGGGCGCCGGCACCGGCACGGGCGCCGGCACCGGCACGGGCGCCGGGCACGGGCATGGGGCACGGGCATCGGGCACGGGTACCGCGCACGCACCGGCACCACGCACGGGTACCGCGCAGCGCACCGGCACCACGCAGGGGTACCGCGCCCCGGCACACAGCACGGGCACCAGGCAGCGCACCGGCACCACGCACGGGCACCGGGCACGGGTACCGCGCAGCGCACCGGCACGGGCACAGCGCACCGGCACGGGCACAGCGCACCGGCGCGGGCACAGCGCACCGGCGCGGGCACGAGCACCGGGCGCGGGCACGAGCACCGGTCATGGAGCACCGGCACGGGCACGGGCATCGGGCACGGGCATCGGGCAGCGCAGCGGCACCGCGCACGGCTACGGGCACCGGCACCCCGCACGGGCACCGGTACCGCGCATCGGCGCCGCCTCCGCGGGATTCCGCGGCGACGGCGCCGGTGTGTGCCATATGCGGTTGTCTGAGCCCGAGCCGTCTCCCCGAGTGGACGGCGCCGGGCGGCTTTGTGCGGGGCCTCGCCCTAGCTTTCCGCCAGGATGTGCGAGAGCTCCGTGTCGAGATCGAAATGGCGGTGTTCCGTGCCTGGGGGCACGGCGGCGTCCGTTCGCTTCAGGAACGACTCCAGGGCCCGCGCCGGGGCCTCGAGCAGAGCCTCCCCCTCCGGGGAGCTCAGGGCGATGCAGACGACGCCCTGACCGTGGCTGCGGGACGGCCAGACGCGGACGTCGCCGGTGCCCGTGGGCCGGTGCAGGCCCTCGGCGAGGAGGTCGCGGGCGAACACCCACTCGACGGTCTCCTCGGCTCCGGTATGGAAGGTGGCGTGCACGGCGTAGGGATCGGCCGTGTCATACCGCAGTCCTGCGGGAACAGGCAGTGAGGACTCGCTCGACACAACGAGGCGCAGGTGCAGCTCGCAGCTGACCGTGGTGTTCATAAGCGCCAGGGCCTTTCGCTCAGTGTGCGCTCGGGGATTCGCACGTCGGCGAAATCGACATGCCACCTACGGTGCCGTTGTAAACCCCTCTGAGTGTTTTGCGTGTCTTTACGTAGCTCATCCGGCCGAGTATGCGTTCGTCGCGTACGACCATTCCGGTGACTGGTTTCTGTCCGGTAGGGTTTGGCCGTATGAACACGGGGAGTGACGAAACGGGGAAGGTCGTGACGGCGGCCGACGAAACAGCACGCGAGCGGGCGCTCGGGTCCCGTGCACCGGAATTCATCAAGGCCCGGCGCATGCTCCACCTGAGCTGGCAAGTGGGCGTCTTCGTGGTGGGGCTGGCCATCGTGGTGGGTGGCGTGATCATGCTGCCGCTGCCCGGTCCGGGGTGGCTGGTCATCTTCGGCGGCATGGCGATCTGGGCGACCGAGTTCGTCTGGGCGCAACTGGTGCTTCGCTGGACGAAGCGCAAGGTCACCGAGGCGACGCAGCGGGCGCTCGATCCCAGGGTGCGGCGCAGGAACATCATCCTGACGACGATCGGTCTGGTGATCATCGGGGTGCTGGTGGGGGTCTACCTCTGGCGCTTCGGTTTAGAGATGCCGTGGAAGATCAAGGAATAACGGCTCGGTTCCGCGTGCTCGGTGGGCGGTCGGAAGCACCTCCTGACATGGGGTAATGTTCTTCCTGCGCCCGGGCGATTAGCTCAGCGGGAGAGCGCTTCGTTCACACCGAAGAGGTCACTGGTTCGATCCCAGTATCGCCCACGTATGACTGGCGGCCTTCGCCTGCGGAATCGCAGACGGGCCGCCTTCGTCGTTTCCGGCCGGCCCTGATCCCGGCCCCGCCCCAGCCCGGGCCTCGGTGCCCGCCCGTGCCTCAGCCCTCGCCCCCTCAGCCCTCGCCACGGCGCAGGTCGCGTAGGCGCCCCGTCCAGCGCCGCGAGGCTTCGCCGCCCGCATCCGGGTCCGGTCGGCCCGGTCTCGTCCGGTGTCCGGTCCGGCTCTCCGGCTGCCTGCGTCCGCCTGCATCCGAGCTGTCCGCGGTTGCAGCCGTTTGCGACTGTTCATGTTCGCCGGGCGAGGGCGGCACGGCTTCCATCGTGAGCGGCACGGCCTTGAACCTCGTACACACCGGACCACTTCGCGGGGCGCGACCGCCGCCGGGGCGCTACGGCTCTCCGAGGCTGCGATCTGCAGATTTGCCTGCATTCCTTCCTGCGTCCGGTGCGGTAACCGGCGCTCGTGCCCCGCGAGAGCCCCACCTCGTCCCCGGCAACTCGGGGCGGTCTCGGGGACCCGGCGCGCAGTCCACGCCGTCGCCGCAACCTGGTGCCTTCGCGTGTGTTCCCCTCCGCACACTCCGAGCTCCGCCTCACCGCGGCCACCCCCGGACGCTGCCCACCTCGCCATGGCTGCCCCGGCGTGGTCGTCGCCCCGGCCCTCTGTCATCTCGCCCTCCACCCCGAGCTGTCACTGCCCGGGCCCTTCCCATCCCTCAACTCCCCACTCCCTCACCAACAATCTGTCTGACACCACATCAACTTCCTTCCCTCGACGCCCGTTCGACCGGTCGACCCCATCCGTCTCACCTGCGCAGTCACCCAACACCCCTGCCAAATCAGCCCCGTTCACGCCCTCGTGCTCGCGGCCTCGCCCACATCAAATCCTGTCTGAATCATTGACGTGCCCGGAGGGCCTCCGTACCTTGTGCCAGCAAGCGCTTACTTGAAACGATTCATGGCGGCGGTCGTAACATCGCGGGGAGGGCCCTACTGTGGGTAACAACGGGAGTGTTGAGAGGCGGACGGTCCTCAAGGCGGGCGGAGCGTCGGTGGCGGCGCTGGGGCTCGCCGCGCTGACGGGCTGCGGTGGCGACAGCGGTGCGGGGGACGGGACGGTGACCATCCGTTACGCCTGGTGGGGTGCCGAAGATCGCGCCAAGCGGATCAATCAGACCATCAAGCTCTTCGAAAAGAAGTACCCGAAGATCAAGGTGAAAACGGACTTCCAGCCGTACCTCGACTTCTGGAAGAAGTTCAACACCCAGGCCTCCGGTGGCAATCCCCCGGATGTCTTCCAGAATGCCATCGGATTCCTGCGCAAATACGACGCGAAGAATGTGCTGCTTGATCTCAGTGAGCAGGTCAAGGCGGGCAACCTCTCCACGGACGGCTTCCGTGCCGGCCTGGAGAAGTTCGGCGAGATCGACGGCAAGCTCCTCGGGGTGCCGGTCGGCTCCAACTCGATGGCTCTGGTCATCGACAAGCCGGTGTACACGAAGGCGGGCGTGACGCCGAAGCAGGGCTGGACCTGGGACGACTTCGACGCGGCGATGAAGAAGATCCGGGACAAGTCGGGGCGTGCCGGCGACACCGGCCCGTACAACGTCATGTACCTCTACGACCTCTACCTGCGCCAGAACGGCAAGGCGTTCTTTACCGAGGACGGTCTCGGCTTCACCGAGGCGGATCTGACGGACTGGTGGACGAAGGCCGAGAAGGGTGTCGAGTCGGGCGTCTACGCCGACCAAAAGAAGGTCGCCCAGATCAAGCCCAAGTCCGCGGTCGCCGCGGAGCTCTCGGGCGGCGAGTTCACCTGGGACAACTTCACCGTCCGCTACTCGGCCGAGGGGAAGAGCGAGTACGGCCTCGCCCCGATCCCGACCACGGACGGCAAGAAGACCGGCCAGTACCTCGGCTCCCTCATGCTCAGCGCTTCCAAGCGCACCCAGCATCCCAAGGAAGTCGCCCAGTTCATCGACTTCATGGTGCACGACCCCGAGGTCGCCAAGATCATGGGCTACGACCGCGGTGTGCCCGCCACGCAGGCACAGTACGACGCGTACAAGCCGACCGACCCGGTCAACAAGGAGATAGCCGCCTACGAGGAGTCCCTCGTCGCCGCGGGCGTCCTGGAACCCATCACCCCGCACCCGAACGGCGCCGACGTCTGCGAGGCCGCGTTCCTGCGCATCGGTGAGGAACTCGGCTTGGGCAAGCGGTCGGTGGACGACGCCGTCAAGCAGTTCTTCACCGAGTCGAAGACTGCTCTCAGCAGCTGATGGGAACCACCGTGACACAGGCCCCTGCGACGGATGCCCTGGCCAAGGGCTCCGAGCCGCGGCACGGTCCGGTGAACTCCACGCGCCCCGCCGCCCTCAAGCGGCGGGGCCGCCGGGAGAACCTGGCCGGCTATCTCTTCATGTCCCCCTGGATCGCCGGATTCCTGCTGCTCACGGCAGGCCCGATGATCGCTTCGCTCTACTTCGCGTTCACCGACTACAACCTGTTCGACTCTCCCAAGTGGATCGGCCTCGACAACTTCTCCGAGATGTTCGCCGACCCCCGCTGGCGCCATTCGGTGCAGGTGACGATGTGGTACGTCGTCGTCGGTACCCCGCTCAAGCTGCTCGCCGCCCTCGGCGTGGCGCTGCTCCTTGCCCAGAAGCGGCGCGGACAGGCCTTCTACCGGGCGGCGTTCTACGCGCCCTCGCTGATCGGGGCGAGCGTCTCCGTCGCCATCGTGTGGAAGGCGATCTTCTCGGACGACGCCATCGTCGACCGTACGCAGAAGATCTTCGGGGTGAACGTCGGTGGCTGGACCGGCGATCCGGACATGATCATCTACAGCCTGGTGGCGCTCACCGTCTGGCAGTTCGGCGCCCCCATGGTCATCTTCCTCGCCGGTCTCAAGCAGGTCCCGCGTGAGCTGTACGAGGCGGCCGAGGTCGACGGGGCGGGCAAGCTGCGGCGGTTCTGGAACATCACGCTGCCGATGATTTCCCCGGTCCTCTTCTTCAACGTCCTTCTGGAGACCATCCACTCCTTCCAGATCTTCAGCTCGGCGTACATCGTCGGCGGCGGCGCCGGAGGCAACGCCTGTGGACCAGCGGACGGCTCGATGGTCTACACCTGCTACCTCTACGTCCAGGGCTTCGAGAACAGCCGGATGGGTCTGGCATCCGCCATGGCCTGGATGCTGCTGGTCGCGGTCGCCCTGGTGACGGCGGTGCTGTTCTGGTCCCAGAAGCGCTGGGTGCACTACGAGGAGGGCGCCCGATGAGCGCGCAGGCCACAGACATCACGCCGGCTCCGGCCCAGTCGACGAAGGCGGGCAACTTCCGGCGCAGGCTGCCCGGTTCGCTCGCCTGGCACCTCGGATCCCTGGTGATCCTCGCGGTCATCCTCTATCCGGTGATCTGGGTCATCGGCGGTTCCTTCAAGAAGAGCGAAGACATCGTAGGCAGCCTGGATCTCTTCCCCGGCTCTCCGATCACTTCCAACTACACGGGCCTCGCCGAGGGCATCGCGGACATCTCGATCTCCACGTTCTTCCTCAACTCGCTCTTCCTCGCGGTCGGTTCGGTGGTCGGGATCCTGATCTCCTGCTCGCTGACTGCGTACGCCTTCGCGAAGATCAAGTTCGCGGGCCGCAATCTGCTGTTCACGCTGATGATCGGCACACTCCTGCTGCCCTACCACGTGCTGCTCATCCCGCAGTACGTGCTGTTCCGCAACATGAACCTGATCAACACGTACACCCCGCTCCTGCTGGGCAAGTACCTCGCCATCGAAGCGTTCTTCGTCTTCCTGATGATGCAGTTCATGCGCAACCTGCCCAAGGAGCTCGACGAGGCGGCCCGCCTCGACGGCTGCGGACACCTGCGCATCTACTGGTCGATCGTGCTCCCGCTGTGCCGCCCGGCCCTGATCACCAGCGCGATCTTCACCTTCATCAACTCCTGGAACGACTTCATGGGCCCGCTGATCTACCTCAACGAGCCCGACAAGTACACGGTCTCGCTCGGCCTGAAGATGTTCGTCGACCAGGAAGGACTGGCGAACTACGGAGGCATGATCGCCATGTCGCTCGTCGCCCTCCTGCCGGTACTCGCCTTCTTCCTGGCCTTCCAGCGCTACTTGATCGACGGCATGGCCACATCGGGCCTGAAGGGCTGAGGTGCGGGATGAGCCAGGCACCTGTCAAGACAGGCCGTGCGCCGCGGGAGTCCGCGTTCGCTGAGCGGTTCGGGCTCTTCGCCGAGTGCCTGCTCACCGGGGTGTGGATCGCCGTCGCCTCGCTGCCCGTGGTCACCTACCCCGCCGCCTTCGCCGCCGGGGCGCGGCATCTGCGGCGGCGTACGACCCATCAGGGCGGCGGCTGGCGGGAGTTCGTCGCCGACTTCCGCGCGGCCGTGCGCGGCGGGTGGGTCGCCGGGCTGGCCGGCTGGGCCGCGGCCGCCGCGGTCTGGGTGGACGTCCAAGCGGTGCGCGCCGGCATCCCCGGTGGCCCGGTGGTCGGCGCCGTCGGCCTGTTCGCCCT